>NZ_JBKOPS010000016.1:0-64032 GCF_047272945.1 Rubrilithobacter danxiaensis
GAATAAAACTGAATTTAAATGGAATGAGCCCGATGGAATATCGAGCTCATTATTACAAATCTAATAACTAAATTCGTCCAAACTTTTGGGGGCAGTCCAGATTTACTCCGCCTTTTCTTGTTTAATCTCCATCCAGCAAATTACCTATTCCGCCAAGTATACTTCCCTCCTCTTTACGGTTCACTGTTCCGTATTGCAATATTCTGCCAGCCAGCCTGCTGATAGGTAGTGTTTGTATCCACACTTTTCCGGGTCCTCTTAACGTAGCAAAGAAAACTCCTTCTCCACCAAACAAAGTGTTTTTTATTCCTCCTACAAACTGAATATCGTAAGAAACTCCGGGGGTAAAAGCCACAATACAACCGGTGTCAATTTTCAGAAGTTCTCCAGGCTGCAGTTCCCTTTCAAATACATGTCCGCCGGCATGCACAAAAGCCATCCCATCTCCTTCAAGCTTTTCCATAATAAAGCCTTCGCCACCAAACAAACCTGTTCCTAATCTTCTCTGAAATTCAATTCCGATACTAACCCCTTTAGCGGCACATAAAAAAGCATCTTTCTGACAAATAATGCCGCCTCCTAACTTTAATAAATCAAGCGGAATGATCTTGCCTGGATAAGGAGAAGCAAATGAAACTTTCTTTTTTCCGTTTCCAATATTTGTAAATGCTGTCATAAACAGGCTTTCGCCGGTTAGCAGCCTTTTTCCTGCACTAAAAAGCTTTCCTAAAAATCCTGAGTTCTGCTGGCTTCCGTCCCCGAAAATAGTTTGCATTTGTATGCCTTCTTCCATCATCATAAAGGCTCCGGCTTCTGCTACTGCAGTTTCCTGGGGATCTAACTCCACTTCAACATATTGCATTTCTTCTCCATAAATACAATAATCGATTTCATGATTTCTTAACATAAGCGCTAAAATTTATTTTAACAATAGACCTTAAAATTACGCATTTGTTACATGCTGCTTCTGGAGGTTTATGGAATTTCTGTTTTTATTTTATCTTTTAGTTCGGCAAGTTTGGTAGATAATTTAGGATCTAAAACCTTCATATCCTTATTTACCAGAACAAACACAGGAACACCATTTCTCCAAACTTTATCATTAGGAAAAAGGTCTTCTAATGTCTGTTTAAGAACAACCTTATGTGCCAGATAAACGTCCGGGCCACTAAAGGCTAATTTATATTTATCAGCAGAAAGCGAAGATTTACCAAGTACCTTGTTTATTTTTTCATCGTCTTTACTTACAGCAACAACAACAAGCTGAGTGGTAGCCGGGTTAATCGTCTTTTCAAACTCTGGCAGTGTTTGCGACAGGGTTTTACGGCAGGGGCCGCACCAGGTAGTCCAGAAATAAACCAACGTGTAATCTTTTTTCTTAATTAACGATTGAAGGCCCGAAACATCAATAGTATTGTCTTCTGAATTCTTTTTTGTGGTACAACCATTTATTAAAAAGGCGGAAAGGAGGAATAGTATAAGTATTTTTTTCATTTTATTCTACGATAAGGTTTAAATTTATGTAACTTAAATCATCCAAACACTTTAACTTCCTTAATTGTTCAGAAATCAAATTTTAATTAACCTAAGATCTTTAAGCCATGAAAAAATTATTCTTACTTCTTTTACTGTCTGCTTTTGTTTTCCAGGTGAACATTTATGCGCAGGATCAAAACGATAAAAGTAAACGTCCCAGCCCTCCTGCAAAAGTTTCTCAAACCCTTTCTTCCGGTTTGGTAGTTACTATTGATTACAGCCAGCCCTCAGTAAAAGGGAGAACTGTTGGAAAAGACATTGCGCCTTACGGAAAAGTATGGCGAACCGGCGCTAATGAAGCTACAGTATTTGAAATCAGTAAAGATGCAAGCCTTAATGGAAAAGCCTTAAAAGCAGGCAAATATAGTCTGTACACTATCCCTGGAGAAAACTCATGGGTTGTTATTTTAAATAAAGCCTGGAAACAATGGGGAACTGTTTATAACGAATCTGAAGACGCTCTTCGTTTTACCGTTAAACCAACAAAAGCTCCTTCATTTACCGAGAAGATGACTTTTACCATTTCTAAAACGGGAGTTGTAAGCTTAATGTGGGGAAATTCTCAGATTAATTTTACTGTAAAATAAATAAGAATATATTGCCAACGCAGACAGGGTTTAAACTCCTGCCTGCGTTAATGCCAACTTTCTCATTCAACATTTACGCTTTTAAAGCTGTTACTGCGCCGATAATAATTATGGCAGGATGCGTAAATTTTTGTTCAAGCGCCAATTGAGGCAGATCGCTTATTTTTCCACGAACTGATTTTTGCAGAGGCAAAGTTGCATGCTGAATAATAGCGGCAGGAGTTTCTCCCTTTCCTGCTTCTTCATAAATGGCAGCAATCTCAGCTAATTTCTTCATTCCCATATATACAACTACGGTAGCTTTGCTGTCAAGTGCCAGTTTAAGGTCTGTAGATAAAGCACCATCCTTTTTAGTTCCGGTTACAACCCAGAAACTTTCGCTTAAAGTACGATGAGTTAAAGGGATATCTTCATAACCTGAAGCCTGCATACTGGTAATTCCAGGAATAAAAAATGTATTAATACCATTTTCTCTTGCAAAAAGGATTTCTTCATATCCCCGTCCAAAAATAAACGGATCTCCACCCTTTAAACGCACTACCATTCCTCTCTCGAATGCCTTTTCCTTAATCAGTTCATGTATTCTTTCCTGCGATGTATAGTTGCCATAGGGTTGCTTACCTACATATATTTTCTCACAATCTTCGGAAGTAAGGTTAAGCAACTCTTTATTAGCAAGATTATCATAAAGGACAACAGGCGTATTTTGCAGAACTTTATATCCTTTAAGAGTAATTAATTCAGGGTCGCCGGGACCTGCTCCTACAATATATAGTTCAGGTTGGATTTTCACTTCGGTCATTTAGCGCTAAATTATGGCCTTTTTTTATAAGCAATATAAAAATTATGTAAGACTTGAATTCTCTGCATATTCCTACCACACGCCTTTATATTCTTTTTGTAAAATATGTAAAAGTATAACACAAACTATAGCCCTGATTTGTAGAAATGAAACATTATATAAACTTATGGCATCAAATTTTTTTAGTGTACTGATAGATGACGAACTTATTACATTAGAACGAAATCGGGTGATTTCAATTGAACCGTATGAAAACGGAACAAAAATATTGCTGGAAGCCTCTCATTTGGAAGAAGAACCCTTCACTTATTTCTGCGCCGAGTCATACGACAAGGTAATGCAATCCTACTTATCAAGATAAAAACGAACAAGCTGCAATATTACTTGTTATAGCTATAAATCCAACAACATGACAGATATTAAAGGAAATCAATGGGTTAAGCCAAATAATAAACCCTCAGAGCAAAATTCGGAACCACGGAACGAGGAAAATGAAAACATTATAAAAGGAGCGCAGCAGGAAGATCAGTTGGAAGGATTGAAGCCGGATGCAGAAACAGACCGGAAAATTGCCAGTGAACCAGCGGATGAAAAAAGAAAAGAAGATGAAGATTCTTCCGGCCCGCAAGACTAACTATACCTAGCCTTCTATTGTTATTTTAAACTTTCATACCTTTGTTATGTCTTTAAATCTTATGAGAATAGTACTTCTTGGCTCATAAGAAAAAGTAAAATCATTTAAATGTATGAAGATTAAATTCGTATCAACTTTAGTTATCGCGTTTGCCGGTACTGTTTTCCTAAAAACACAGGCAGCAGAACCTGTTTTGAATCCTGCTGATTCAACCTTTGATGTAGCTGCAGAATCTTTTGCCGATCTTCAGCTACTCCGTTACCGAGTACCGGGCTTTGATGAGCTTAGTTTACAACAAAAAAAGTTAGCTTATTATTTGTCGGAAGCTGCTTTAGCCGGCCGGGATATAATTTACGATCAGAAAGGAAAATACAATCTCCTTGTCAGAAAAACCATCGAAACTATTTACGGCACTTATAAAGGCGACCGAAAATCTGCAGATTGGGATAAATTTAAATCGTATGCAGGCCAGGTGTGGTTTAGTAACGGCATCCATCATCACTATGGAAACGACAAGTTAATCCCCCAATTCTCTTTCCAGTATTTTACGCAGCTAATTAAAAATTCAGACGCCAACAAATTCCCTTTAAATAAAGGTGAAAATGTATCCGCACTTGCAGAGAGGTTAAAACCGGTTATTTTCGACCCCAAATTTCAACCAAAATTAGTTGATCTTTCACCAAATATTGACAACATTGTTGCCTCCTCAAATAATTTCTATGAAGAAGTAACTCAAAAAGAGGTTGAAGACTTTTATTCTAAATTCGACACAAAAGGCGATGCTCCATCCTGGGGATTAAACAGCAAGGTGATAAAAAAAGACGGAAAGATTGTTGAAAAAACCTGGAAAGTGGGAGGAATGTACAGCAATGCAATTGAAAAGATTGTTTACTGGCTGGAAAAAGCGATACCTGTTGCCGAAAACAACCAGCAGAAAGATGCATTACAGAAACTTGTAAAATATTACCGTAGCGGAGATTTAAAAGATTTTGATGCATACAGTATTGCCTGGGTTGCTGATACTGCATCAAGAATAGATGTGGTAAATGGCTTTATTGAAGTTTATAACGACGCAATAGGAAAAAAAGGTAGTTTTGAAAGTGTTGTTTCTTTAAAGGACATGGAAGCAACTAAAAGAATAAAAGCGATTGCAGACCAGGCACAATGGTTTGAAGATCATTCTCCCTTAATGCCTGAACATAAAAAGAAAAAAGTAAAGGGAATTACTGCCAAATCTATTACTGTTATTATGGAATCGGGCGATGCAGCACCCTCTACTCCTATCGGAATCAATTTGCCAAATGCCGATTGGATCCGCAAGGAACATGGATCCAAGTCAGTTTCGTTAGGTAATATTATCCATGCCTACAATCTATCAGGCAGTAAAAGCGGTGCTTTAGACGAATTTGCCTTGAACGATACTATTAAAAACAGGATCAGAAAATACGGCGCCTTAGCATCCGACCTCCATACTGATATGCACGAATGTATCGGTCATGCTTCTGGCCAAATTAATCCCGGCGTTCAAACTACCGATAAAACACTTAAAAATTATGCTTCTGCACTGGAAGAGGCCCGGGCCGATTTAGTTGGTTTATATTACATAATGGACCCCAAACTTATTGAATTGGGAGTTATGCCGTCTTTAGAAGTTGGAAAAGCAGGCTATGACAATTATATCATGAACGGGCTTATCACCCAGTTAACACGCATAAAATTAGGAAACAACCTGGAAGAAGCACACATGAGGAACCGTCAGCTGAATGCTAAATGGGTTTACGAAATGGGGAAAAAAGATAATGTGATCGAGATGATTAAGGTGAACGGCAAAACCTATACGAAGATCAATGATTACAATAAACTTCGTGACCTGTTCGGACAGCTGCTTCGCGAAATACAACGAATAAAATCGGAAGGTGATTACAATGCAGGAAAAAATCTGATTGAAACTTACGGAGTAAAAGTTGATCAGGATTTATTGAAAGAGGTATTGGATAGGTATTCTAAACTGGACATTAAACCCTATAAAGGATTTATACAGCCGAAATTAGTTCCAATTATGAAGGGTAATGAAATTATTGATGTAAAAGTAACGTATCCTGCTTCATTTTATCAGCAAATGATGGAGTACGGAAAAAAGTATTCCTTTCTTCCAGTTATGAATTAACTATTACTGATTAATTTTAATCAAATATGATACAAAAAAGAAGAGGCGGATCATTCCGCCTCTTCTTTTTAATACTGATGAAAGCCCTGCGAAACAAATTCAAGAACTGTAGGCAAAGCAGTTCTCCAGTACGTCCAGTTATGAGCCCCATCCCTCACACGGAATTCATGCGGAATTTCTTTTTTACGCATTGCAATGTGAACTAGGCTGTTTCCTTCGTACAGAAAATCATCATCACCACAATCAATATACCAACGGATTGCCTTTTTCTGTTCCGGCGTATTTAATTTTTCAAGCAGCGAAAGTGCATTATGGTTGTTATAATAGTTTTGGATAGCTGAATCAGCCACGTCAGGATTATCTTTTTTAATACGTGCAGTTGCTTCCTGTAAAGAAAGAGGACCAATATAAGCACTAAGCGGACAAGCGGAAGAAAACAATTCCGGATGGTGCAGCGCATACATAAAGGTGCCTCCCCCACCCATTGATAACCCGGCAACAGCACGATATCTTCTATCATTTTTTATTCTGAATTTCTTTTCAACATAAGGCATTAACTCCTGGAAAAAGAAATCTTCGTACCGCCATTCTCCTTTTACATCATTAAAATAACCACGCTGGCCGGTATTTGCATCTGGCATCACAATAATCATGGGGGTTGCTTTTCCCTCCCTGATTGCCTGATCTGTAATATTTAAAACTTCCCCGAATTGCACCCAGCCTGTCTGGTCATCTCCGGCTCCATGTAAAAGATAAAGAACAGGATAGGATCGTTGTGAAGTTTCATAATCCGGTGGTAAATAAATTGCAAACTTGCGGTCAGCTTTTAAAATTTTAGAAGGAAGAGATAGATTATCGGATACTTTGCCTGTTTGTGCAGCCAACAGATACGGAATGAGCATAAAAACCCACCCCCAAAAAAAGGAAGCTTTTTTCATCATCGGTTTAAGAAAATTGGTTATAAGTGGTAATATCTTTAAAGACCTAAATTAAGCAAAAAGATCAGTACTCAAATAACGATCGCCTCTGTCGCACACAATAAATACAACAAGTCCTGATTCTAATTCCTGAGCAAGTTTTATCGCAGCAAAAGCAGCTCCACCGCTACTCATTCCTGCAAAAATACCTTCCGTTTTTGCAAGTTGTCTACACATTTGAGTAGCATCGCCTTGTGAAACATCAATTGTCCGGTCTACACGTGACGGATCAAAGATTTTAGGAAGATATTCCACCGGCCATCTCCTGATACCCGGAATAGAAGATTCTTCTGTAGGCTGGCAACCAACAATTTGTATAGCAGGATTTTTTTCTTTCAGAAACATCGAGTTTCCCATTATAGTTCCGGTTGTACCCATTGCACTTACAAAATGAGTGATTTGTCCGTTAGTATCACGCCATATTTCAGGACCGGTTGTTTTATAATGCGCCAAATAATTATCTGCGTTGGCAAATTGGTTCAGCAGAAAATAATTTTCTTTTGAAGCTTTTTCTTCCGCATAATCCCGGCAGATCTCGATACCTTCCAATAAGGTAACTTTTGCTCCGAAAGCTTCCATTGTTAATGTTCGTTCCCGTGATGAATTAGACGGCATTACCAGCTCTATTTCAAGATCAAACAAACGTGCAATCATGGCTAAAGCAATGCCTGTATTTCCACTGGTAGCTTCTATCAGTTTAGTACCCGATTTAATTTCGCCGCGTTCTATTGCACTTCGAATCATATTAAGTGCCGCCCTGTCTTTTACACTACCTCCCGGATTATCTCCTTCAAGTTTTGCAAAAATTTTAACATTGGGATTTGGGTTCAGCTTTTGAATTTCAACCAGCGGTGTATTTCCAACCAGGTCTATAATAGTTGCCATCTTGTTTATTCGTTAATCTGTCTTTCTATAACCTTAATACTTGGCTGATGATATACTGTTGAATAAGGGGGAACACTTTTGGTAAGCCATACATTACCACCGATAATGCTGTGATGGCCAATAACCGTTTCGCCACCTAAAATAGTTGCACCTGAATAGATGACGGCATGATCTTCAACAGTTGGGTGACGTTTTGTTGAAGCAAGGCTTTTATCAACACTTAAAGCTCCCAAGGTTACGCCCTGGTACAATTTAACTCCATTTCCAATAACGGAAGTTTCGCCAATTACAATACCTGTCCCGTGGTCTATGTATAAATATTCACCGATAGTAGCTCCGGGGTGAATATCTATACCGGTTTTTGAATGGGCAAATTCAGTAAGAATGCGTGGTAAAAGCGGGATATCCAATTTTAACAAGGCATGAGCCAGACGATAGAAAGAAATTGCAAAAAAACCGGGATAAGCCCTGATAACTTCAAATTCACTTTTAGCTGCCGGATCACCTTCCAGTATAGCATTAATATCTGTATTTAACAGCCGGTATAATTCAGGCAGTTCTCTGAAAAATATTTCTCCTTTTGTAACATTATTACAATCGCGGCATGCTGTAGTAGCATCCATTATCCGTAACAGCTCCTTCTCCAACCGTAAAAACTCCGCTTTTATTTCATACACAGTAGAAAAATGATTCTTTGCCTGCTCGGGATAGAGCAAACGGATAAGCTGGAAAGCCCACGCTGCAATTTCTTCATTGGAAGGAACTGCTTCTACTGTTTTTTGCTTCTCAAAGATATGATTGTAAAATTCCTTATCCATCAGCGGATTTATAAGATCATTGCCTGATGCAAGTTTAGGAAAAAGAATCTCTTCTGATTGTAAAACTTCCAAATCTATTAACAGTTTTCACTGTACTACTCAAAATTTTACAAATTGTTTTACTTGTAAGAAAATTTTTTATAACCTTTAATTAACTCTTATTAAAAAAATTGCCCCCTGTTTTTTCTTCAAATGTTTTATTACTTTTGCCGTTCATGAAGACAAACCTCTCATTGTTGTTAAAACTTCTGTTCTTCTAAGTAATTCCTTAAGATTTATTCCCTTACCAATAAAGCATAACATTTATTATGTCTTATCCTGAAATAGAAAAAAGAAAAACATTTGCAATCATTAGTCACCCCGATGCCGGTAAAACAACTTTAACGGAAAAATTTCTACTTTTCGGGGGTGCAATCAATACAGCCGGGGCGGTTAAAAGAAACAAGGCGAACCAGAATACCACCTCCGACTTTATGGAAATTGAAAAGCAAAGGGGAATTTCGGTTGCTACTTCGGTGATGGGATTTGAATATAAAGGAAAAAGGATCAATATCCTGGATACTCCCGGTCACAAAGATTTTGCTGAAGATACCTATCGTACCCTTTCTGCCGTAGATAGTGTTATCCTTGTTGTTGACAGTGTAAAAGGAGTTGAGGAACAAACAGAAAAACTGATGGAAGTATGCCGCATGCGTAACACTCCCGTTATTGTTTTCATAAACAAGCTTGACCGTGAAGGTAAAGACCCTTTTGACCTGCTGGATGAAATAGAAAACAAGCTGAATATAAGTGTATGTCCGCTTTCATGGCCCATTGGGCAGGGGCACACGTTTAAAGGGGTTTATAACATCTACAATAATCAACTGAATCTTTTTGAACCGGATAAATCAAAGGTTACCGAACCTGTTATACAAGTTACTGACTTACACGATCCTATACTTGCTACTCATTTACAACCCAAGCAGCTGGTTAAGCTACAGGAAGATAAAGAACTTGTTGAAGGTATTTATGGTGAGCTCGACAAGGAAATGTATTTAGAAGGCCTGTTAGCACCGGTATTTTTTGGAAGTGCAATTAACAATTTTGGAATCAGAGAGCTTTTAGAGACATTTATTGAAATAGCTCCGAGCCCCAAAAGTCGGGAAGCCAACGAGCGTATGGTTGAGGCAACGGAAAAAAATCTGACTGGATTTATATTCAAAATCCATGCAAACCTCGACCCCAATCACCGTGACCGTATTGCTTTTCTAAGAATCTGTTCAGGCAAATTTGAAAGGAATACCTTCTATTACCATACGCGTTTAAATAAGAAACTTAAATTCTCCAACCCCATGGACTTCATGGCCAACGAAAAAAGCTTAGTTGAACAAGCATGGCCCGGAGACGTGGTAGGATTGCATGATACGGGAAATTTTAAGATTGGCGACACCTTGACAGAGGGAGAAAATTTACAGTTTAAAGGAATACCGAGTTTTTCGCCGGAAATTTTCAAAGAGGTTGAAAACCGCGATCCCCTAAAAACCAAACAATTAGAAAAAGGCATTCAGCAACTTACAGAAGAAGGTGTAGCACAATTATTTGTACAGCAACCGGGAAACAGAAAAATAATCGGCACAGTTGGCGAACTTCAGTTCGAAGTAATCAGTTTTAGGCTGGAACACGAATACGGCGCAAAATGTGCCTTCAGAATGCTTCCTTTTAAAAAATCAAGCTGGCTTACTGCTACAGACAAGAAAAACCTGCAGGAGATCGTTCAACGCCGGGCATCTAATATTGCTTACGACAAAGAAGGAAATCCGGTATTTCTGGCTGATAACGACTGGGCGATAAATCTGGCTAAAAGAGATTTTCCGGATGTTGAGTTTCATGCCACTTCGGAATTTAAGCGAGGATAATCTTGCCCCTGATTATGCTTTTTCTGCTTTAAGCATACGTATCATTGGCCCAAAAAGCATGCGTTTTGATAATGCATTTATTGTTTGGGCTATGCGTTTGGTTTTTGTCGGTTCAGTTTTTGCGCTTTCAATCCAGTTAATGAAGTAACTTTGGTTTGATTTGGAGAGGCCATTGAAAAATTGAAACGCTTCTGCGTCATCTTCGAGGCAAACCATTAAATCAGGAGGAATCTTTATAGAAAATTCAAAATCTGCTTCCAGTTTTACACGTACCAATGCTCCGGCACGTTTTCCAATACCTTTTCTAAATTTTTCATTCAGCGCCATTATAAAATTCCCCTCTCCCATTGGAAGCAAGGCAACACCGGATATGGAATACGCATCTAAACACCCTTTAACCCTGAAAGTCTGTTTGTTTCCCGGCTTTAGCTGCTGAGCAATATCTGCAGGAATTTCAATATAGGTCCAGCCGGTTTTTTCACCTTGCTCCTCAAACTGTAGTATCAATGTATCGAACTCAATCATACCAGCCTATTCTTCATAAAACTCCCGAAGTGAAGCAAAATAAGTATGCTCCCACCCTTCTTTAATATCGGCATAATCGTTATCGGGAATATTTGAGTGTCGCAATTCCACAGAAGTTCCATGTTTATCAGGATGAAGGATAATAGTTACTATTGATTCCTGTTCCTGATCTCCGAAATACCATTGCTGTACAATTTTCTTATTTTCAATAAACTCTATATTTTTTCCTGCAATACTTCCATCCCACAAAGAAAACTCCGTACCAGGCACAGCTGCCATTTCTGCATGTTCTCCCGTCCATAAATGAAGTGTTGCTTCGTTTGTAAGGGCAAGATAAACTTCTTCGGGGGTAGCCGGAATGAGAAAATATTTTTTAAAATCTTTCATAAATCGCTTTTTGCAATTTTATTAATCCTTTTTATTTATTTTGTTAAAAATCGGATTTCTTTTTTATCGAAACCATTCTCTCTTTTAATCAGGAACCATGAAAAAATTCTTTATTATTCTTTTTCTTATCGCCGGAAATTTATATCCTGTTATGTCGCAAACTGTTTTACCTCTGTATCCAGATAAAATTCCTAATTCAATTAAAACTGCTAATGAAGAAATCAGTGACAAAAATAATCCCCGGCCCTTTATACTTAAAGTATCACAACCAACATTAACCGTTTTCCTTCCCGAAAAAAGTAAATCAACAGGAACAGCAGTGGTAATTTGCCCGGGTGGAGGATACAGCGGGCTGGCCATTGAACATGAGGGATATGAGGTAGCAAAGGAATTTAATAAGATAGGGGTTGCTGCATTTGTATTAAAATATCGCATACCTGATACGAAAACAATGCAGGATAAAACTATCGGGCCTTTACAGGACGCCCAACAGGCTATTAAAATGGTTCGCCAGCGGGCAAAAAAGTGGGCAATTGATGCCGGAAAAGTTGGAATCATGGGTTTCTCAGCCGGAGGACACCTTGCTTCTACTGCAGGCACTCATTTTAATAAAGCGGTGATTGAAAATAAAGAAGGTATCAGCTTAAGGCCAGACTTTATGATTTTAATTTATCCTGTAATCAGCTTTCAGGATAACCTTACTCACATGGGATCAAGAAATAACCTGATAGGTGAAAATCCACCGAAAGAAACTAAAGATCTATACTCCAATGAACTGCAGGTTAATAAAGAAACGCCTCCTTCATTTCTGGTACATGCAGGCGATGATGATGTGGTTAAAGTTGAAAATTCGTTATTCTTTTATAATTCCTTACATAAAGCAGGAGTGCCTGCAGGAATGATTATCTACCCGAAAGGCGGACATGGCTTTGGCCTGGTAAATCCAACCACTGACAACCGTTGGTTCAATGCCTGTGCCGACTGGTTAAAGAGCAGCAATCTGCTGAAAAAGTAGATAAATATTTTTCTGCCCACAACTTCTTTTAGCGCTTGGGGTTACAATAGCATGCGTAAGCTTTTACAAAAACTATTAAGAAAGCCGGTAAGCTACCTGGCAGAAAAATATGCCTCCAGACCTGATCAAACACGTGTTCACGAATCACTTACACAACTTTACAATCACATTGTAACCAATCCTGGCAAAAAAGGTCCCGTTATCCGCTTCACGAATAAGGAAAAGTACATTATTCTTTCAGATCAGCATAAAGGAGCTAAAGACGGATCGGATGATTTTGCTTTTGCCGAAAACAATTACCTTTCAGCTTTAACCTGTTACAATAAAAACAATTTTTGTTTTATAAGCCTCGGAGACAGCGAAGAGCTTTGGGAAAACAGCCTGGAAGCAGTAAAAAAGAACAATACAGCTTCTTTTGAGAAAGAAAAAGTATTTGCTGAAAGAGATGCTTTTATAAAGATTTTCGGCAATCATGATCTCTATTGGGACAATGATCCGCTGGCCTCCTTCAACCTCGAATCTATCTACAAACAAAAGGTAAAAATATACGAAGGTTTAATTTTAAAAACTTCAATAAAAGGAAAAGAACTGACTTTCTTTCTTACTCACGGTCACCAGGGCGACTTGCAGAGTGATGGAAACTGGTTCAGTAAGTGGTTTGTAGCTACTATATGGGCTCCGCTTCAAATTTACCTTCGTTTAAATCTGAATACTCCTGCATACGATGATCATTTAAAAACTGCTCACAATAGGTTTATGTACGATTGGGCTGCAAAACAAAAAAATGTAGCACTGATTACCGGGCATACGCATCAGCCTGTTTTTGTTTCATTGACACTGCTTGAAGGGTTATACCGACAGTTAGCAATAGCAAAAGAAGCTAACCTGAAGGAAAAAATAGAAAAACTGAACGAAGAACTTAAAAACAGGGTAAAACGAGGTGAAGTAATTCCTGATTTCACTGCCTATAAACCAACTTATTTCAATACCGGGTGCTGCTGTTTTAATGACGGAGATATCACGGGAATAGAAATTGAGAATGGCTTCATCAGGTTGATTAAATGGGAATATAATGAAAATAAAACTTCAGTTAGGGTATTATTAGATGAGATTGAACTTGAATGTTTATTAGATAAACAAGGAGTTTTAGAACAAAAAAATGATTTAAAAGAAAAAATTTAACCTAAAAGAAAACATATCGGTAATTTTATTGTTACATCTACAACCAACTAAACCTGCTGATATGAAAATTCTATTATTCAGAGCATCTTTTTATATGATGATTATTATGTTATCGATAATAACATCTTACATCCTGTGGAAGATAATTATTTGATAAAATTTCTTTTGCTGGTATTATAGAAAATTAACAGGGAGGCAACGATCTCCCCGTTAATTTTTCTACAGAAATTTTAATATGGTTTTGATTCCCTGGATTTCTCTTCCGCTTCCTCAACCGCGGTGTGCGAAGAAGTTGAACCAATGGGTCCTTTTTCAATACTTTCGCTTGCATTCTTCAGTCCTTCTGCCACACGCCTTCCATATTCAGGGTCGCACTTACTGAACATTTCAATCATTTTATCCTGAATATGTTTTTGAGTTGGCTTTAATGTATTTACCAGGTTTTTAATCAGGTCATCCCGTTCCCAATCCTCAAATATTCTGAAGCGTTCTCCGGCTTGTTTAAAATCATTCGTCCGGTCTATTTTTTGCCTAACCAGAGGAGCATTATATTGGGGAGTATAATCTTTTCCTGCTTTTGGTGCTTCCTGTAAACCGTTTAAAGAAGACGGTTCATAATTTACGTGCGGATTTACGCCGGGTACCATGTCCTGGTGGTAAGCCATTTGTCCATCCCGCTGATTGGTAGCTACGTGCGTTTTTGGAGCATTTATAGGCAGTTGCAAATAATTAGTTCCTACACGGTAGCGCTGCGTATCGGAATAAGAAAAAGTACGCCCCTGCAACATTTTATCATCCGAAAATTCCAGTCCGTCAACTAAAACTCCGGTACCAAAAGCCGCTTGTTCCACTTCAGCAAAATAATTTTCCGGATTTTTATTTAATACCATTTTCCCCACGGGCAAAAATGGAAACTGGTCTTCGGGCCATATTTTAGTATCATCTAACGGATCAAAATCCAGTTCAGGATGTTCATCATCACTCATCACCTGGATACAAAGTTCCCATTCCGGATAATTTCCCTGTTCTATTGCTTCATAAAGGTCCTGCGTTGCATGATTAAAGTTCTTTCCCTGGATATCCTGAGCGTCCTCCTGCGTTAAATTTTTAATTCCCTGCAAAGGCTCCCAGTGGTATTTCACTAATACAGCCTGTCCATCCTTATTCACCCACTTATAAGTATTTACTCCCGATCCCTGCATTTGCCGGTAGTTTGCAGGAATGCCCCAGGGCGAAAAAACAAAAGTCACCATGTGCATCGCTTCGGGTGTATTGCTAATGAAATCGAAGATGCGCTCACCATCCTGCTGATTTGTAACCGGGTCGGGCTTAAAGGCATGAATCAGATCAGGAAACTTAATCGCATCACGAATGAAGAAAACTTTAAGATTATTCCCAACAAGGTCCCAATTGCCATCTTCCGTATAAAATTTAACGGCAAAACCGCGGGGATCCCGTAATGTTTCCGGCGAATGTCCGCCATGCGTTACCGTTGAAAAGCGAACAAAAACGGGTGTTCTTTTACCTTTTTCCTGCATTAGCTTTGCCCTTGTGTACTTCGATGCAGGTTCATTTCCAACTGTTCCATAGGCTTCAAAATATCCGTGTGCCCCAGCCCCTCTTGCGTGTACAACTCTTTCGGGAACACGTTCCCTGTCAAAATGTGAGATCTTTTCAAGAAACTGGTAATTTTCTAAAGTTGCAGGGCCCCTGTTTCCAACAGTTCGCAAATTTTGATTGTCTGTCACCGGATGCCCCTGCCGGGTTGTAAGCGTGTTCGATACTTGCTGTGAATCATTTCCTTTAGATTCCATGTCTTTTTGTGGATCGCTCTGATCCGGGCTTAAATTTTGTTCAGGATTCATAATTCAGGATTTAAAGATGAAAGAGATAAAGAATTTTGATGCAAATAAAACACTCTCTTTTTACACCTGTTTGATCTTTCTGATTATAAAACTTTATGGCTCATTACTAATATCTATAAGAGTACAAGCAGGCTAAATGAGGTTTTTTTATGTAGTTTTGATTCTTTCAATTTTTTTAAAATATGAAATTTAAGCTGGGAGATTTTGTACGTTTTGTTGATGAACGCCGGGAAGGATATGTAACAAAAATTTTCGATGAACAAACGATTGGTGTAACCGGAGAGGATGATTTTGAAATACCTGTTTTAGCTTCAAAGGTTACTTTTATTCAGGGCAGAAAACTTTCGGATACGGAAGAAAATAAAACAGAAGAAGCAATACCCGCAGAAGAATTTCAAACAAAGGGAATTTTTTTGGCTCTTATTACCGATCAGCGTATCGGCTCTGTTGTTCACTTTCACGTAGTAAACGAAACATCTTTTCAGTTGTTGTTGAGTTTTACCAGCGAAAAACCGAATCAGTATAAGGGAGAATTTGCAGGTATAATAGCCCCTCAATCATCTGCAAACGTATTTTCTGCTAATTTAAACGAACTTGGCAACTGGCCTAAGTTTTATATAAAAGCGCTTTATTTTAGCAGACAGAACCAGAAACCACCCGAACCACTGTTATGGGAAGAGAAATTTAAAGCGAAAGATTTTGCGGGTGCAAAAAAACAAGTAGCCTTATTAAACCAGCAAGGATGGAGCTTTAAATTAGATAAAGAAGATCTGGTAATTGATGCGGAGAAATTAAAAGAAAGCTTTTATAAACCTGCGGAAAAAAAAAAGGAAATTGAAAAACCTGCCAGGGAGATAGATTTACATATTGAAAAGCTTCGTGACGATTATCAGTTTCTCAGTAAAACAGAAATTTTAAATACGCAGCTTGACAAGTTTAAGAAAAGTCTGGATGCCGCTATTGTTCATAAATTACCTTCGCTCGTTTTCATTCATGGCATAGGAAACGGCACACTTAGAAACGAAATTCATAAGCTTTTAGGAAAGCACCAGCAGGTAAAAACCTTTATGGATGCAAGAAAAGAAAAGTTCGGTTACGGTGCTACGGAAGTTATATTAAAATAATCAGTTCTTCCCCCGAACCAGTTCGTAAGAGTGATCGATCATTTCTAATACCAGTGAAGAATTAATTGACCCATCAATAACAACGGTATTCCAGTGTTTTTTATTCATGTGGAATCCCGGCTTAACGGCATCGTGTTCTTCCCTAAGTTGTATCGCCCTCTCGGGATCACATTTAACATTAAATTGTAAAGGCGAACTGCTAAGTCCGGTAAGAAGGAATATTTTTCCCTTAACCTTAAATACAAGTGTGTCTTCTCCAAAAGGGAAACCTTCTTCTGCATCTTTTTTTGACAAACAATATTCACGTAATTCTTCAATATTCATACAGATCAAATTAAAGAAGAATTCTGAAAATTCATTCTAATTAAAAATACTGTGTATTAATTTTTTTGATGGGAGATATGAATACATTACCCGAATCCTTCAGTGTATGTTTTGATTTAAGAAGATGCAGGGGAATACCAGAAATGATATACTGATTCATCTTTTCACTAACCGGAACTCTTTTTATTGAATCTGCTTTCCGATCCAGAAGGATACTGTTTTTACGAAAAGCGTGTAAAATTTTCTTTTCTGGTCGTGCTGAATCAGAACGCTTCGATTCTTTTTTTGAACAGGCTTCATGAAAGACAAAAAATACTGCGAAAACGAAAAGAAAGAAGTAATAATTTTTCATAGCTTGGTATAGATAACACTTCCCATAATTACACTCCAATAAATCAGCATACTATGAAATGAAACAAGGCATGAAGTAACATGTTTTTTACTTAAAATTGCTGTTTATTCTGAACATTAAACTTTAATCTTGAACCCTCAAATATAAAACCATCATTCTATGCCATTTAACTTTTACCGGAGTATAACTTTTAAAGCAATTTGCGCCTTTTTTTGTTGTACCTTTTTTTTATTTTCCTGCAAAAAAAGATCAGGCAAACCTAAAATCCTCGTATTTAGTAAAACCGCGGGTTTTCATCATTCGTCTATTCCCAACGGAATAGCTGCAATTAAAAAATTAGGTGCAGAAAACAATTTTGAAGTAGATACTACCACTAATTCCAATTATTTTACGGAAGATTCGCTTAAAAATTACGCTGCTGTTGTTTTTTTAAACACCACCGGTGATTTATTAAACAGTTATCAGGAAGCTGATTTTGAACGTTACATCCAGGCAGGAGGCGGTTACGCAGGAATTCATGCCGCAACCGATGCAGAATATAATTGGGGATGGTATGGCCGTCTTGCAGGTGCGTATTTTGACAGTCATCCCGAACAGCAGGAAGCCGTGCTGAATGTGGTTAATTCGGATCATCCCTCAACAAAGCATTTACCTAAAACCTGGAAAAGAAAAGACGAGTGGTATAACTTTAAAAAGATCAGCAAGGATATTAATGTGCTGATAAAGATTGATGAAAGCAGTTATAAAGGCGGTAAGAATGGCAACAACCATCCCATGGCATGGTACCACGAATTTGACGGAGGCAGAGCTTTTTATACCGAACTTGGCCATACAGAAGAATCCTACGCAGACCCTTTATATTTAAAACATATTCTTGGCGGAATTCAATATGCAATTGGTGAGAATAACGAGTTAGATTACGACAAAGCAAAAACATTGCGGGTTCCGGAAGAAGACCGTTTTACCCGAACTGTTCTTAGCCAGGGCGAGTTTTATGAGCCTACCGAAATGGCTATTCTTCCTAACCTTGATATTCTTATTTCACAGCGGCATGGAGAACTGATGATGTACGATCACGATACCAAAAAGATCAAGCAGGTTGGCCTGTTGAACGTTTACTGGAAAACAAGCGTACAGGGGGTTAATGCCGAAGAAGGACTATTGGGTTTAACAGCCGACCCCAATTTCAAAGAGAACAGCTATATCTACTTATTTTACAGTCCTGCAGATACTTCCGTTAATCGTTTGTCGCGGTTTGTTTTTAAGAACGATACACTGGACATGAAGTCTGAGAAAGTAATCTTACAGTTTTACTCACAGAGAAATATTTGCTGCCATACGGGAGGATCACTTGCTTTTGGCGCCGATAATCAACTGTTCCTTTCTACTGGTGATAATACTACACCTTTTGATCAGCCAACGAAATTTTCCAACCACGGCTTTGCCCCTCTTGATGACCGGCCAGGTTACTTAAATTTTGATGCGAGGCGCTCGGCTGGAAACACCAATGATCTGAGAGGGAAAATACTTCGTATCAAAATCAATGCAGATGGAACGTATTCCATACCCAATGGTAACTTATTTGCACCCAATACTGCTAAAACCAGACCTGAAATTTATGTAATGGGCGACAGAAACCCTTATAGAATTTCAGTTGATAAACGAACAGGATTTTTGTATTGGGGAGAGGTTGGACCAGACTCTAACAATGACAGCCTTGAAACCAGGGGCCCCAAGGGTTACGACGAAGTTAACCAGGCAAAAAAAGCTGGTTACTTTGGGTGGCCGCTATTTATCGGAAATAATTACGCCTATCGCCAATACGATTATGCTACGGGCAAAAGCGGCGCACTCTTTGACCCCCAAAAGCCTGTTAACAATTCAAGAAATAATACCGGTTTAACACAGCTGCCACCAGCACAACCTGCCTTTATATGGTATCCTTACGGAGCATCGCCTGATTTCCCTCAGGTGGGAACGGGCGGGCGGACTGCAATGGCAGGCCCTGTTTATTATCCGGAAGATTATCCTGAAAAATCCCGTTATCCGGATTATTACAAGGGTAAGTTATTTATTTATGAGTGGATGCGTCGCTGGATAAAAGTAGTAACCATGACGCCTGAAGGAGATTTCGACAAGATGGAACCCTTTATGGAACACACCAGCTTTAATGCTCCTGTTGATATGGAAGTTGGGCCGGATGGTTTAATTTATGTACTGGAATATGGCAGTGGATGGTTTGCCAAAAATCCCGATGCCGGATTATCAAGAATAGATTATAATTCAGGAAACCGTCCTCCAAAAGTTTCAAACCTTACCGTTGATAATTCCAGTGGCTTGCTGCCCTTTACTTTCAAGGCAAAGGTTGAAGCAAAAGATCCGGAAAATGATGATCTGACCTATATCTGGAGGATCGGTAAAACTAAAAAAGAAACCAAAGAGCCTTCGCTTGAATACAGCATAAAACAAGCGGGCGATTATGAAGTAAGTGTTGAGGTAAAAGATGATAAAAACGCTTCTGCAACAAGCAATAAGCTTACCGTTTATGCCGGCAATGCCCAACCTGTTGTTAACATTTCTATCCAGGGAAATAAAAGCTTTTATTTTGCAGGCCAGCCTGTTATTTACGATATAAAAGTGAGTGATAAAGGCGACCAGGTGGATATGAACAATTTGTTTGTTGCTACCGACTATATTAAAGGCAGCGATCTTGCAGGTGCTTCTATGGGCCATCAGGTAGTATCTGAAGTGGCTATGGGAAAAAACATCATGATGACACTTGACTGTAAGTCGTGCCATAAAATTGATGAACCTTCTATAGGACCTTCCTTTACAAAAGTTTCTCAGCGATATAAGAATAAGCCTGATGCCAACACTTTTCTGCCTAAAAAGATCATTTCCGGTGGCAGCGGCAACTGGGGAGAAACAGCAATGCCTGCACATCCCAATCTGAAAGAAGCGGATGCACGGCAAATTGTACTATGGATCATGTCTTTGGGAAATCCGAAAGATGTAAGGAAATCATTGCCTGCAAAAGGCCAGATTCTGCCAAAAGAATCCACAGCTTCCAATCAGAATACTGTATTTTCTCTTACAGCAAATTATACAGATAAAGGAGCAGCAGGCATCCGCCCAATGTTTGCAGCAGATGCTGCTTATCTGAGAAGTAATGTAATGCGTATGAGAGATTTTACTGATGGAGACGGATTTTCTGTAGTTCAATCCGGAGGTAACCCTGCTTTGGTTTTCCCTGAAGGAGAAGGCTGGATTAAAGTTGATAAAATAGACTTTACCGGAATAAAAAATGTAAATATTTCCGGAGCGGGTGCGGGTGAAAGCAGTGAATATGCTGTTGAAATCAGGCTTGATAACAAAACAGGTGCTAAGATAGGTGAAGGTAAAATAACTTTTAACGGTTCGTCTAAAGCCTCTGCTTCCATTGCTGTTCAGCAAAAAGCAGACGGCAAGCTGCACGATGTATATTTTGTATTTAAAAAGCTTAAAGCTGCAGGAAAGAAAAATCCGTTTTTAAGTGAGATCCGTTTTATGCCTGAATAAAACAGAACAAAATATAATGTGAGGAAAGGTTAAGCATGCGCTTAACCTTTCCTTTTTTAACATATTATCCGTTTTTACAAACGTTATAGGTATGCTTATAAAGAATTAGTAAGTTTAAAGAAAAATGAATTATGGTTTTTTATAAATCGTTAGTAGCTAAATCGCTTGAAAAAAGGCAGGAATTGGAATTAACGCCCACTCAGTTGGCAAACAGAGCCGGAGTTGAAGAACAAACAATTATTGATTTTGAGAAAGGAAGCACTACCATTTCGGTAGAAAGTTTCCTGAAAATTATGGATGCGCTAAATATTGCCTTGTCTGCAAGTTCATTTTAGAATGAGTAAGCCGGATGAGGAAACAGAAAGTAAAAGAAGCTGGTTTTATAAGCCAGCTTCTTTAATAATTTATTATGCCTGATTCAGCTTTGCCTCCAATGTAATTTCTGCTGCTGAAAGTGCTTTACTTACCGGGCAGCCTTCTTTAGCAGCCTTTGCCAGTTCCTGAAATTTCTCTTCCGTTATATTTGGAACAGTTCCGGTTAACGTCAGTTTTATAGATGTAATTTCAAAACCCTCTCCTACTTGATCAATTTTCACAGCGGCTTCGGTTTGTAGTTCGGTTGGCGTGTATCCCGCTCCTACCAGTTGAAAACTTAAGGCCATAGAAAAGCAACCGGCATGAGCGGCAGCTATCAGTTCCTCGGGATTCGTTCCGGCTTTGCCATCCTCATTTTGAAAACGGGCTGCAAATGAATAAGGAGTTTGTTGTAAAACTCCGCTTGTAGAAGTTAAAGTTCCTTTTCCTTCTTTTCCTGTGCCGTTCCAGACAGCGGTTGATCTTCTAATCATATTTATAGGTTTTAGTATTGATAATGGTAAAAATACTAAAATTTAAGAACGAAGGCCTTTCAAACCTGTTATACTTTCCGATATACCATGATTATTACTTATGCAATTTCTGCCGATTCTTCCAGTAATGACAACGCATTAAGATACGGTAAACTATGAGCTTCTGCTACAGCCTGATAAGTCACAAAACCTTCAAGCGTATTAATACCTTTCAACAAAGCTTTATTATCAATGCACGCCTTCTTATATCCTTTATTCGCTATTTCTGCAGCATACGGAACCGTAACATTGGTTAAGGCAAAGGTTGAAGTACGCGGAACAGCACCCGGCATATTAGCTACAGCATAATGAACAACACCGTGTTTAATGTAAGTCGGATTATCGTGCGTGGTCACTTTGTCTGTTGTAGCAAAAATTCCACCCTGATCTATTGCAATATCTACTATTACAGAGCCTTCCTCCATTGATTGGATCATTTCTTCCGAAACCAACTTAGGCGCTTTAGCTCCGGGTATTAATACCGCTCCTATAATCAGGTCAGATTCACGAACCTGTTCTGCAATGTTATATGGATTTGAAATGAGCGTATTAATCGCGCTCCCGAAAATATCATCCAGATAACGCAGCCTGTCTGCATTCGAATCAATAATTGTTACATCTGCACCAATTCCCATTGCAATTTTCGCTGCGTTAGTTCCTGCAACACCTCCGCCTATTATAGCAACTCTTGCCCGACGCACTCCCGGCACACCTCCCAGTAATATCCCTTTTCCACCTTCAGGTTTTTCTAAAAAATGGGCACCTTTTTGTGTTGCCATCCGACCGGCCACTTCGCTCATTGGCGTTAATAACGGAAGGGATCCGTTAGCCAATTGAACAGTTTCATAAGCAATGCCAATTACTTTATTTTCAATTAATGCTTTAGTGAGTTCTCTTTCTGCGGCCAGATGAAGGTAAGTAAACAGTATAAGCCCCTCTCGAAAGTATTTATATTCTGTTTCTATCGGTTCCTTTACCTTCATTACCATTTCCATACTCCAGGCTTCTTCAGCCGAATCCACAATTATTGCTCCTGCTTTTGAGTACTCCCCATCACTAAACCCCGAACCTTTTCCGGCGCTTTTTTCTACAAATAACTGATGCCCGTAATGAACCAGGTTCGCTACTCCTGCAGGTGTTAATGCCACTCTGCTTTCATTATTTTTTATCTCTTTTGGTACTCCTATTTTCATTTTAATAAATTTAAAATACTCTATTTCTTCTACTCTTTCCATCTAAAAAAGTTCATTAAATTCAAATAAAAGTTTGCACCTGAAACCGATTAAGGAATATTACAATTATCAATGACTTATATTGAAGAATTAGGTTTAGGAAATATGGCATAACTTTTAAATATTTGCTTCATTACTATTAAACACGCAAGCATGAAGAAATCAATAGCCATTGATATGGATAACGTAATAGCAGATGTTGAAACTCATTTTATAGACTGGTATGAAAGAGAATTTGGCCTGCGTATTAAAAAAGAAGACATGCATGGTATGTCAGAAACAGAAGCGTTCCCTGATAAAGAAGCAATCTGGAGGTTTTTATTTACTCCCGGATTTTTTCGCACCGTTCCTGTGATGCCCGGAGCTCAGGAAGCAGTAAAAAAATTGATGGAAAATTTCGAAGTGTATATTGTTTCTGCCGCCATGGAATTTCCGCAGTCGCTGCCCGAAAAACACGAATGGCTTCAGGAACATTTCCCTTTCATCTCCTGGAGAAATATTATTTTTTGCGGAGACAAAAGCATCATTGCAACCGATTTCATGATTGACGACCACATGAAAAACCTTAGCTGCTGCCGGGGTAAGGGCATCATGTTTACCGCTTCTCATAATATTAAGCTGGATCACGACTGCAGGGTAAACAGCTGGCAGGAGGCTTTAGACTTTTTAGATCTTGAATTAAAAGAATCTGTAGCATAGTAGTTATAAAAACTTTTTTCATTTCAGCGGGTACTATTAAAAAACTGAAATGAAAAGCAACGCGAGTATTAAGAGTCATCCAATCCACCCTATACTGGTTGGTTTTCCTATTGCCTTTTTTATAGGAACTTTAATTTTTGACCTTCTTGGCTTTTTTAATGATAACAACCACTTTTTAGAAACAGGAAAATACCTGGAAATTGCAGGAATTATAGCTGCGCTGATTACAGCAATTCCGGGAATTATTGATTACTGTTACACTGTTCCTCCAAAAAGTTCTGCAAAGAATCGGGCAACAAAACATGGCCTCACCAATATTACAGTCGTACTGGTATTTTCAATTGCATTGTATTTCCGTTCAAATAACTATGATGTTTTGTGGTTTATAGCAACAGAATTTATTGGTACTATTCTACTCTTGTTTGCCGGCTGGATGGGTGGCACTTTGGTTTACCGTAATCAGATTGGAGTTGACCCACGATATGCTGATGCCGGAAAATGGAAAGAATTGAACATAGAAAAAACAGCAGGACCAATTGAAGTGGCAACAAGTGATGAGTTGAAAGTAAATCAGATGAAACTGCTGCGAATTGAAAATAAGAGAATAGCATTGGCAAGAACAGAAAGCGGATATGTGGCTTTTGACGATCGCTGTACACATAAAGGTGGTTCGCTGGCGGGCGGAGCAATGATCTGCGGAACAGTGCAATGTCCCTGGCATGGTTCCCATTTTGATGTCAGGTCAGGAGCGGTAAAAGCGGGGCCGGCAAAAGAAGCCATAAGTGTTTATCAGGTTAAGGAATTAGATAATAAAGTTTTCCTTTATCTGTAGCAGAGTTATTTATCCTCTATTATATAATTCTACCCATTTTCTTAACCGCTTTTCAATTTTTTTAGTCAACTGACCCGCTTTAAATCGCCAAAGCCAGTTTCCTTCAGTTAACCCCGGTGTATTCATCCTGGATTTTTCGTTTAAACCTATAACATCCTGGAGTGGCAGAATTGCTATGCGGGCAACAGAACTATAAGCAAGACGGGCAAAATCCTTATTAACGGTTTTAGAAATAACCTTTTTTCCAAAATAGTTATTTACCCTTTTTTTAACCTGCTTATCAGCATCGGTTCTATACCAGCCGCAAATGGTATTATTATCATGGGTACCGGTATATGCAACGAAATTGCTGGTATAATTGTGTGGGATATTGGAAGACTCGGCTGCATCGTTCCCGAAAGCAAATTGCAAAACTTTCATACCTGGTAAAGCAAATTTTTCTCTCAACTGATGAACTTTTTCGTTTATGTCCCCCAAGTCTTCGGCCACGAACGGCAGTTTTCCAAATTTATCTTTTACAGCCTGAAAGAATTCGTTTCCCGGCCCTTCCTGCCAGCTGCCATTTTTAGCGGTTTCTTCTCCTGCAGGAACTTCCCAATAATCAGCAAAGGCTCGAAAATGATCTAAACGCAGTAAATTGTACATCTGTAAATTCCTTTCCAACCGCTTCAACCACCAGTCATATCCCTGTTCTTTAAGTACGTCCCACCTGAATGTAGGCATTCCCCACAACTGTCCGTTCTCACTGAAATAATCTGGTGGAACTCCCGCCACACCTGTCATTTTACCATTCTCATCCAGGTTAAAGATTGATTGGTTTGCCCAAACATCGGCAGAATCATAACTGATATAAAAAGGAAGGTCGCCAAAAAGTTTAATATCGCAATCTTTACAATACGCTTTCAATTCGTCCCACTGCTTAAAAAAAATGAATTGAAGAAACTTTACTTTTTCAAGTTCTTCTTTAAAATGTTTTTCCGCCTTTTCAAGTGCAGACGTTTCCCGGTTTTTATATGTATCGGGCCATTGAAACCAGGGATTTCCCTGATGGCTATCTCTTAAGATTGTGTACAAAGCAAAATCGCTTAACCAGTCTTTTTCTTTTTCACAAAACTCATCAAAAGCGGGTTTCAGCTTATTTTCCTCAGATTTAAAACGTTGGAATGCTTTTTCAAAAAGCACCAATTTTACCTCATTTGCTACTTTATAATCTACATAATTTCCTATTGGTAAACAATGCTTTAAAACTTCTTTTTCAGTGAGCAATCCATCCTTAACCAGTTTCTCAGGGCTGATAAGTAATGTATTACCTGCCATGGCTGAAAAGGAACTATAGGGAGAATTAGCATTAGAAGTTGTTGTGGGATTGAGAGGAAGCAACTGCCAATAAGTTTGTTTGCTCCTGCTTAAAAAACGAGCAAATTCCTTCGCCTGCGGGCCGAGATCGCCAATGCCAAAAGATGAAGGAAGAGAAGTTATGGACAGTAGAATACCGGCTTCCCTCGTTTTATTTTTTTTTTGCAATTTCAAAATACCAAAAGGAAGGTTTTTAAATATTTCCTTAACTGGTATTTCAGTATCTTTTTGTCCTTTTGTTCCGTCAAGTATGTTCTCCCATTCTAATGAAATGGATTCTGGTAGAATTATTCGTGTATTCTTCCAGGTAAGTCCTAGAACGTCCTTTTCCTGTTTCTGGCATAGCCCGGCAAGATAAAGCGGCACCACAATGACATAAAACCGGTCTCCTGACTGGCGGAGAAATGCAAGAACGTTTTTCTTTAATTTTCCTTTTATTTTAAGAGGAATATAACTTCCATCTGAAAATAAAGTAGGATTTTCTTTGCGGAGATTGTATAGTATTTGGGTTAACCAAAGTTTTATCTTACCACTGGATCGGTCTTGCCACAGATCTTGTAGGAAATTTTCGCTGCCACCGTGCTGCAATTCTTTAAGCCATACTTCCCTGACCTGGTAATCTACAGGACGACGGTTATCAGGATCTACAAGGCTCAGGTCCCAGAGTTCTGTACCCTGATAAACATCGGGAATACCGGGACATGTAAATTTTAATATCAACTGAGACAAGGAGTTGCTTATTCCAAAATCCGCAATACTCGAATAAAACTGGTTAAAGCTTTTCCAGAAGGGCTTTCGCTGGTCAAATAATTGTTCAATAAAATTTTTCACTGCCTCTTCGTACTCCAGGTCCGGTTCCGACCAGTTTGATCGTACTTTGCCTTCCCTCAGTGCTTTTTCTAAATATTCCTTTAGACGCTGTTTAAAAGTCTCCTGGTCTTGCCCTTGCATGGGAAAAGCACCAAGCATCGTCTGATAAATAAAATATTCGTCATTCCAATCGGGGGCATTATTCTTTTTTAATGCTGCATTTAACTGCTGCCATTCTTTTGCCTGCTTGATCCATTTTTCAGGAAGTTCAGTAAGAACATTTAAGCGGGCACGTACATCTTCTCCCCTTTTGGTGTCATGTGTAGATGTAGAATTAATTGAAAAAAGCCATTTTTTTTGCCTTTCAATCATTGAGTTATGAAAATTTTCAACAGAAATCCCAAAAGCTTCCGGAGAGTCGCCAACTTCATTATGTCCAATAAAGCGATTATAAGTATACATTAGTGTATCTTCAATGCCTTTTGCCATTAAAGGGCCTGTAAACTGCATGCAACGCTGGTAGAACGCAAGAGCCCTCTTATTAAAGTCGGTATCACCAAGTCGGGTTTTTTTAATCAGCACCTCCTCTAAAACAGCAATAGCCTGATCTAATTCAGGTTGTAATTTGTTTATTTGAGCGAATATCTTTTCAATCGCCGTTGCCTCCTCTTCCTTCAAAGGAAAGCTGTTACCATAATACCGATACACCGGACAATGGATCAGGAATTGTGCAATAGCATCTTTTAAAACAGGTTGAATCTTCTTTAACTCCTCTTCTTTAACCAGATCAGACTGAACGAAGAACCGTACCAGATTTTCAAGCTCTCCACCCATGTATTGAAACAGAATGGATGTTTTTTTATCTCTTATCTGCTTCTGAATCTCGGTCGAATTATCTGTAATCTTTTTATAAAACTTTGTAAATAACTTATTCGCAGATTTTTTTGTGAACAAATTATTTACAAGCGATAAAAAATCATAACCAGTATTTCCCTCAACAGTCCAGCTATCAGGCAAACTTTCTTTAGGTTCGAGTATCTTTTCAACCGCAACATATTTATCGTCTCCAACCAAAGCTTTCAACTCCGTCAAATACTTTTCGGGATCAAAAAGTCCGTCAATATGATCAATTCTCAAACCGTTTATAATCCCTTCGTCAACAAGGCTTTTAATTAGCTTATGATACTCGTCAAAAACATTCTTATCCTGAATATTAATGCAAATCAATCCGTTTACTGTAAAAAACCTCCGGTAATTAATTTTCTTATCAGTTTCTGACCAGCGGCATAAATGATAATATTGTCCATCTGCCAATTCTTTTAAAAATGCCTGATCCTCATTTATTAATTCAACGCAGCTTTGGATATAACTCTTGGTAAGTTCAATTTTATATAAAGAGGTTAGTTCAAGTAAAATTTCGTGCCACCGCTCGGAATAAGCTTTAGCATCTTCAATTTTTATAAGTAATTGAATTTGTTCCAGAAGCTGTTGAATAGCTTTGGGAATTTTATCTCCTTGTTGCAGAATAGCAGCATAAGAACGCGGGTTTAAGGGATACGTACTATCATAATAACTAAAAACAAACCTATCTTCATGATATTCTACCTTAAGCTCATTATTAGTTATTACCTCTTCTAAAGAGCTTCCTAAAAAAGGAACCATAATACGGCCCTGGTAAAGATTGCTTGTAATTGACGTATCGAAGAAAGTTGCGTAAACTGATTGAGGGCCTTTTTCCAGTACATCCATTAGCCAGGTGTTTTTTGGATGAAAAGCCATATGGTTGGGAACAATATCCTGCAACCAGTTTATATGTTGTTCCTTTAAAGCTGAATTTAAAGCACGTAACTCTTCCATCGATCCAATTTCAGGATTGATACGATGGGGATTTACTCCGTCATATCCATGTGTACTTCCGGGTACAGCTTCAAAAACCGGGGAAGCATAAACTGTGCTTACACCTAAAAGCCGGAGGTAGGAAATAATCTTTTCAAAATTTGCAAAGGTGAATTCTTTATGAAACTGTATCCGGTAAGTGGCTATTGGATTAATCATACTGATTGATACATTATAATTGATTCAGGATGAACACGAATAACAGAATCACTACTCGCTGAATCAGGGGAAGCTTCCGGCCCTCTCCAACATGGTTCTGCCGAATCCAGTAATTTGTTCCATTGAAAAGCAAAATCAGGAAGCCGGATTTCCTGTTGAATATTTGAAAAATTCATTAAACAAATTACATGCTCCTGTTCAAACCAGCGATGCAGTATAAGCGTATTCTGTTCCTCATTAAATTTTACATCCAGTTTATCTCTATCTAAATGAGATAATGGAGCTATTTGTTTACGCAAACTGATTAAGTATTTATAATAATCAAAAAGCGATTTGTGAGGCTCCTGATTAAGTAAATGCCATTGAAGTTTAGATTCAAGAAAAGTTTTCTCATCTGTAGGATCGGGAGCTTCGCCCTGAGCATGAAAAGCCTTAAACTCTGCTTTTCTTCCTTCCCGAACAGCTTCGGCAAGATCAGGATCGGAATGATCAACAAAATACAGGAAAGGATGAGGTTCACTCCACTCCTCGCCCATAAACAACATGGGTAAATAAGGACTGCAAATTACAGCTGCAGCAAGCAGTTTCTGCATTTCATAACTCACCAGCTGACTTGTACGCTCGCCGAGCATCCGGTTTCCAACCTGGTCATGATTCTGTGAAAAAACTACGAATTGCTTTCCGGGATTTTGCGATGCAGGAATTCCGAATTTTTTATTGCGGTGAGGTGAATATTGCCCATCATACACATATGCGTCTTTATATGCTTTTGCCAACTGTTTAATTCCGTTAAAATCAGAATAGTAGCCCGACCTGTCTCCACCTGCAGTAACTCTAAGTGCATGATGAAATTCATCAATCCACTGCGCATCCATTCCATACCCATGTTCCTCGAGTGGATTTATAAAACGAGGATCATTCAGATCCAGTTCTGTTATCAGATAATGTTTTGTTCCGGAAAACTGCATAAGCCGGTTAACACTTTCTTTTATTTCCCGCAGAATATGAACCGGACTGAAGTCTTTAATAGCATGAACAGCATCAAGGCGTAAGGCATCAATATGAAAATCCCGAAACCACATCAAGGCATTTTCAATAAAATATTCTCTTACTCCATCACACCAGGCATCATCAAAGTTCAATGCATTTCCCCATGGAGTATGGTACTTATCTGTGAAATAAGGCCCAAATTCTCCTAAATAATTACCTTCGGGACCCAAATGATTATAAACCACATCCAGTATGACGGCTATTCCTTTGGCATGGCAGGTATTTACCAACTGCTGTAAACCCTGAGCTCCGCCGTACGAATTTTGAATAGCGAAAGGAAAAACCCCGTCGTAACCCCAGTTTCTGCTGCCGGAAAACTGAGCTACAGGCATGATTTCGATGGCTGTTATACCTAAATCTTTTAAATAATCCAGCTGTTCTTCAATTCCGGCAAAAGTTCCGTTTTCTGTAAATGTGCCAGTATGGAGTTCATAAATAATATATTCTTCAAGTGCATAATTCTGCCATTGCTGATCGGTCCATTTAAATGCGGTTAAGTCAAACACTTCTGAATAACCGTGTACTCCATCAGGCTGACTCACTGTAGCAGGGTCTGGCAATGCCTTTCCATCAACGGTGATTTTGTACCGGTCTCCCGGCTCTAACCCCGAGTCGGCCAGTAACCAATACCCATAATCTGTTTTATTAAATGGCCGAGACTCTTTTTTCTGAAAAACAGTTAGTTCAACCTTTTCTGCCACAGGAGCCCACACTTTCGCCACAGCACTTCCATCAATAAAATTTACACCTACCGTTCTTCTCTTTACGTCCAGTAAATCCATTGCTGTTTAATGAAGTGGCTGTTTAAACACTGCAATTGAACGGCTTTCTACCTTAACCGAATCCTGAGGTTTCAACTCATCCCCCTGTTCAGTTACCATATTTTCGCTGGTGTCCAGCACTTTCAGCCATTTACTTCCGTATTTTTCTCCTGGCAAACTGAAGTTTAGCGGTTCGTGATGAGCATTAAATATTACATAAAAACTATCGTCGAGTATAAGTTCACCCTTTGGCCCTAAATGCTTTATTCCTCTTCCGTTAAGATAAACTCCTAAAGATTTTGCAAAATGCTGATTCCAGTTTTCCTCGCTCATTTCAGAACCATTTGGCAGGAACCAGACAATGTCTTCTACGCCTATTCCTTTTATAGGCTGGCCCTGAAACCATCTTCTTCTTCTGAAAACAGGATGCAGTTTGCGCAGGAAGATAAGTTTTTGCGTAAATTCAAGAAGCTCTTTATCGGCCTGCTGCCAGTTGAGCCAGGAAATTTCATTATCCTGGCAGTAAGCATTGTTATTACCTTTTTGAGTACGGCCAATCTCATCGCCGCACAGCATCATTGGAACACCCTGAGAGAGGAACAAGGTAGTTAAAAAATTACGCTGCTGTTTTTTACGCAATTCCTGTACTACAATGTCGTCCGTTTCTCCTTCGGCACCGCAATTCCAGGAACGGTTGTGGCTTTCACCATCCTTGTTTCCTTCTCCATTGGCTTCATTGTGCTTCTCATTGTACGACACAAGATCTTTTAATGTAAAGCCATCGTGTGCCGTTACAAAATTTATACTTGCTGTTGGCAAACGGTAATCGTTTTTATACAGATCCGAACTTCCGGTAAAACGTTCGGCAAATTCTCCAAGAATACTGTCTTCACCACGCCAGTAATCACGAATGCTGTCTCTGTATTTTCCGTTCCACTCTGCCCATCCCTGTGGAAATTTTCCTACCTGGTAACCGCCTTCACCAATATCCCATGGTTCGGCAATCAGTTTAACCTGCGAAATAACCGGATCCTGATGAATGATATCAAAGAAAGAACCCAAACGGTCTACTTCATGAAGTTCCCGGGCCAGAGTAGCAGCCAGATCAAAACGGAAACCATCCACATGCATCTCTAAAATCCAGTATCTAAGGCTGTCCATTATCAACCGCAGTACGCTGGGCATTTGTGCATTTAATGTATTACCCGTGCCTGTATAATCCATATAATAGCGTTTATCTTCTGTTAAACGATAATAAGACGCGTTATCAATTCCTTTAAAAGAGAGTGTTGGGCCCAGGTGGTTTCCTTCTCCCGTATGGTTATAAACCACATCCAGAATTACTTCTATCCCGGCTTTATGCAGTTCTTTAACCATGTTCTTAAATTCAACAACTTGTTCGCCAAGAACACTGCCGCTTGAATAACGCACATCGGGTGCAAAAAATCCAATGGTATTGTATCCCCAGTAATTGCTCAAATCCTTTTCCTGAAGATACCTGTCGAGAATAAAATGATGCACAGGCATTAATTCAACAGCGGTAATTCCCAGATCTTTTAAATAATTGATAGTTACCGGATGTGCAAGAGCCGCGTAAGTACCTCGTATTTTTTCGGGAATATCCGGATGAAGATTGGTAAACCCTTTTACATGCGTTTCATAAATAATGGTTTTATGGTAAGGAATCTGCAAGGGTTTATCATTCTCCCAATCAAAGCCAGGATCAATTACTACTGATTTAGGAATAAAAGGAGCGCTGTCTGTATTGCTGAAACTTAGATCACCATCCGGATGATTCAGTTCGTAACCAAACAGCGAATCGTGCCAGTTAATGGTTCCCGCAATTGCTTTTGCATAAGGGTCAATTAATAGTTTATTAGGATTGAAACGGTGGCCGTTTTCAGGTTCATAAGGTCCGTAAACCCGGTATCCATACAGCTGTCCGGGATTGATGCCCGGAACATACACATGCCAAACGTGGTGTGAAACTTCTTTTATTCTGATTTTAACTGACTCAACGTCATCTTCAGTAGAATTAAATAAACATAGATCTACCCCTGTTGCATTTTCTGCAAAAAGTGCAAAATTAACTCCTTCCCCATCCCATGTTGCTCCCAAGGGATACGGTTTTCCCGGATAAACAATTGTATTCATATGGCTTGTAAAGCGTCAAGCCTGTGAAAATGTTTTTTATAAAAATTTAAAATTTTATTAAGATACCCGGTTACACTTCAAATAAAGATTTTGTCATTCAGGTTTACAAGAAGCTTACAGTACAAATAATCCTTTTATAACAGTAACTGCTTTTCCGGCCATTAATACCCGGTCGCCATCGAGCTGAACGTTTAGCTCTCCTCCACGTGATGATGCCTGGTAGGCAAACATTTCTGTTTTATTCAGCTTTTCTGCCCAATATGGAACAAGTCCGCAATGCGAAGAACCCGTAACAGGATCTTCATCAACGCCATGAGCACCAGCAAAAGAACGTGAATAAAAATCGTATCTATCGTCGCCTTTGCTTGTAACTACAACCATTTCATTTCTTCTCAGCGCATCAAAATCCGGTGTTAATCCCGATAATTCCTGTGTAGATGAAAGCTCTGCTATAAAACGATCTTTTGCATACACTACATGTACAGGTTTTGCGTTTAACGCCTTATCAATCCAGGCAGGATATTCTACCGGGGTTATTGATGATGCCGGAAAGTTCAGCTGAATCCACTCATTACGCTTTGTTGCGGTTAATATCCCGCTTCGTGTGTAAAAATTAGCAGTTTCGCTTTCAGATAAAATTCCTTCCTGCCAAAGTATATGGGCACTGGCTAAAGTTGCATGACCACATAAATTAACCTCAACTGTTGGTGTAAACCAGCGCAAATTAAAACCATCTTCTCTTTTACTAACGAAAGCTGTTTCTGCAAGATTATTCTCAAAGGCAATTTGCTGCATCGTCTTTTCATCAAGTTCTTCATCCAGAATACAAATTGCTGCCGGATTTCCTTTAAACGGTGTATTGGTAAAGGCATCAGCCTGAAAAAAATTCAACTGTTTCATAAATAGATACTTGGTTTTTAATGTCTGCTAATCAGCTTGAGTTACTTTAACCCAATCTACCAGTACTTTTGCTTTTCCGCTTTTAATTAATTCAAGTGTAGATTCCGGAATTCCGTTATAAGGAGTTTTTATGCCATTCGTTTTGTAGGGATATGCTCCGCCAAGTGCCAGATTTACAATGATGTACTTTGGATTATCAAATGCCCACTTGCCATAATTTTCTACCATCGGACGGGTAACCCTGTAAAAAAGTTCGCCATCTACTTTAAAGAGCAGGGCATCTTTAGTCCAGTCTACAGAATAAACGTGCCATTGTGTTACATCCTTACCGGGTTTAAAAAATACTTTATTAACTAAGGGAGTTTCGCCAAAATAGCCAGGGCCATGTAAAGCAGCTCCAGCCCAATCTGCCTCACCTACATTTTCCATTATATCAATTTCTCCTGTCTCAGGCCAATTTCCTCCACCTAAAAGCCAGAAAGCAGGCCAGAAACCAGACCCGGCAGGAAGTTTCATCCGTGCAGCAGCTGTACCATAGGTAAACTCAACCTTATTCCTGGTATTAATTCTTCCGGAAATAAAATCAAACTTCTGCCCGTCGAAAGTTTTAAAACCCGGTGTATATTTCGGCTCAATCACTAATGCTCCATTTTTTGCTCCCGCAGCTTCTGCACCCTTAACAAAGTAGATGGTAGCCAAAGAATCCACATAAGCCTGTTGCTCATTATTTACATGGAATCCGGTAACAATCACGTTCCATTTAGAGCGATCTAAGCTATTTCCGGAAAAGTCATCGAAAAAAACTACTTTTTCGCCAGAAGATTTTTCATTTTTACTACCAGAGTTTTGTGCTCTTGAAACTACAGTGAAAAAAGAAGCACTTAATGTTAACGAATATATAATCAGTTTTTTACGCATATTTCATTATTTTGAAGCTAAAATAGTTTTTAAAACAGATATTCAATTATAAGATAAATAAATATACTTCGGGTTTGATCTTTATTTGAAAAAATCTATGCTATAAATTACGCTAATTCTTTCATTGATCTTTCTGTTAGCAGGGTTTTTAGTTAATAAAGAAAATGCAAAATATATCCTTTCGGGCTACAATACAATGAGTGAGGAAGAAAGAAGAAAGTATAACCTGGAGGCATTTCTCATATTCTATAGGCATTTTCATCTTTTTCTTTCAGTATCTCTTTTAGTAACCGGATTGCTGCTGGATCTCTTTTATAAAAATGCAGGTGGCATATTTATTGTCCTCTATCCCCTTCTATGCTATTGTTATTTTATATGGAGAGCGCAAGCTTATAATCTCAACAAAAGTAAAGTAAAAAGGCATTTAACTAATGGCGTGATTTTTCTCCTTCTGTTTGCTATTTTTTCTTTAGCCGCACTTTTTTGTTACAGCATGTCTCAAAATACCGTGCTAATTAAAGGGAATGTTATTGAAATAACAGGAATGTATGGAGAAAGCCTGCAAAGCAACAGAATAAGATCAGTAGAAATAGTACATCAATTACCCGGAATAAATTTTAAAACAAATGGGTTTGCACTTGGAGATTATAAAAAAGGAAATTTCAGAACTCAAACAGGAAAAGTAGTAACATTACTGGTCGATGAAACCGCTAAGCCATATTTAAAAATAGTAACGGATAAAAAAGAAATCTTTCTGAGTTCTTCAAAAATAAATGCGGCTGACCTATATCATAAATTAAATAAGAGTATTCCTAAGTATAGGTAATGCTATTAAAATTCTCTCAAACTTAATCTAAATACGCTTGTTCAGAATAAAAACGGTAAAATGGCTTTTAAATTCAGCGATAGGGTAATAACAAACGACGGCAAAACTGGCATTGTGCAGGAAGACCAGGAAGAAGGATCAAAAGATGTTAAGATTCTAATAGAAGGCGATGATTTTGCCCACATATATAAAGAAGACGACCTTAAAAAAGATCCTCACCAGGTGGATTAATTAAAAATTAAAATATAAGCCTCCGAAACAGACAACTACTTAGGGCTTTAATTTAAAGCCCCGCGGTTAACAGCTTCCAGCAACATAAAATACGCATATAGAAGAAATGCCGCGAGCAATATCGCGAAAGAATAAAAAATAACTTTTTGTGTCATAAACAGATGTTTGATAGATTCTACCTAAACATCTGCAATAGAAAAAAGTTTTCTTCCTGTTTAAAAAAATAAAATTACCGATCTACTGATTTCCGTTTGCGGAAGAATCTGTGACTGTAGAGCCGGTATCAACCATACTTCCGCTGGTATCAGTTCCTGCACCTATTGAAGTTGAATCACCGGTATCGCCAGTAGAAGTATTTTGCGAATTTGAACTGCAACCCGCTAGTACAAAAGAAAAAGCCAGGGCAGCAAAAACAGGTTTTAAATTTTTCATATGTGTGTTTTTTATAAGAAATTCATAAATGAAGAAAAGGTTTGAAAAATTAAATATCCTTAAATGTGATGCGAATCAAATATTTTATTGACGCAAATCCCCCTTTCTTTATTTGGATTACTTCTAAATAGGCTTATATTTGTAGCGTTGATGAATACGGTAAAAGAACTGGCAGCAACGCTGCATGAGGTATTTCGCACTGAGAGTGGTGTAATTTACCAATCGGATAAAGAAAAATGTTTGCTGATTGATTTTGACGGGAAGATCTGCAAGTTCAATTACCAGCAGGCTGTAAGATTAAAAAAGATTATTGAAGCGATTGATGTAGAAAAAATACTGCTTGATTCTCAATCTTCTACCCTTGAGATCATTGCCTTACATGGTTGCGAGCATATTTATCTGCTATCAGTTATTCAGATATTACAATTTAAAGAATTATTGCAGGGAGCTTTTGTAATGTTCCAGCTAAATCATATTATTAACGATTGCCTGCATCGCTTAGTTGTTTGAATTTCTATTTAGATTAATTTCATATTATCATTTGCTCCTATTAAACAATAACTTTTCCGAATTGCTTTTGTTATATTAGTATCTCAAACTAATAATATGAAAGATCTTGCAAGAGTTAAAAGCTTACTTTCTACCGAAATAGAAGCTCTTTTAAATCAACAAATAAAAAAAGAAGCGCATTCATCTGCCTTATATTTAGCAATGGCATCCTGGTGCGACAGAAACGGTTTCCAGGGTTCTTCTGATTATTTTTTAAAGCAAGCAGAGGAAGAACGGCATCATCAGTTAAAAATATTCAGATACGTGCTTGATATGGGAGGAACTGCAATCTCTCCTGAAATAACCAATATCCGCCTGGAGTACAGTTCTTTAAGAGAAATCTTTGAAGATTCCCTGGAACAGGAAATTGCAGTTACACAGTCGTTCAAAAATATTGCCGCACGTTGCCATAAGGAGCAGGATTTTGTTACTATGGAATACCTGAACTGGTTCCTGAAAGAACAGCGTGAAGAAGAATATGTAGCCCGCCGTGCGGTAGAGCTGTTTGACGTTATCGGAGAACAGGGAACAGGTTTGTGGGAAATCGACAAACATGTAGGCAAAATCAATTATTCTGAAGAGTAATTAAAATCTATTCTTTAGATGAATGCTCCGCTAAATTTGAAACTAAGCGGAGCATTTCTTTTTCAGACGTTTCTTTAGCCCATAAATTATCAGGCTGAATAGTAGCTACAGGTGCATATTTACAACGGTCAAAGCAATCTACCTTAACAATTTCGATTTCATCTCTCTTTCCCGCATGTTTTAAGAAGGATTTGACTGCTTTATAAATATCTTTTCCACCCCTTTTACCGCATTTGCTTCCAAGGCACACAAAAACTATTTTATCAGGTTCAGTAAATTTGCTCATAATAACAACTTAAAGTATAAGCGTAAATTCACAAAATAGTTTTCCGATACAGAATAGAAGCTTAATTTACAGGTCGGTATTATAGACTGATCTGACAGAATCACGCAGGTTATATGCAGAAGCCATAACTTCGCCGTAAGCACCCGCGGTACGAATTGAAACTAAATCACCTCTTTCACTTAACGGAAGTTCTACTTCCTTGCCAAAACAATCTGTCGATTCGCAGATCGGGCCAACTACATCATAATTAACGAATTCCTTGCCCTTATCAGCCTTACTTAAATTTTCAATCAGGTGATAAGCCTGGTAAAGAGCCGGACGCATCAGTTCTGTCATTCCTGCATCCAGAACGATAAAATTCTTTTTTAATCCGTTTTTCACATACAGCACACGGCTTACCAGGTTGCCACATTGGGCAACCAGAGCTCTGCCTAACTCAAAATGAACTTCTTGTCCGTGTTTCCGCTCCAGGAAACTATTAAATATTTCAAAATAACTATTAAAGTCAACCAGTTGATTTTCATCAGGATGATGATAATCAACACCCAAGCCCCCACCTACATTCAATACTTTTAACTGAAATCCACGTTCACTGAACCATTCACTCATCTCATTTACTTTAACACACAGGCTTTTAAAAACTCCCATATTGGTAACCTGCGAACCTACGTGAAAATGAATTCCGATAAATTCAATGTTTTCAGATTGTTTCAACACTTCTGCACAATCGCTTAATTCCCATTGGTTTATTCCAAACTTATTTTCTTCTAATCCTGTAGTTATGTTATGATGAGTATGTGCATCTACATTGGGATTAATCCGGATTGCAACACGTGCTTTCTTTCCTTTTTTACCGGCAAGCTCATTAATAACAACAAGTTCCTGTATGGATTCGGCATTAAATGAAAAAATATCCAGATCCAGTGCTTCGTTAATTTCTTTATCAGACTTGCCTACTCCTGCAAAAACCACCTTGTCTGCAACAAAACCTGTCTCTATCGCTTTTTTAACTTCGTTTCCGCTTACACAATCGGCACCAAGACCAGCCTTGCAGATAGTATCAAGCACCTTTTGGTTAAAATTAGCTTTCATTGCATAATGAACATGAAAGCCGAATCGATCGGCTGCTTTTTTACACGAGTTAACACTTTCAGTTAAAAGATCCAGGTCATAATAATAGAAAGGTGTCTCAAACTCAGCCAATCGGCTAATTATATCTTTAGTAAACATATAAACAATACTAAGAGCTTCTAATAAGAATGCTTTTGTTTTTAGAGGCTGTTAAAATAACCTGTTATGCAGGCTTCTTAATGCTTCTACTTTATCTGTTGTATTAACAAGGAAAGAAATATTATAACTGCTGCCTCCGTAGGAAATCATCCGGATAGCGATATGTTTCAGTGCCTCAAACACCCTTGAAGCATAACCGTGCTGATTAACGGCAAAATCTCCTACAACACATATAATGGTTTGGTCTGTATCCAGTTCAACGGTTCCAAAATCTTGCAGTTCCGAAATAATATCGCTCAGGCTTGATGTGTCATCAATGGTTACCGAGACAGCCACTTCCGAAGTGGTGATCATATCAATTGGCGTTTTATAGCGCTCAAAAACTTCAAATACTCTTCGAAGGAAGCCGTAAGCCAATAACATCCGGCTTGATTGAATCTTTATTGCGGTAATTCCGTCTTTTGCAGCAATAGATTTAATAAGGCCTTTTTCACTTTCATTGGCAATCAGAGTGCCGGCTGCAGATGGTTCCATGGTATTTAAAAGCCGAACAGGGATTTTATATTTCTGAGCCGGAAATACGCTTTGCGGGTGGAGAATCTTTGCGCCAAAATAGGCTAATTCTGCAGCTTCTTCAAAAGATAACAGAGAAACCGGTTTGGTTCCCTTCACAATACGAGGGTCGTTATTATGCATTCCGTCTATATCAGTCCATATTTGAACTTCTTCGGCACGGATAGCAGCACCAATTAAAGAAGCGGTATAATCACTGCCTCCCCGGCGCAGGTTATCAATTTCGCCAAAGCTGTTCCTGCATATATAACCCTGGGTAATAAATAAGGTCTTATCAGGATATTTATTCAGCAAACGCTGAAGGTGTTCGCCAATATATTCAACAACAGGTTCATTGTCTTCATCTATCTTCATAAATTCAAGCGCAGGTAACAGCACTGAAGAAACCTTGATTTCTTCCAGATAAAAATGGTACAATGCTGTAGAAATCAATTCGCCCTGTGCTAGAATGACTTTTTCTTCAATCGGTGTAAAAAGTTCGTTTGAAAATGAACCTATCAATGTAAAATGATAATCGATCAGCTCTTTCCCCCTACTATAGCCTTCATCCGTAGAAAATAGCTCGCGAATAAAAACCTGGTATTTATCCTTTAAAGTTTTGGTAAGTTCTGTGGCCTTTTGCTTTTCACCGTTTAAATATGCCTGTGCAATTTCCACTAAACTATTTGTAGTTCCGGAAACTGCCGATAATACTACGATTTGCTTTTCCTGGGGACGAATGATATCTAACAATTTTTTCATCCGCTCCGGACTTCCAACAGATGTCCCTCCAAATTTTAGGATCTTCATTTTTTTGCAGCTTAATTCTACTATAAGGTAATTTTTTATTAGTTAATTTGGGCGCAAAATTAGATAAAAGCTTGATATTATTTAACATTCGGGCAAATAAAATTGAGCTGGCAGTTTTTAAATAAGTCTGTATAATTTTAGTTCTTGTTTAAAAAACTTGTATTTACTTTTACTGTTGAACTAACACAATTAGTACAGATTCTTAAATTTTCCAAACATGCATGAATTAGAACCTTCCGTTTTAGAAAAAGTAAATCAATGGCTTAATGGAAGCTATGATGAAGAAACTAAAAACGAAATACAGCAGCTGTTAGATAAGGAAAAATATACTGACCTTACAGATGCTTTTTACCGGGATCTTGAATTCGGAACCGGAGGGCTACGCGGAACAATGGGTGCCGGCTCTAACAGGATTAATAAATATACCATAGGTGCCGCTACGCAGGGTTTGAGTAATTACCTGAAAGAAGCTTATCCAGATGAACAGATAAAAGTGGCAATTGCACACGATAGCCGTAACAATTCTGATTATTTCGCCAGAATTACTGCCGAAGTTTTTTCAGCCAACGGAATATATGTCTATTTTTTCAAAGAGTTAAGGCCAACTCCCGAGCTTTCGTTTGCAATAAGGATTTTAGGATGCAAAAGCGGCGTAATGCTGACCGCATCACATAACCCGAAAGAGTATAATGGCTATAAAGCTTATGGTGCGGACGGGGGACAGTTTGTTGCACCTGAAGACAAAAAGGTTATGGATGAAGTTGCTAAAATACAACGTATTGAAGACGTGAACTTTAATCCCAAACCGGAAAACATAGAATATATTGGCGAAGAGATTGACAAACTTTACCTGGATAAAATTACCGAGCTATCTGTATCTCCGGAAGCAATACAAAGGCAAAAGGATCTTAAAATTGTTTATTCTCCCATTCACGGAACCGGAATTACACTGGTACCAAAAGCTTTGGAACGATTTGGTTTTACCAATGTGATCCTGGTAGATGAACAAACTACACCGGATGGTAACTTCCCAACTGTTATATATCCAAACCCTGAAGAAAAAGAGGCGCTGAGCCTTGCCCTGCAAAAGGCAAAAGAAACAGATGCAGACCTGGTTTTAGCAACAGACCCGGATGCAGACCGTGTTGGAATTGCTGTAAAAAACAATGAAGGTGATTTTATCCTGTTAAACGGAAATCAGACAGGCAGCCTTCTTATAAATTATTTACTTACTGCATGGGAACAAAAAGGGAAATTAACCGGCAAAGAGTATATTGTAAAGACAATAGTTACTACCTACCTGATAGATAAAATAGCAGAAAGCAAACAGGTAACTTGCTACAATACGCTAACAGGATTCAAATATATTGGACAGTTAATGACAAGCCTTGAAGGTAAAAATGTATTTATCGGCGGTGGGGAAGAAAGTTATGGTTATCTGATTGGCGAGTTGGTACGCGATAAGGACGCTGTTATTTCCTGCGCTTTTATTGCAGAAATGACGGCCTACTACAAAGACAAGGGAAGCAGTTTGTTTGATGCACTTGTTGAAATGTATGAGAAATATGGTTTCTACAAAGAGAAACTTCTGTCAATTACAAAAAAAGGAAAAAGCGGAGCAGAGGAAATCAAAGCAATGATGGAACGATTCAGAAGTGCACCTCCGGCTACCCTGGGAGGCTCTAAGGTTATCTTACTTAAAGACTACGAAAAAGGAACACAGACAGATATTATAAAAGGAGAAACTGTAACATTGGATTATCCTAAATCGGATGTTTTGCAATTTATAACCGAAGATGGAAGTATTATTTCAGCCAGGCCCTCAGGAACCGAACCTAAAATAAAGTTTTATTGCAGTGTAAACGGTAACCTTGAAAACAAAGCTGCTTTTTCAGAAACAGACAAGAAACTGGATGAAAAGATTACAGCTATAATGAATGATCTGGAAGTATAATATCTAAACAAAGAAAACCGGAATATTTGCAATTCTGGTTTTCTTTTTCTCTATGAGTCAAACTTTTCTAAAAGTTTAAGAAGTGTTTCAAAATCTTTCGGATAAGGAGCTGTAATTGTAACAGGTTTATCTTCTGAAATTTTAAATGTTACTTCCCGTGCATGAAGCGCAAACCGTTTCATAATCGGAAGTTCCTCCTGGTCTTTTCCTAAACGATAACCTCTTTTAATTTCTGATAGAAAAACCGGTTTGCCGCCATACATTTCATCTCCTGAAATGGAGGCTCGCTGTGTAGCTAAATGGATTCGTATTTGGTGCATTCTTCCGGTTACAGGACGGCATTCTACCAGCGTATAATGCTTAAAATATTTGAGAGAATTAAATATTGTTAAAGCGGGCTTCCCCTCCTGCCTGCTGATAGAAACATTTTTATTCCCCAGGTTTAAGATAGGAAGGTCCACTTCCAGGTTGCTGAACTGATGTGTACCATTAATAATAGCATGGTACACTTTATTTACCTGTCTTTTTTCAAATTGTATAGAAATAAAACGATAAGCTTCGGGGTTTTTAGCAATAATAAGAGCGCCTGATGTTTCCTTATCCAGGCGGTGACAGATCTGAGCATCATCAGAATACTGTTTAGCCAACCGGAGCATATTGATCTCGCCTCCTTCCCGCTCATCAAGCGAACTGATAAAAGCGGGTTTGTTTACAACAATAAGGTCATTATTTTCAAAAAGGATTAAATCCTGAAACTTTGGAATTTTCACTTTGCTAACTTAGGCTGCAAAGGTATGAATTTAACAGGTTCGGATTATTATGCAGTCTGGAATTTGTAACCTACGCCCTTTACGGTTGAAACATAATTATCACCCAGCTTTTCGCGAATCTTTCGTATGTGTACATCAATGGTACGATTTGTAACTATTACAGAATCTTCCCAGATATTTTTAAGGATAACATCCCGTGTGTAAACCTTTCCAGGTTTGGAGGCAAGTAAGTAAAGCAGTTCAAATTCTTTCTTTGCCAAAACTATTTTTTCCCCTGCTTTGTAAACCATAAATGTTTCCCGGTCGATAACGAGATCAGAAATGTCGAGCTTGTTTTCACAAAAGTCTTCAGATTGAGCTGTTCTTCGTAAAATGGCATTAATACGGCTTACAAGAGCCCGTGGTTTAATGGGCTTCGCTATATAATCATCTGCTCCAACGTTAAAGCCGGCAATTTCAGAATACTCTTCGCTACGTGCAGTTAAAAACACCATAAAGGTGTTTTTAAATTCAGGCATGGTACGCATAATACGGCAGGCCTCAATGCCATCCATTTTAGGCATCATAATATCAAGAATGATCAGATCCGGCAACTGCCGTTTTGCCTCGGTTACAGCTTCCTGACCATTCCTGGCGGTAAATACCTGATAGCCTTCTTTTTTTAAATTATATTCAATAAGTTCTAAAATATCCGGCTCATCATCAACAATAAGAACTTTTTGTTTATTAACGCTCATGTATTATAATTTTTTGCTAATGTATAGTACCTGTTACACCAGAACGTTAAGCCAATATTAACAAATTGTTAAGCGCTTCTTTTACATTAACAATTTAAGAAGTTTATCTTAAAGTTTTATTTAAAAAACCTTCCAGTTCGTTAGAAGTAAGATTTTTAGCTACTATTTTACCTTCCGGATTTATCACAAAAGAAGCAGGAATTCCCTCCACCTTATACGTAGCGTTCACTTCCCCGTTCCATTCCTTTAATTCCGAAACATGATTCCAGTTTAAGTTATCGTCCTTAATAGCTTTGAGCCAGGCATCCTTGCTTTTATCTAAAGAAACACCTAAAATGGTAAAATTCTTGTCTTTAAATTTGTTGTATATCCTAACCAGGTTCGGACTCTCCTGTCTGCAGGGTGCACACCAGGAAGCCCAGAAATCAAGCAATACATATTTTCCTTTAAAATCATTCAACTGCATTTGTTTACCATCTGGAGTTGGCAATGTAAAATTTGGAGCTGCATGGCCAACGGAAACTGACTTAACAGATTCCATTCTTTCCACGAAAGATTTTACAGCTTTATTATCCGGAAATTTTGATTTTATATCTTCTGCATATTGTATTAACTCGGGCTCGTATTGGGTTTGATCAATAGTTCCTATTGCATAAAATCCGGCAAGGTTATCTTTATTATCATTAGCAAAATCCAACGCTTCTTTAGAAAACTTATCCATATTTTCCTGAAACTTCGGCATCAGTTCACTCAACACTTCCTCTTTTGATGCAGGATTTGCATTAACCCGCTGCTCATATTCATTCTGGATCTGCATATAAATTTTACCATATTTATTACTGATCTCATTGAATTTCAAGAGTTTTTCAGAATCATCTGAACCGTTTATCTCATAAGCATGAGTAGAATCAGCTAAATTGGTTTTAAATTCCAGTTCCTCACCATTTTGGGCAATTAAAAGGAAATTATTATCGCCAATTGTGAGCGTATAAAAATTACCGTCCGGAGACGACCTTTGAAATTTAAACTCATTATTCTCATTAAGAAATGCCGAATCCACCAATTGATCCGTTTCATACAACATTACCTTTTTAACCTTGCCCGCATTATCAATTGTTCCCTCAATTGTAAACTGGTCGTTATTTTTACAGGACGAAAAGCCCCCCAAAACTGCCAGAAGTATATATAATTTATTTTTCACTTTAACGATTCTAATTTTTCAATTACTAATTTATTTGCTGTTTTAGGGTCGATTTTACCCTTGGATAAACGCATAATTTCACCCATAAACAATCCTAAAACGCCTTTTTTACCTTTGTGGTATTCTGTAACTTTATCGGGGTAACAGGAAATAGCCTGATCGATATAATTATTTAAATCAGCTGAATTGGTATCTATCAGCAGGTTCATTTCCTCTATTAATTGTTTTACTTCAGCCTCAGGACGATCGATTAAGGCCGGAAACACTTGTTGCGTTGCAGCTGTGTTATTAATTACACCTTTATCTACAAAAGAAATAAGCTCAGCGATTTTTTCCGGGTGTAGGTGGAAATCACAAATATTTTTTGCGCTATCATTTAAATAAGACTGAACCGGGCCAATAACCCAGTTAGCAGCTGCCTTATAATTGGACGTATTTTTCACTAATTGTTCAAAATAGTCTGATATTTCTTTTTCTGAAGTGAGGATCAATGAATCGTACATCGACAAGCCCAGCTCCTCAGTATAACGCAGTACTCTTGATTCCGGGAGCTCAGGCAATTGATTTTTCAAATCCTCAACCCATTCTTCAGTTAATTGAAGCGGAGGGAGATCCGGTTCGGGAAAATACCTGTAATCATATGCCATTTCTTTAGAACGCAATACAGAAGTTGTACCTGTAACGGCATCAAAATTCAACGTATTTTGCTCAATTTTCTCTCCTTGTTCTATTAAAGAAACCTGCCTTTGAAACTCAAAAGTAATAGCCCGTTGAAGATTCCTTATCGAATTAAGGTTTTTAACTTCACAGCGGCAACCAAATGCTTCTTCCCCTTTTAATCTTACAGAAATATTGGCATCACACCGTAAACTTCCTTCCTCCATATTACCATCGCAAATTCCTAAATAGCGTACCAGCTTACGCACTTCAGATAGATATGCTGCTGCCTCTTCTGCCGAACGGATATCCGGTTCAGATACTATTTCAATTAAAGGAACTCCTGCCCTGTTCAAATCAATTAAAGAAGATGAATGATCTTTATCATGAATACTTTTACCAGCATCCTCTTCCATATGGATCCGGTTTAAACGAATTCTTTTCTCACTTTTATCTTTTAATACTACCGTGATAAACCCGCTCTGACAGATCGGAAGTTCGTCCTGGGTGATCTGGTAGCCTTTGGGAAGATCAGCATAGAAATAATTTTTCCTGTCAAAACGGTTTAATAAGTTGATGCGGCAATGCGTAGCTAAACCCATTTTTACTGCAGAAGCCACCACGTTCCGGTTTACTTTTGGCAAAGTACCGGGAAGCCCGATCGAAACAGGACTGGTATGATTATTAGGTTCTGCGCCAAAATGTGCAGGGTCGGACGAAAAAATTTTAGAATTTGTAGCAAGTTGTGCGTGTATCTCAAGCCCTACTACAAGTTCATATTTACTCAGGATGCTTTCTGAAACTCCCATTCTTAATAATTCCAGTTAAGATTTACAATGGATATTCCGGCAAATATACCATTTCTAATCAGTAAGCTGCTGATTTACGAAAGCTTAATAAAATTGTGATTCAAGGATTAAATCTGCTGAAAGCCTCCAGTTACTAAACTTCTTTTACGGCCTCTCTTATTTTTAAGAGCTTGGTTAAAAGATTTTCCAGATTATTCAAATGAAGCATATTTGCACCGTCTGATTTAGCATGCTGAGGGTCAGGATGTGTTTCAATAAACAAGCCATCTGCTCCTACGGCTATCGCTGCTTTCGCAATTGTTTCAATCAACGCGGGCTTGCCGCCGGTTACACCTGTAGTTTGATTTGGTTGCTGAAGTGAGTGTGTGCAATCCATAACAACAGGAACGTTGAATGATTTCATTACCGGAATTCCACGAAAATCCACAATTAAATCCTGGTAACCAAAACTGTTGCCCCGGTCTGTTAAAATCACTTTCTGATTTCCCGAATCCATCACCTTATCTACTGCAAACTTCATGGATTCGGCCGATAAGAATTGTCCTTTTTTGATATTGACAGTTTTACCGGTTTTAGCGGCGGCTACCAATAAATCAGTTTGACGGCATAAAAAAGCAGGGATTTGCAATACATCCACAAATTCGGCCGCAAATGCCGCTTCACCGCTTTCATGAATGTCTGTTACTGTAGGAATTCCAAACTCTTTACTTACCTTATTTAAAATTTTCAGAGCAGTTTCATCACCAATACCGGTAAACGAATCGATTCTTGAACGGTTGGCTTTTCGGTATGATCCCTTAAAAATATACGGAATCCTGAGCTTATCTGTAATTTCTACTATTCTTTCGGCTATCCGAAGAGCAATCTCTTCTCCTTCTATTACGCAGGGGCCGGCCATTAAAAAGAAATTTCCGGAATCAGCATGTTTAATTCCGGGAATATGTGCTGCAATCATTAGTTTCCTAATTCTGATAAAAATTTAATACGCATTAACTGAAGTTCTTCGCGGGTATAATCATCATCTCCCAGTTCCTTTAAAGCAGTTTCAATGGAATCGATTTCTGCACTTCTGAAATAATCAAAAACTTCGTCCTGGCGGTCCTCATCAATCATTTCATCGATATAGTAATTCAGGTTTAATTTAGTTCCCGAATTTACTATTGACTCTACCTCTCTCAAAATATCTTCATAAGAAATTCCTTTTGAAGAAGCAATATCTTCAAGAGCAATGTGCCGGTCGATATTCTGGATAATTGAAACCTTTAATGCCGATTTATTGGCAGCACTTTTAATTATCAGATCTACCGGACGATCAATCTCATTTTCTTCTACATATTTGGAGATCAATTCAACAAAAGGCGCTCCAAATTTCAGCGCTTTGCCTGATCCAACTCCATGAATCTGTTTCAGTTCTTCAATAGTAACAGGATAGTGCGTGCACATTTCTTCCAGGGAAGGGTCCTGAAAAATAACAAACGGAGGCAGGTTCTTTTGCTTTCCAATTTTTTTACGAAGATCTTTCAGCATCTGAAGAAGCTGGGTATCTAAAGATCCGCTTCCCTGCTGTGCTCCTTCTTCCTGTTCATCCTCTCCTGCCTCAATTTCGTAGTTTAAGATGAACTTCAAAGAATGAGGAGTTTTGATAAAGTTCAGTCCTGACTTTGTAAGTTTCAACAGGCCGTAATTGTCAATATCTTTCGACAAATAATTATTTAAAACAGCCTGGCGCAAAAGTGATTTCCAAAGGATCAGTCCGTCTTCTTTTCCTGTACCAAATAATGAATGGTTATGATGATTGTAAGAAGTGATCTGCTGATTCTCTATTCCCATCATGATGTTAATGATGTGTTGATCATCAAACTTCTCTCCCAGTTCTTCAATCAGTTTTAATACGTTTTGTAACCGTTCGGTGGCATCAAAGTATGTTTTTGGATGCCTGCAGTTATCGCACATGTTGTTGCAGCCTGCCTCATTAAAATTCTCTCCGAAATAATGAAGTATCTGTTTACGCCTGCAAACAGATGATTCCGCATAATCAATAACTTCTTTTAGTATCTGGGTTCCTATTTCACGTTCGGAAACAGGTTTATCCTTCATGAATTTTGCCAGCTTTTCCACATCTTTTTCAGAGTAGAATGCCAAACAAACACCTTCTCCTCCATCACGTCCGGCCCGGCCTGTTTCCTGGTAGTAGCCTTCCATACTTTTCGGAATATCGTGATGGATGACATACCTCACATCTGGTTTGTCAATTCCCATACCGAAAGCTATGGTAGCAACTATAACTTCCACATCCTCCATCAAAAACTTATCCTGTGTATCAGCACGTACTTTTGCATCAAGGCCTGCGTGATAAGGCAAAGCCTTAATTCCATTCAGGTTAAGTGCTTCTGCAACTTCTTCTACCTTTTTACGGCTTAAACAATATACAATCCCTGATTTGCCCGGATTTGATTTAATGTAGCGGATAATCTCCTTCAGCACGTTTCTTTTTGCACGTATCTCGTAAAAAAGGTTTACACGGTTAAACGATGACTTGAACAAGGTAGCATTGTTCATCTGAAGGTTTTTAATAATATCCTGCTGCACTTTTGGGGTAGCTGTTGCGGTTAAAGCGATAATGGCGATGTTATCGCCAAGATTACCTATAACCTGCCTGATTTTACGGTACTCCGGCCGAAAATCATGTCCCCACTCAGAAATACAATGTGCTTCGTCAACTGCCACAAATGAAATGGTTATCAGTTTCAGAAAATCAATATTTTCCTGTTTGGATAACGATTCGGGAGCTACGTACAGCAGCTTCGTTTCGCCACTTAATACATCCTGCTTTACTTTGGCAATTTCGGTTTTATTAAGGGATGAATTGAGAAAATGAGCAATACTGTCATTTCCGCCGAAAGCTCTTAACTGATCTACCTGATTTTTCATTAAAGCAATAAGCGGGGATATCACTATTGCTGTACCCTCGCTCATCAGAGCCGGAAGCTGGTAGCAAACTGACTTCCCACCTCCTGTTGGCATAATTACGAATGTATCGCGTTTTTGAAGTATGTTAGTAATGATAGCTTCCTGTTCGCCCTTGAAGTTATCAAATCCAAAAAAGTTTTGTAAATTATCAAATAATGACTTCTTAATCTCCATGTCCTCCTGAAAAAAGTTGCGAAGGGCAACTTTTAAAACAACAAAATAACATAATTTTGCGGAATTATAGTACCACTAATTGAAATTTATCAGTTGAAAAATCCTGCAGAAATCCTTGAAATAGCCCAAAAAACCTTGAAAACTGAATCCGAGGCAATTACGGGTTTAATTCCGCGTATAAATAATGACTTTGCTCTGATAATTCAAGCGATTTTAAACCTAAAAGGAAGGGTTATTATTACCGGCATCGGTAAGAGCGCAATCATTGCTCAAAAGATTGTAGCCACTTTTAATTCCACCGGCACTCCTGCAGTTTTTATGCATGCTGCCGATGCTATCCACGGCGATTTAGGCATTATTCAGCAGGACGATTTAGTGATCTGTATTTCTAAAAGCGGAAATACTCCGGAAATAAAAGTATTGATTCCTTTACTAAAAGTTGCCGGTAATACGCTGGTTGGAATGACGGGAGACACCTCCTCTTATTTAGCAAAACAATCTAACTGGATACTGGATACAACGGTAGAAAAAGAAGCCTGTCCGAATAACCTTGCCCCCACAAGCAGTACTACGGCCCAGCTTGCACTTGGAGATGCGCTTGCTGTTTGTCTGCTCGAATGTCGTGAATTCACCAGCCAGGATTTTGCAAGATACCATCCGGGCGGTTCTCTGGGAAAACGTTTATACCTAAAAGTTGGAGATCTTTCTTCTCACAATGAAAAACCTCAGATTTCGGCAGATGCTTCGATAAAAGAAGTGTTGGTTGAAATTACTAAAAATCGACTGGGAGCTGTAGCAGTTATTGAAAATGGTGAGCTGGCGGGTGTTATTACAGATGGTGATATCAGAAGAATGCTGGAAAAATATACTGGCATTGAGGGCTTAAAGGCTGCAAACATCATGACCAGTGCACCCAGAACTATTGACAAGGATGAGCTTGCAGTTATTGCATTGGAGACCATGCGAAAAAATAATATAACGCAATTATTAGTAGTAGATAGCAATAAATACGCAGGTATTGTACATTTGCATGATTTGTTGAAAGAAGGAATCATTTAACCATTAAAACCTTGAACAAGAATTTTTACGCCATAATAATGGCCGGCGGTATCGGAAGCCGTTTCTGGCCTATTAGCCGTACATCTTACCCAAAACAATTTATCGATATTTTAGGTACCGGTAAAACGCTGATCCAAAGCACGTTTGACCGCTTCCTCAAAATAGTTCCTAAAGAAAATATTTATATTGTTACTAACGAGATTTATGTAGAGCTTGTAAAGGAACAATTGCCTGAAATTGGCGCACAGCAGATACTCGCAGAGCCGATTATGCGCAACACGGCACCTTGTATTGCATATGCAAGCCATAAAATTTCAAAATTAAATCCCGATGCTGCCTTTGTTGTTGCCCCATCCGATCATCTGATCCTCAATCCTGAAGGTTTTGTTGCTGATATAACCAGGTCTCTTGAAACTGCAACTAATAATAATTGCCTTATCACCCTGGGAATTAAACCATCGCGGGCTGATACGGGTTACGGCTATATTCAATATACTACTGATAGCATTGAAAATGATTTTCATAAAGTAAAAACCTTTACTGAAAAACCAAATACAGAACTGGCCCGTACTTTTATTCAGAGCGGTGATTTTTTATGGAATGCAGGAATTTTTGTATGGTCGGCAAAAGCGATACTTCATGCCTTTGAAAACCATCTCCCTGATATGAACGATGTTTTTAAAGACGGATCGGAAGTTTTTAATACAGAAGAAGAACACAATTTCATCCAGTCTGCTTATTATCAATGCACCAATATTTCTATTGATTATGGTATAATGGAAAAAGCAGACAACGTATATGTTTTACCTACAGACTTTGGCTGGTCTGATCTGGGAACCTGGGCATCTATTTATTCGCTGGGAGAAAAAGATTACGTGGGCAATGTAGTTATTCCTTCAGAAAAGGTAATTATGTACGATTCTTCTAACTGCATGGTAAATGTTCCTGAAAACAAACTTGTTATCCTTCAGGGTTTGCACGATTACATTGTAGTAGAATCTAATAATACATTACTTATTTGCCGTAAAGACCAGGAACAGAGTGTAAAACATATCGTGGCCGAAGTAAAATCACGTTTTGGGCCAGAGTATATCTAAGTAGAAAGTAATGAGTATCTGGTAGCAAGACTTTCTACTTTCTACTCCCCCACCCGTTGCCTTACTGCTTCGTATAAAATAATTCCAGCCGAAACAGATACATTCAAAGAGGCTATCTCACCAAACATTGGAATTTTAGCAAGATGATCAGAAATACGCAAAAGTTCGGAAGAAATTCCATCTTCTTCCGAGCCCATAATTACAGCCGTAGGAGCGGTATAATCGGGTTTATATAAAAAATCGTTTGTTTTTTCTGTACAAGCTACCAGTTGCAGGCCCGATTCCTGAAGAAAACGTGCCACTTTTAACAGGCTTTCATGCCGGCAAACAGGGATTTTAAACAATGCGCCTGCCGAAGTTTTAACTGTATCAGGATTAATCTGGGCAGAACCTTTGGCCGGAACCACCAAAGCGTGTACTCCCGCACACTCTGCAGTCCGTGCAATTGCTCCCAGGTTTCGCACATCAGTTATGCCGTCTAAAAGAAGTATTAACGGAGTTTCTCCACGCTCAAATATCTGCGGAATAATATCTTCTATCTTCTGATAAATTATAGGAGAAATAAAGGCTACTACTCCCTGATGATTCTTTTGTGTCAGGCGATTTAATTTTTCTACCGGAACCAGTTGAAAGGTTAATTCTTCTTCTTTTAACAAACTTTTAAGTTCCTGAAAAATACTTCCCGTTAAACCCCGCTGTATATAAACCGATTCAATTTCCTTGCCGCTCTTTATAGCTTCAACAACCGCACGTATCCCGAAAATAAGTTGATTGTTTTCCCTTTTCGGCTTAAAAGAGTTAGTGTTCATCCGCGTATCTTTTTGATGGCGAAAGTACCCAAAATTTCTTGCTTTTCAGCTTCCAATAATGGGGAGATACGAAAACAGCATTTTAATAATTAACATTAACGGAAGTTATAAACATCAAGAATTTTTATTGATAGTAAAGCACTTACAGATATTTAAACATGTTATCAACATCGAATGTGAATAGTAAAAACAGAATTCAGCCTAAAAATCAATTAGTGTTATTTGCTAAAATTCTTAGAATGTTCAAAAGTCCTCTTGGCTTTTAATTACATTTGTTCTATGAGTTTAGAGAATGATTATGACCTAAACGGAAGGAATAAAAAAGCTCCCGTTACTGACAGACGTACACGTTTAAATAACCTGGTAAGCGGACTTGGGAAACTGCCTCCGCAGGCAGTGGATCTTGAAGAAGCTGTACTTGGTGCACTTATGTTAGAGAAAGATGCCCTGTCTGCTGTTATTGACATTTTAAAACCTGAAATTTTTTACAAAGACACGCACCAGAAAATATTTGAAGCAATTCAAACACTGTTTCAAAAATCTTCACCCATAGATATTTTAACCGTTACTGCCCAGTTGCGTCAACAGGGTGATCTGGAATTAATCGGAGGAGCTTATTACATTACCGAGCTTACCAATCGGGTTGCTTCTGCAGCAAATATTGAATATCATGCCCGTATTATTTCACAGAAATTTATACAACGCGAACTGATCCGCATCTCCACTGAAATAATCAATAATGCTTACGAAGATACCACGGATATCTTCGACCTGTTAGACAATGCAGAAAAAAACCTTTTTGATATAGCTCAGAATAACCTTCGGCGTGATTCAAGACGTATGGATGATATTGTTCGAGAGTCGCTGGAATCGCTGGAAAAATTAAAAGACCGGGTAGATGGATTAACTGGTGTCCCTTCTGGATTTACCGCACTTGACCGTATGACGTCAGGATGGCAACCTTCTGACCTCGTTATCATCGCCGCTCGTCCAGCAATGGGTAAAACGGCCTTTGTGTTAAGCTGCGCCAGAAATGCAGCAGTTCAGTTTAACAAGCCCGTGGTGGTATTTTCATTGGAAATGTCATCGGTTCAATTAGTAAATCGTTTAATATCAGGTGAAACGGAAATTGAACAGGAAAAACTAAGGAAAGGAAACCTGGCTGAATGGGAATGGCAGCAAATGCATTCGCGTATTGGCAAACTTACAGAAGCTCCGCTTTTTATTGACGATACTCCTGCCCTCAACATTTTTGAATTCCGTGCAAAATGCCGTCGCTTAAAGGCGCAGTACGATATACAAATGATCATTGTTGACTACCTGCAGCTAATGCATGGAAAAGGAGAAGGAAAAGGCGGAAACCGTGAACAGGAAATTGGTAGTATCTCAAGAGCTTTAAAATCTGTTGCTAAAGAACTGAATGTACCTGTTTTAGCGCTATCGCAGCTAAGCCGGGCGGTAGAAAGCCGTCCGGGTGCGAGTAAAAAGCCTATGCTTTCCGACTTACGTGAATCGGGCTCTATTGAGCAGGATGCTGATATGGTTTTATTTTTATATCGTCCTGAATATTATGGGCTTACCGAGGATGAGGAAGGAAGATCAACTATTGGTGTAGGAGAAGTAATAATTGCAAAACACCGTAATGGTGAAACCGGCACTGTGCCGTTGAAGTTTGTGGGTAAATATGTTAAGTTCGCCGACCTGGAAGAAGACTTCTCGCCTTCTTCATTTGGCAGTGCAGATCCGTTTGCGGGAATGGCGCCTTCTGCAGATTTTGACAAGCCTAATAATTTCATTATCCGTCCATCAAGAATGGACGATTTGGATGATGAACCTCCTTTTTAAATTCCAAACAGAACTACTAACTACACATACAATCCAATCAGGATTCCCGCTAAAATCAAGAAGGGAGTCCTGATGGTTGTGAAATTTAGTAAAAGGAACGTGACAATAACTAAACAGATTGATAACAAATTAAAACCAAGAGGCTGAAGCAAAAAGATAAACGCGGCGATCATAAATCCCACAGCAACCGCATTAACACCGGAAAGGGAGGTTTTAATCCGGGTAATTTTTTTAAGATCATTCCAGAAGGGAACAATAAACAATATTAAAAACAAACCGGGCAAATTAATTCCCAGCGTAGCCACTAAACTGCCTATAATCTGAGAGAACGTTCCATAGCCGAATTTTTTCAATGACATGGCTCCTACAAACGAAGTAAAAGAAAATGTAGGACCCGGCAAAGCCTGCTGAAAAGCATATCCTGTTAAAAACTCATCCGCCGATAAATAATGTTTCATCTGCACAAACTCTGTAAACATCAGTGAAACCAGAACCTGTCCGCCGCCAAATAGCATAATGCCGTTGCGGTAAAAATTTTCAAACAAGCGGATGGGTAAACTAAACGGTGAAGTTTGATTTATAATGGCTCCTAAGGCTGCAAAAACAATAAGAGTACCAATAAAATAAAATATCTTGGTTCTGTTAATATTTGAAAAAAGCTTTACCCGAAGCTTGCTTTCCTCTTCTGGAGGTTCCAGAGCAGATGAAATAATACCACCGGTAAGAATCAGGATAGGAAAAACATAGGCATTCCTCAATATCAGCGTAACAATTACCGAAGCCACAGCCAGCCAAACAGATACATTGGTTTTAAGGATTGACCGGGCGAAAGTGTAAGCTGCATATCCTACCGTACCAACAGCAATGGGCTGAACGAATGAAAGAATATTCTTAAAATTCTCAACAGTAGTAATTGTATTATAGGCGATTGCAATAAATGACATCACCGCTGCTGAGGGAAATACCCATATTAAGAATGTAAGAACGGCTATACTCAATCCGCCTACTTTATAAGCAATGCCGACAAGTGTTTGTGTAGAAGAAGGCCCCGGAAGTACAAGGGTTAACGCATTGAGTTCGAGCAGTTCCTTTTCTGTAATGTAGTTTCTTTTTTTAACAAATTCTTTAAGCATAATCGCTAAATGCGCCTGGGGACCGCCAAAAGAAAATAGCGTATACCAAACAACATCACGTAAAAAAAGAATTTTTCGAGGGCTCAATGTTAATCGTCTTCGTAATCTAAACCAACCGCTGAATTATATACAGTTTGCAATTCGGAAAGCGCATGGTTATCTCTTGCATTTCGTGCTACCATCATCCCTTGCTGATAAGTTTTTATCGCTTCGTCTTTCCTGTTAAGTACTTCATATAACCGGCCAAGATGATAATAGGTACCTACATAATCGCTGTGGTTCTGCATCAGATCTTCAAAATAACTCAAAGCCGAAGCGGTTTCATTTAAAGCAAGATACTCGGTAGCAAGCGCATATTTCAGAAAAGGGTCATTTGGTTCATTTTTTGAAAATTCTAAAAGCTTTTGCAGGCGATTGCTGTTCATTGTAATAAGTGGCTTTTTTAATTATTTTTGCAGAAACGGTTTTTTATGAAAGTATTGGTTTGCATCAGCAACGTTCCGGATACCACCACAAAAATAACTTTTACCAACGATAATACCCAATTTAGCACCGCCGGAGTTCAGTATATTCTAAACCCCTACGATGAAATTGCGCTGTCAAAAGGTATTGAATTATGCGAAGGTGGCAAAGGAACCTTAACGGTAATAAATGTGGGCGAAGCAAATACAGAACCTACTATCCGCAAAGCGCTGGCAACAGGTGCAGATGATGCCGTACGCATAAATGCTTTTCCTGCCGATGGATTTTTTGTAGCAAATCAGATTGCTGATTTTGTGAAGGATAAAGATTATGACCTGATACTAACAGGCCGCGAGTCTATTGATTATAACGGTTCGCAGGTTGCTGCCATGCTGGGAGAGCTCTTACAAATTCCGTCCATTTCAATAATAAAGAAACTGGACTATAACGGAACTGAATTTACTATAGAACGTGAAATTGAAGGCGGTAAAGAAGTTTTAACTGCTTCTGCTTCCCTGGTCGTAAGTTGCACAGAGGGAACTGCAGAACCGCGGATACCCAATATGCGGGGTATCATGTCTGCAAGAACCAAGCCTTTGCAGGTGATTGAACCTGTAGAAACTCCTTTTTATACACATTACGAACGATTTGAATCTCCTCCACAAAAAGGAGCAGTAAAAATACTCGCAGCAGAAGAAACCGAAAAATTGGTTGAATTATTGCATACGGAAACCAAAGCAATATAAAATACGTGTTATATTAATTGATAGCTAAATGTCTGTACTTGTATATATCGAACACAACGAAGGGAAAGTAAAAAAATCTTCTTTAGAAGCAGTTTCTTATGCAAAAGAAATTGCAAAACAAACGGGTACAACTTTAGTTGCATTAGCTGTTGGAGATATTTCTACGGATATTCTTGGTACTTTAGGGAATTATGGTGCACAAAAAGTACTATATATCAGCAACAAAAATCCAAAAGCGCTTACTGATTCAGATTATATTGCAGCTATCTGTGACGCTGTTAATAAAGAAAACTCAACGATAGTTATTTTTTCAAATTCTTTTACTGGAAAAAGCATAGCTCCTGCTGTAGCTGTAAAACTTAAAGCAGCTTATGGAGGCGGGGTAATTGATATTCCCGAAATTGGAGAAAGCAGCTTTCAGGTTAAAAAGATGGCTTTCTCCGGAAAAGCATATGCCTTTGTAACTTTATCTTCCGACATTAAGGTACTGGCTGTTAATCCAAATTCTTTTCCAATAGCTGAAACGGGAAACAACCTGGCTGAAATTGAAGAATTCGAGCCCGTGCTGAATCCGTCGGCAGCTACGATAAAAGTACAGGAAGTGATTAAATCAACCGAAAAAGTACCGCTGCCCGAAGCCGAAGTTGTAGTTTCAGGAGGCCGGGGGTTAAAGGGGCCTGAAAACTGGAAAGTTATTGAAGATCTTGCCGAAGTATTAGGTGCAGCCACAGCTTGTTCTAAACCGGTATCTGATGCAGGCTGGCGGCCGCACGAAGAACACGTGGGACAAACCGGAATTACCATCAGTCCGAATTTATATATCGCAGTAGGCATATCAGGAGCTATTCAGCACTTAGCCGGAGTAAGTTCTTCAAAAACCATTGTTGCTATTAACAAAGATCCGGAAGCGCCTATTTTTAAAGCTGCAGATTATGGAATTGTAGGTGACGCTTTAGAGGTGGTTCCTAAATTAACAGAAGCAATACGAAATTTTAAAGAAAAGGGGTAATTCTGACCTGACTTTATCGGATAAAGTCAATCATAAGTTATGAAAAAGATAAAATTAGACATAGTAGGGTTATCATATAGCCAAACGCAATCTGGAGCTTACGCACTGGTTTTAGGCGAAGTAAGCGGAAGAAGACGCCTGCCGATAATTATAGGAGGGTTTGAAGCCCAGGCTATAGCAATTGAAATTGAAAAAATGACTCCAAGCCGTCCGCTCACCCACGATTTGTTTAAATCTTTTGCTCAGGTTTATTCCATCTCCGTACAGGAAGTGATTATTTACAATCTGGTCGACGGAATTTTTTATGCCAAATTAATTTGCTCTGATGGCAAAAAAACCACAGAAATCGATGCCCGCACTTCCGATGCCATTGCACTGGCAGTACGATTTGAATGCCCTATATATACGTACGAATTTATACTTGCTACTGCAGGAATTGTGATTGAAGGCAATGACTTTGTTTTCCTGGAAAATATCGATACTCCTACAGAAGAAAAAATAGCTACTTCTCCTGCTAATTATTCCTCTTTAACTGATGAAGAATTGAAAGAAAAACTTCAACAGGCATTAACTGAAGAAGCTTACGAAAAAGCTGCAAAAATCAGAGATGAACTTTCAAAAAGAAGGTCTTCCTGATTTTTATAATTCACGCTGCTGTTATATCTTTAATGTTCCTTCTGGAGAATATTTTAGTAGAATTTAATGAAGAAACATTACCGCTCTGAAAAAAACTGCCTGAATTGCGGCAAATCCATTGAATATAATTTTTGTTCTTATTGCGGACAGGAAAATTTACAGCTGAAGGAAAGTTTCTGGCATATAGTAACTCACAGCGTAGGGCATTACTTCCATTTTGATTCAAAATTTTTAAACAGTATTGTTCCTTTATTAATTAAACCCGGCTACCTGACAATTCAGTACAATAAGGGCAAACGGGTTTCTTACCTGCCTCCGGTAAGCATGTATATCTTTATAAGCATTGTTTTCTTCTTTTTTTCTTCGTTAAAAAACAAAAAGGCCGAAAAAGAAAACCTGGAAGTAAGAAATGAGCAAGCGGATACAATACCAGCGGCGAAAAAGGAAGCTTCTTTAGACCAAAAAGATCAGCAATTACTTTTTGACAGCGTAGATAGCGCCCTGGCAAAAAAGTCTGATGATGAAAAAGAAAGTTACTGGGAAAAATATTTGAACAAAAAAAGAGTGGAGTTTGGATCTGAATCCAAAAGAGACGCTTTCAACGAAGCACTGGAACATAATATTCCAAAAATCATGTTTATCCTGCTTCCGCTGTTCGCCGTGATTTTAAAATTAGTTTACTTCAGGAAACATGCGTATTATGTGGAGCATCTTATTTATTCCATTCATTTTCAATCCTTTGTCTTTCTCTTTCTCGTTGTCTGCTACATTATTGAATTTATTATTCCTAAAAGTGCAGTCGTTCTTGATACGTTAACCGTAATTTTCATTACCTGGTATCTGTACAAATCTTTAAGAAATGTGTATAACAGCTCAAGAAAAAGCACCATTTTTAAAATGCTCATCCTGAGTTTTTCGTATGTTATTTTGCTGGCAATCAGTTTTGCAGTGGTTGCTGCGGCTACAGCCCTGTTTTATTGAACATAAAAAAACCGGTTCGTTTTGAACCGGTTTTAATCTTTATATAATTTCTTAACGCTTAGAAAGCTCAACAAAATCCCTAACCGGTTCTCCAACGTAAACTTGTCTTGGGCGGCCAATAGGCTCTTTATTTTCACGCATTTCTTTCCATTGAGCAATCCATCCGGGTAAACGTCCCAAGGCAAATAAAACTGTAAACATATCTGTAGGAAATCCTAAAGCACGATAAATAATTCCTGAATAAAAATCTACGTTAGGGTAAAGCTTGCGTTCAACAAAGTATGAATCGTTTAGCGCTACTTCTTCTAAACTTTTTGCTATTTCCAGAACAGGATCGTTAATTCCTAATTTTTCAAGTATATCGTCACATGCTTTTTTTATAATTTTTGCACGGGGATCAAAGTTCTTGTAAACTCTGTGTCCAAATCCCATCAAGCGGAAGGAATCATTTTTATCTTTTGCCTTATTTACCCATTTGGCAACATCACCGCCATCATTTTTTATTTTTTCAAGCATTTCAATTACCGCCTGATTTGCGCCCCCATGTAATGGGCCCCATAAAGCTGAAATACCTGCGGAAATGGAGGCAAACAAATTACAGTCGGAAGAACCTACTATACGTACAGTTGAAGTGGAACAGTTTTGTTCATGATCAGCATGAAGGATAAGAAGCTTATTCATTGCACTTACTACAACCGGATCAATCTCTACATCTTCGGTACGTTGCCCAAAAGTCATGTGAAGGAAATTAGTAACATAGTCCAGCTTATTTTGAGGGTATATTACCGGATGTCCCAATGATTTTTTATATATCCACGAAACTATTGTTGGCATTTTAGCCAGCAATTTTAAAATGGCAAGATTTACGTCTTCTTTGCTTGGATGCGGATCAAGGCTTTCGGGATAAAAAACAGAAAGGGAACATACCAGTGAACCTAACTGGCCCATAGGGTGAGATTTTGAAGGAAAACCATCAAAAAACTTCTTCATATCTTCATGAACCAGCGTATGGCGGCTAATCTGGAACTGAAAATCCTTCAGTTGATCTGCAGTAGGAAGTTCGCCGTAAATCAGTAAATACATTACTTCAATGAAAGAAGAATTTTCAGCAAGCTGTTCTATCGGATAACCCCTGTACCGTAAAATACCATTTTCACCATCAAGAAATGTAATGGCACTTTTAGTTGAACCTGTATTTTTATATCCACTATCTATAGTAATATAACCTGTCTGGTCTCTGAGTTTAGATATATCAATCGCCTTTTCCTGCTCAGTTCCGGTGATTACAGGTAAATTAATGGACTTATCGCCAAATGTTAAAGATGCTGTCTCTGACATATAAATAGTGTTTCCGAGCAAAAATAATTAAATCTGCCTGTTTTGAAATTATTTTTTATAAAGCAATGCATTTTTTACATTAAATTAATTTATATACAAAATAATTTCACTTATTTCTTTCTATCTGATAAAAAATTTTGATTTTTCTATAGATAAAGAACCAGTTTTAATAATTATTTCAATTCTTGTTTAACCTCACCACACGTAAGCATATCATTACCGTAGTATGGATTCCGAATCTCGCTTTCCGAGGCCATCCAATACGCTCCGTTGCCTTGATTCGCCATCGGACAATATTGAATAAAAATGCTTCCTGTTTGAATATCAGCAGCTTTGAAAAGTGTCAGGATATCAGAATTTAAAGTAATAAATCTTTCCCTTTGTATCCCAATATCTGTTGTTTCTGCAATCTGCCGAGCAATTTTTGCCGTATTTTCACAACCTTCAATATTTTTAAGTGTCGCTATCATCTCCTCTCCTGCTTTACCGGCTTTAGAAGAATCAGAAGCCACCAATGCATTTTTTAATGTGAGATACTGATGATAAAGCACATTTTTATTTTCATCTTTCAGTTTTACCGAAGGCCCAACTGTACGGGTTACCGTTGCAGAATCTTTATCGGAAGAGGCCGATTTATTCGCCTGATTACATGCAGTTGCAATAAAAGCAGACCAGATAAGAACTATTATTTTTTTCATATCAATATAGTTAGGAAAGCGTAAAAATAACAAAGCCCCGGCAAACCGGGGCTGTTCAATTAATTATTTAAGGATTAAAGCCTGAAACCGTAAGCAATACGAAGTGCCACCTGTCCAATATTTGAATTGTTAACGGAATAGCCTTCATAACGTAAGCCCAGATCGAGGCCGTTATTAAATCCCAAACCTATGCCCGGAGCATAAATAAAAGATGTTTTGGCGCCTTCATCCAAACCAAATCCTGCGCCTAATTCTCCTGAAATATAAAAACGTTCAACCGGAAAAACTTTAATTCCTGCTTTAACTGGTATCAGGTCATAAGAATCTATCCCAAGTCCATCAAACTTATCTTTAACAGAAATATTAGTATACCCTGCTGAGAGTAATCCTGAAACATTTGAAGAGAAGTCTTTTTGCAGACGAAGGTCGCCACCTATAGCAAAACCCCACGGATCTTTTGTGGCATTTCCTAAACTGAGACCAATTCCAAAACGGGTAGCATGTGAATCTCCTGCCGGCTCTGTAGTTTGAGCTTTAAGGTTTGAACTGATTAATAAAGCTGCTGCAGCTACTGCAGATGCTATAAATTTTGTAGTTTTTTTCATAGTAAAAGCAATTAGAGTAATTTAATTAAAGATTATTTTACTTCATTTTATTGCACATTTATTAACAAGGAAAGTGCCAAAAAGATTTGTCAGTTAAAAGATAAATAAAAATATGCTGATTATCAGCGATCATCTCTTGAGAATGAGATAGCCTTTATTTAACCTGGTTTCTTTTGTTCCGGACTGGTAGGTATAGATCAGATAGTAATATACACCATCTACAAGTTCTGTATTTGTATTGGTTAGCAAGCCAGTGTTGGCAACTCCTTTAAACACCCTGTCGGACTCGTTATAGTTTTTTATTCTGAACACTTCGTTACCCCAACGATTTAAAATAATCACTTCATTATCCAGGTCTTTTATATTTTTAATATCGAAATGATCCTTTATTCCATCATTATTAGGCGATACAAGAGGATCAATCACAAGTTCCGGATTTTCCGGAGTGGTTTGAACAGGGTTTTCATCTGGTGGAAGCTGTGGATAAATATCCTGAATGGTCACGATGGCATTTTTTCCAATCCTCACCAGGGGATTTGAAACCCCGGCTATATCAATTAAGACTTTTTCATCCTGCTCATCAATATCATCTCCTAAGGCAGCTATGGTTATTTTTTCTTTGGTAGAAGTTTGTCCTGCCGGAATAACAAGTTGTTCATATTGATCTAACAGAAAATAATCCCGCTCTTTTGTTGCAGAACCCGCATAATTCAGTGTTACTACAACATCTTCATAAAACGCCCTTGAAAGCCTTGCTGTAACCGTAGTTTTTTTACCCTCCATTACAGAACTCCGCTCAGGTGTGAGGTTAACAACAGGTGAATTAGCTACATTGATAGTTACTTTTGCAATGGAGCACTCGCCGGAAGGATCGCAAGCCTGGTAAGTATACGTATCCTCACCTGTAAAATCTTCGGATGCTATATACGTAAATTTCCCGTCTGGCGTAAATTCCAACGTGCCGTGTGTAGGTTCAGTAAGTTTGCTGAATGATAGCGCATCTTTATCCTGATCAAAATCATTAGGGCAGATACATCCTTTAAATACTGTACCTGGCTCTGCTGAAAAAACATCATCAGCTGCAACTGGAGGGTGATTAACAGCAACTACCGTAATCATTACCCTGGCATTATTACACAACCCTTTTCCATCACAGGCCGAATAGTCAAAGAAAGTTGTACCTGACCAGTCATTCTTAGGATAGAACTTAAATTTCCCGTCGCTGTTAAAATGCAGGGTGCCATTTTCGGGAAGGGTCAGCTGGCTGTAAATTAAATTGTCCCCATCCGGATCCGTATCATTTTCAACTACAGAACCCTCAATTGCTTCATTTTGCTTTGATTTGAATTTATCATTACCTGCAACTGGCGGACAATTACCCTGATTTACAACCGCATTAACAAAAACAGTACAGTTATTCGCGTCTTTTACTAATATATTGTACGTACCTGCCTGTAATCCTCCAGCAGTGGAAGTGTGATTATTAGAATCCTGCATCCAGCTGTATGTGTAGGGTTCTACTCCACCTGTTACCATAAGGCTGACGCTACCGTCTGCCGAGTATGAACATGAAGTAGCTTTAATTTCTACCTTAGCTACCAATTCTGCCGGTTCGCTTATTATTACTTTTTCTATTGCAGTACAACCATGTGCATCTGTTACAGTTACTTCGTAGGTTCCTGACTTTAAATTATTTGCGACAGAAGTAGTTTGGACAGGTAAAGTACTCCAGTTATAGGTGTAAGGTGCTGTACCTCCATTCACCAAAACCCTGGCAGTACCACTGGAACCACCATTGCATTTAACATTCGTTACATTTGTGGATAATGCTAAGGCAGCGGGTTCAGTAATTGTTACTGTTTCAGTGGCGGTACACCCGTTGGCGTCTGTAACACTTACTGTATAACTACCCACTTTTAAATTGCTGATATCCTGTGAAGCTGCCCTGTAATTATTTATTCCTGTCCAGGAATAAATGTACGATCCTGTTCCCCCTGTTACAGTAAGGTCAACTGCACCTTCATTGCTACCATTACATTGCACATCTGACTTGGTAATACTTATTAAAATTTTTTGTGGAGCGATCAGAGTAATACTTAAATCCGTGCTGCAGCCGTTGGCGTCTTTGATGTTAATCGTGTGAAGGCCTGCTCCTACATTGGTAAACACATTTGAAGACTGGTAAACTCCGTTATCCAGTGAATAGCTTAAACTGCCGGTGCCTCCGCTGGCAGTGATCGTGATCTCCCCGTCGGTACTGGTACTGCAGCTGAGCTGGCTGCCGTTGTAGTTCGAGCTTGCTGCTGCACCGGCTGTAATAGCTGGTGGAGCAGTCAGGGTAATACTTACGTCCGTGCTGCAGCCGTTAGCATCTTTAACGCTGATCGTATGAGAACCTGCTCCTACACCGGTAAAGATATTCGAGGACTGATAAGTGCCTCCATCCAGCGAATAACTTAAACTACCGGTGCCTCCGCTGGCGGTGATCGTGATCTCTCCGTCGGTACTGGCACTGCAGCTGAGCTGACTGCCGTTGTAATTCGAGCTCACTGCG
>NZ_JBKOPS010000017.1:0-54527 GCF_047272945.1 Rubrilithobacter danxiaensis
ACAGCAACAGACCTGACCACCCCGCCAACAGCAACCACAGCAGCCACCACAGGCAGTGCAGCAGGTACCTATGCGATCACGGCAGCAGGGGGAGTATCGGCTAACTACGACTTCACGTATACAGCAGGAACGCTGACCATCGGCAAAGCTACCTTAGCAGTAACAGCAGACGACCAGAGCAGGACCTACGGATCAGCCAACCCGGCCTTAACGGTAAGTTACAGCGGCTTTGTAAACGGGGATACAGCAACAGACCTGACCACCCCGCCGACAGCAACCACAGCAGCCACCACAGGCAGTGCAGCAGGTACCTATGCGATCACGGCAGCAGGGGGAGTATCGTCTAACTACGATTTCACGTATACAGCAGGAACGCTGACGATCGGCAAAGCTACCTTAGCAGTAACAGCAGAGGACAAGAGCAGGACCTACGGATCAGCTAATCCGGCCTTAACGGTAAGCTACACTGGCTTTGTAAACGGGGATACAGCAACAGACCTGACCACAGCACCAACAGCAACCACAGCAGCCACCACAGGCAGCGCAGCCGGTACCTATGCAATCACGGCAGCAGGGGGAGCATCGGCTAACTACGACTTCACGTATACAGCAGGAACGCTGACGATAGGCAAGGCTACCTTAACAGTAACAGCAGTAGATGAAAGCAAGACGTATGATGCTACTAATTATACCGGAGGTAATGGAGTTACTTATGATGGCTTTGTCAATTCGGAAACAGTAGCAGCACTAAATGGTACTTTATCTTATACAGGAACATCACAGGGCGCAAAGAATATAGGTAACTATGTAATTATCCCTGGAGGCTATTCTTCAAATAATTATTTAATCAGTTACGTTAATGGCCATCTTGAAATCACTCCTAAAGTATTAACAGTTACATTGACTGGCTCTGTAAATAAAGATTACGACGGGAATGCAAATGCAACTTTAACTTCATCAAACTATATTCTAAAAGGAGTTATTGATGGTGACCGAGTTACTCTTAAAAGTCCTGTTGAAGGCATTTACAACAATAAAAATGTTGGGACATCTAAAAGTGTAACAGTAAACGGAATAAGTATTGAGGGTACTGATGCAACTAATTATATCTTAGCATCAACTACAATCAGCAATACAGTAGGAAGTATCAATCTGATAGCAAACAATGCAGCAGTTACTACAAATGAAGATGTTGCAATTAATAATCGGTTATCTGCAAGCGATGTTGACAATATTACGTATAGTAAAAATCAGGGCCCGTCACATGGAACTTTAGTGATTAATGCTGATGGAAGCTATGTTTACACCCCGTATGCAAATTATAATGGAACGGATCAATTTACTTATACAGTAAAAATTGGCACTTCAATTAGTAATACGGCAACTGTTAACATTACAATTGTGGCTGTAAATGATCCTCCGGTAGCTGTAAATGATTTTGTGGTGCTGGATGAAGATGCTAAAGTGTTCTTCAATGTTCTTTCAAATGATACGGATGAGGATGGAACAATTGATGCCGGAAGTGTTAATATTGTAAGAGCCCCTGTACACGGAAAAATAACTGTTAACGATGCAGGTACAGTAAGTTACGTTCCTTCCGAAAACTTCAATGGTTCTGATACTTTCCAATATACAGTAAAAGATAATGAAGGAGCTCTTTCTAATATAGCAACAGTCAGCTTAACAATTAACCCGGTTAACGATAACCCTGTTGCTCCCGGGGGAGAATCTCCAGGAGAAAATAATCTGCTTAAAACAATTGTAATGCAGCAGAATACCTCTATAAAGGGAAATGTACCGGCTACCGACCCAGATGGAGATAAACTCGGCTATCAAACTTCTGTAAAACCAGCCCATGGCGCTCTGGTCATTGATACAGATGGAGGATTTACTTATACTCCTGCTACCGGATATAGTGGTGAGGACGCGTTTCTGATTAAGATAGATGACGGAAACGGTGGAACTATTCTGATGAAATTTGAAGTTACTATCAAATCAGTTAATACTGCTCCCGTGGCTGCTAATGACACATACATTGTTAAACAAAATGATCAACTTAGCGGAAACATACTGGATAATGATACAGATGCAGATTTTGATGGTTTAGTTGCAAGTACAGTGAGTGGGCCTTCACATGGTAAACTAACACTTAAGGCGGATGGAACCTTTACTTATAATCCGGATAAGGGCTACAGTGGCAGCGATAAGTTTACCTATAAAGCTTGCGATAAAAACCCTGCAATATTATGCAGCAATATCGCAACAGTAACAATAACAGTAAAGCCGGTACCTGTTCTAGGTTTGGCAAAGGCGGCTTCAGAACCTAAACTTGAAGCCAATGGAAGCTATACTGTTTCGTATAAGATAACTGTTAAGAACTTAGGAAAATTAGCGTTGACGGATGTAGAAATTAAGGATGATCTTGTTAAAACTTTCCCGGCTCCTATGCAATTCTCCATTCTTGGAAATGTAAAAGCTACAGGAAAACTTGAAGCTAATTCATCTTATAACGGAAGATCTGTAACTGACCTGTTATCAGGTAACAGTACTTTAGATATTGGAAAATCTGATACTGTTTCTTTCACTGTTAATATCATTCCAAACAAAAACTTTGGCATATTTAATAACGTGGCACTTGGTTCGGCAGAATGTTCAGACAATCAAAAAACAACTGATATCTCAACAAATGGCTCTAATCCAGATCCTGATAATGACACAAGTCCAGAGGAACGCATTCCGACACCAGTTGTTTTGAAAAATACAACCATTTATATTCCTGGCGGATTTTCTCCGAATAATGATGGGGTAAATGATAAGTTTGTCATAGAGAACATAGGTAACGACAGGATAAGTCTTGAAATTTACAATCGTTGGGGAAATATGGTGTATAAAAATCCGAATTACAAGAACGAATGGGAAGGAAGAACTAACCAGGGAATACGTGTAGGAGAGGATTTACCTGACGGAACTTATTATTATATTGTAATAGTCAATGGTAAAACTAAGTTTGCAAGCTTCCTTACTATAAAGAGATAGAGATGGGTAAAATATTTGTAATCATTCAATTGCTAATATGCATGGGGACCTGCGTTTTTGCACAGCAGGATCCCATGTATTCACAGTATATGTTTAATACGTTAGCTGTAAACCCAGCCTATGCGGGAAGCAGAAATGTTTTAAGTGCAACAGCATTGTACCGGAGTCAATGGGTAGGTATGGAAGGTGCTCCCCAAACCCAAACCTTGTCTTTTGATACTTCGCTTCCCGACAAGAATGTAGGTTTAGGCGTACAGGTTTTTAATGATAAAATCGGTATTACAAAAACTACCGGGGCATTTGCATCCTATGCTTACCGGATCAGAATGGAAACATCCACACTGGCATTTGGTTTGCAGGCCGGAATTTCAAATTATCGGGCAGATTATACGAGTGTCCCTTTAAACGAAAGTACGCCTGATGTCGCTTTCAGCCAGAATGTTAATGCATTCCTGCCTAATTTCGGAGCAGGGGTTTATTTCAATTCCGACAAGTTTTATGTCGGCCTTTCTGCTCCCCATATCTTAAATAACAGGCTCAATAACGGTTCTGAAACTATACAGACCAACGGATTGGTTGCAAGGCAGTACCTTCATCTCTTTTTAATGACAGGATATGTTTTTGATATGGGAGAAAATGTGAAGTTAAAACCCTCCGTACTTGTAAAGGGAGTTCAGGGGGCCCCCGTTCAGGTAGATGCCAATGCTAATCTTTGGATAAACGATGTAATTTCTGTTGGTGCTTCTTACAGGCATAAATCTGATATGTCGGCAATGTTTGAAATGCAGGTTACTCCACAGATACGCCTGGGGTATTCGTACGACAGAAGTATTACCCGCCTGGTGAATTACAACTCAGGCAGTCATGAAATTATGCTGCGTTACGAATTCGGGTTTGACGACGAGAGGATACTTGCTCCGCGATATTTTTAACATTTTACAGCGTACGGAAAGTATATCCTTTATCTTTCCAGTATTGAATTGCTCTGGGCAAAGCATATTCAATTCTGGGTTTTGCTTTCAAGCTGTCGTGGAAAACAACAATGGCCCCGTTCCCTGTTTTCCTGATAACATTCGACAGGCATTTTTCGGGGCTCAGACTTACATCAAAATCGCCGCTTAATACATCCCACATAATAATTTTAAGATCAGGAATAGACGAAAGGAGTGTCTTTATCTGTGATTTTTTTATTCTTCCGTAGGGGGGCCTGAAAAGGTGGGAATTTACAAGTTGGTGGCATTTTAAAATATTATCTATATACTCTCCGTCTTCTGTAGTCCAACCTTTTAAATGGTTATAGGTATGGTTTCCAACACGATGGCCTTCGTTATTAATTGATGAAAATATTTCTGGATGTTTCCTTATATTATCGCCAATACAAAAAAAGGTAGCTTTTATATCAAAACTTTTTAATGTTTCAAGAACAAAAGGTGTAACAATAGGTATAGGCCCGTCGTCAAAGGTAAGATAAATGGATTTTTCAGTTCTTGATTTATTCCAGGTCAGCGAGGATGGATATAGTAAACGAAGCCAGAACGGAGTTTTTACCAGGTACATTAAAAAAGATTAAATTGCAAAAGTACATGAAGTATCAGAACTGAGCTGATAATTCAAATTTAAATATTATAATAGCTTGAAATATCGTCATTTAAGATGAAGAAATATAATCGGTCCCTTTGTTCTTTTCAATATACTCTAAAAAGCCTTACTCTCCTGTCGCTTTTTTCATTAGCATGCCTAACGGTAAAAGGGCAGGATAAAGTTACTTTGCAGCAAGCAGTAGAGAATGTAATTCAAAATAATCTTCAGATTAAGCAGGCCCAGTTAAATGAGTCGTTGAGTGAGCAAAATTTACGTGAATCAAAACTGGCACTTTTACCTACTTTAAATTCAAACAGTAATCTGAATTTTAATTTCGGGCGCAGTGTTGACCCCTTTTCTTATCAATTTGTTAATCAGCAGATCACATCTATCAATGGTAGCGTTTTTTCGGGACTCACCTTGTTTCAGGGCGGACAAAAAATAAACCAGATAGCACAGAATAAATATTTGCTCGAAGCCGATAAAAGCAATACCAAAAAGGTAAGAAATGATTTGGTTTTATCTGTTGTAACTACTTATCTGACAGTTTTAAATAACCGTGACCTTCTTTCTGCAGCTAAACAGCAGCTGGATATATCACGTCAGCAGTTAGACCGGGAGCAAAAGCAGTTTGATGTAGGTAATAAGACGCTTGCGGATCTATCTCAGGCAAAATCGCAGGTTGCTACAGCAGAATTTAATGTAACTGATGCTCAGAATCAGTTGGATATATCCTATTTGAGTCTGGCTCAATTAATGGAAAGAGATCCGGCCCAGGAATTTGAAGTGGTAGCACCTTTAGTAGATGAAGTTGGGCAGGTAAATTCTGCTTATTCAGCTGCCGAAGTTTTTACCAAAGCGGTTCAGAATTATCCGGATATAAAACTTGCCGAATACGAGCGGCTTGCAGCTGATAAAGCTGTAAAAGTAGCAAGGGGGAGCTTGTATCCACGGTTAGAATTTCAGGGAAGTTTGGGCTCTGGCTATTCGTCAAACAGACAACGGGTTCTGCAATCGGTTCCAACTGGTGTAAATAATCCCATAGGTTTTGTAGAAGGCACAAACCAGAGGGTACTTACACCCGGTTTTAACACTGTAACAGAAATAACTCCATTCCGATCTCAATTAAATGAAAACTTTAATCAAACAATTGGTTTTAGTTTAAGCATTCCAATATTTAACGGACTAAGTTCAAGAATTGCTGTAAGCAGAGCAAAGATTCGTTATCAGAATGCCCAAATTGCTGAGCAGCTGGCAAAAAATAACTTAAACAAGGTGATTAGCCAGGCAGTATTGGATTTAAAAGCAGCTGAGAAACGCTATTATTCTGCTCAAAGTGCTTTTGAATCCTCACAAAGTGCTTTCAGAGTAATAGAACAGCGATATAACGTTGGACTTGTAAATTCTTTAGATTTTAATCAATCTCAAACAAACTTAAATCAGGCGCAATTCAAGTTGATACAGGCTAAGTATGACCTTATCTTCAGAAGCAAGGTTATAGATTTTTACCTGGGCAATCCATTAACATTTTAATTTTAGCTTTTATATGGCAAAGAAAAAAAATACGCTTTTATATGTACTCGGCGCAGCAGTTGTTTTAGTAATAATTGCAATTGCAGGAAACAAGCTGGGATGGTTTGGAAATGGAGACATTCCTGAAGTAGTAACAGAAAAGGTTGAAAAAAGAACCATCATTGAAACCGTTTCTGCGAGCGGTAAGGTACAGCCGGAAGTAGAAGTAAAGTTAAGTTCGGAAGTATCAGGAGAAATTGTGGAACTTTTGGTTAAGGAAGGGGAAGTTGTAAAGAAAGGCCAGCTACTGTGTAAGGTAAAGCCGGACATTCTGCAATCGGGTTACAACAGGGCCGTTGCATCCTTAAATAGTCAGAAAGCTGCTTTGTCTGGAGCGCAGCAACAGCTTAAGCAGGCAGAAGCAAATTTTAAGAATACTGAAGCCAGTTTTAAACGCAGTTCTGAACTATACAAGCAAAAGGTTATATCTGCGGCCGAGTTTGATGCTGCTAAGGCAGAATACTACAGTGCCAAGGCTAATCTGGAATCTGTACGGCAGAACGTGATTGGTGCAAAATACGGTATCGATCAATCTGAGGCCGTAGTTAAGGAAGCTGCCGACAATTTGAGTCGTACGACTATTTATGCGCCTGTTGATGGTGTGGTTTCAAAATTATCAGTAGAGTTGGGTGAACGGGTAGTTGGAACTGCTCAAATGGCCGGAACCGAAATTATGCGCATATCCAACCTTAATACAATGGAAGTAAGCGTAGATGTAAATGAAAGTGATATTAACAGGGTTTCATTGAATGATCCGGCGGAAATAGAAATTGATGCATTTTTAGGCAAGAAGTTTAAAGGAACGGTAACTGAGATTGCAAGCTCGGCAAATGTGGCTGGTGCAAGTGCCGACCAGGTAACAAATTTTACAGTAAAAGTCAGGATATTGCCGGAATCATATGAATCTCTGATGCGTACCAAATCAGCCAATCCTTCGCCTTTTCGTCCGGGATTATCTGCCACTGTTGATATTCAAACACAAAAAGCAAGCGGATTAGCGGTGCCTATACAATCTGTAACTACACGGGAAGAGGAAAAGCCAAAAGATGATATGGACAAACCTGCCGCTGAATCAGAAAATAAAAAAGAAGACAAAGCTGCTGATGAACCAGTTAAAGAATATGTGTTTGTGTATAAAGATGGCAAGGTGAAACAGGTTGAGGTTAAAACCGGCATACAGGACGATGTGAATATTGAAGTTTTATCAGGACTAAAAGCTGGAGAGGAAGTAGTTTCAAGGCCTTTTACCGCCATATCAAAAACATTAAAAGACGGCATGCAGGTTAAAAAGGTTAGTAAAGACAAACTATTCCAGGGCGAGAAAAAGTAATTCTCCATCAAAATAGTTAACTTGGCCTTCTCAAATAAGAATTGTTAAGGCCTGATGATGGAGCTATCAATAAGAAAGATTGCTGTTATAGGAGGAGGAAGCTGGGCTACTGCTTTAGTCAAAATTTTATGCGATAACCAGCAGGAAAAAAAAGTTTTATGGTGGATGCGTAATGCGGAAGCCGTAGAGCATATCCGCAAATACAGGCATAACCCTAATTATTTAAGCTCTGTAGAAATAAAAGTTCCTGAAGAAAGTATTAGTAATTGCCTGCATACAACCATTGCGGAAGCCGATACCTTATTGCTTTGTGTTCCTGCTGCCTTCTTAAAATGCGCTTTTGCTGAAATTGACGCAGAGAAATTAAGAGGCAAAAAAATAATTTCTGCTATAAAAGGTATCGTTCCTGATGAAAATCTCATCATCGGGGAATTTTTGAACAGGAACTATCATATCCCATTGGAGGATATTTTAGTGATAAGCGGTCCATGCCATGCTGAAGAAGTTGCTTTAGAAAAGTTGTCTTATCTTACTATTGCTTCACCCAATATTCCCTTAGCCGAATGTTTTTCCGGTTTGATCACTTCCCGGTATATAAAAACAAATATTTCAGATGATATTTATGGAACAGAGTATGCGGCAGTTCTAAAAAATGTATATGCCGTGGCCAGCGGAATTTGTCATGGAGTTGGTTTTGGTGATAATTTTCAGGCAGTACTTATTTCAAATGCAGTTCGCGAGATGGAGCGATTTGTTGCTGCTGTACATCCCATTAGTCGAGATATTAAAGAATCGGCATACCTCGGAGATTTGCTGGTTACCGCTTATTCTCAGTTTAGCAGGAACCGAACCTTTGGAAATATGATCGGGAAAGGATATACTGTTAAGTCGGCACAATTAGAGATGAATATGATAGCAGAAGGTTATTATGCTTCTAATTGTATTCACCAAATCAATAAGATATATAAGGTTCCAATGCCTATCTCAAGGGCCGTTTACGCAATTTTATATGAGAAACATTCTCCTCATATTGAAATGCGGCTATTAACAGAACAGCTTTCCTGAAAGATTAAATAAAACTACAACGCTTCCCTTTTTGTTAAGTAAGAAAATTTACTTATGAAAAACTTAGCAAGTATAATTGGAATTGCTGCAGGCGCAGCTGCTGTAACGGCCATTTTATATTATAAACGGAATGAGGTTTCGAGAGTAGCAGGTAATGTTCTTGATTCGGCCAAAGACCTTGGAAACAAACTGGCAACTTATGGTAATCAAATTAAGGATAAACTGCTTCATAATGTTCATGGACCGCATGGAGAACCTGTTTATTTAGATATGTACGATCAGCAATTTTACGAAAACGAAGAAGGTAAACGTGTGTATTTAGAAAGTTGAGAACATGAAGAAAGTGATCTTTTTGGGAATGGCTGTTTTTTTAATGAGTTTTTGGTCATTAAGTTATGGCCAGGACCGAAGCGACAGCTTACAGAATAATAATGATACCTCATCTATCGGGCAGGATTTGAAGAGGGCAGGAAAATCAACGGGGCAAGCTATAAAGAAAGCAGCAAAAGAAGTTGGACAGGAAACTTCAGAAGCAGCTGCTAAAGGTTTTGCCGAAGTTACAGATAATGTTTATAAAGGAAAACAAGGCCCTAACGGTGAACGTATTTACATTGATAAATATGACCATACTTATTTTATCAACCAGAAAGGAAAGAAGGTTTATATAAGTAAGGAAAAGTTGAAGGATAAGGCTGAATAATAAAAAAAGCTGCAGGGTTTCTGCAGCTTTTTTACGTTTTAGTACTTTCTTCTACGGTTTCCGCTATCGCTTCCGCTGCTTCTTTCTTCACGGCGTTTGCCCGAAAAGTCTCTGAAGCCGCCGCTGCGCTCACGTGAATTGCCGTTTCTTTCGCGATAACCGCTGCTGTTCCCTCTTTCACGGGAACCACCGCTTCTGTATCCGCTGCGATTATCCCCACCACGGTCACGGCTTCCACCATCACGATCTCCTGCAATTTCTACCCGGACACTGCGTCCCTGAAAATCCACCGACTTAAAGTTTTGCTGAATTTGATCTACTACAGCGTTTTCAACTTCAAAGAAAGTGTATACTCCTTTTAAGTCGATTTTGCCAATAGATTTACCGCTGATTCTGGCATTGTTACAGATAAATCCAAGCATATCGCCTCGGGTAAAATCATCAACAGAACCCAGATTTATAAATAAGCGGGTGTAATCGCTTTTATATCCTGAACGGCTGAATTTTTCTCCGCTACGCTCTGAACTTCGTTCTTCGTAAGCAGGAGCATTCAGATCGGGAGCATTTTTATAATAATCAAGGAAACGGTTAAATTCAAGAGAAGCAAAGCGTTTTATCACCTCTTCTTTGTCCAGATCCTTAAATTCTTCCATAATTCTTGGAATGTACTGCTCAATCTGGTCTGCGTTTACTTCCACATTGTGTACACGATGAATCAGTCCGAATAATTGTTTTTCACAAACATCAAAGCCAGAAGGAATTTCAACTTTTGTGAATTTTTTTCCAATTACCCGTTCTATCTGGCGAATTTTTCCAATTTCTTTTGAATTGATAATGGCAATAGAAACGCCTGATTTTCCTGCACGGGCAGTACGCCCGCTTCGGTGCGTGTAATTTTCAATCTCATCAGGTAGTGAATAGTTAATAACGTGAGTTACATCATTAACATCAATTCCCCGGGCAGCAACATCGGTTGCTATAAGCAGCTGAAGGCTCCGTTCGCGGTAGCGCTTCATTACTTTGTCGCGTTGCTGCTGAGAAAGATCGCCATGAAGAGAATCGGCATTGTAGCCGTCTTTAATCAGGGCTTCAGCTATTTCCTGCGTTTCAATTTTTGTACGGCAGAAAACAATTCCAAAAATATCCGGATTAAAATCTACAATACGTTTAAAGGCTGCATATTTATCACGTGCTTTAACTACATAATACTCGTGATCGATATTTGCGTTACCTGTGTTTTTGGTGCCCATGGTAAGTTCCTGCGGATCATGCATATATTTTTTTGCAATCCGCCGTACTTCGGCAGGCATGGTAGCTGAAAACAACCAGGTTTTTTTGTCTTCGGGGGTAGTTGACAGAATATTGTCAATGTCTTCCTGGAAACCCATGTTCAGCATTTCGTCTGCTTCATCCAGCACAACGTAACGAACATCAGAAAAATCAATCGCTTTGCGGTTGATGATGTCGAGCATGCGTCCTGGTGTAGCCACAACTATTTGTACACCCCGTTTTATCTGGCGTAACTGATCGGAAATACTTGCGCCACCATAAACTGCTACAATATGTACGTTATTTAAGTTTTTGGCGTAGTTTTTCAGATCATTTGTGATCTGTAAACAAAGTTCGCGGGTAGGGCAAAGCACTAAAGCTTGCGGATGATTTTCAGTAAAATCAAGTAATTCTAATAACGGGAGGCCAAAGGAGGCAGTTTTTCCCGTTCCGGTTTGGGCTAATCCGACAAAATCGTTGCTGCCTGAAAGTAATACCGGGATTGCTTGTTCCTGGATTGGCGTAGGATTTTCAAATCCTAATTCAGTGATGGCATTAACAATATCATGACGGATACCCAATTGACTAAATGGGTTCATGATAATATATAAAATCCGGCCTTATTGCCGGAGCGGGGCAAAGATACGCTTTTTTTGTTGGATTTGAAGTTTTGAAGCCTTTTGCGAATTAATTTACCATTGCCTGACTTCAGTTAACGTAAACGGTCGGCAGATTTGATCAGTTTCTCATCTCTACGGATTCCTCGGAGAGCCAGGATAATGAAGAGTATTCCTAAAGAGGGGAGAATGATGCCCAATCCGTAATTCTGCAACTGAAGTGTAACTCCGCCAATAACTTCTTTGGTTGTTTGTACAAGCCAGAAACTGAATCCTAAAATCAGAAGAATAGCTACATAAGACAGGGCAATTTGTTTTTTCCTGTCTTTATAGAAGAAAATTATTACAAACGGTATAAGTCCCAGAATAACTGTAGCAATGGTTAACCCTAAAAAAGGCTGGGTTTGTACAACCTGACCATTCAGGTTTTCATAAACGCCTGTAACTTTAATGGCCTTCGCCGTGCCATAGGCATTTAAAACCTGCACATAAGGAAACAGCAATAAAGCAAATAGAGATACTGTTGCGAAAAATAGCCAGACAGTTTGAATACGTTGAAGCATGTTGATGGAAATTACAGTGCAAATATAGAAAAGTGTTGCAGGCTAAAAAGATTTTCGTATGCGATAGTTAACTTTGGTGCTTGAAAAAAAAACAGCGATATTTTTTAGAACTTTCTTACAAGGGAACAGCGTATCACGGATGGCAGGTTCAGCCGAATGCTGTTACTGTGCAGGAGGTTCTTGAAAATGCGTTATGTACGGTGTTCAGGCAGCAAATAGAAACAGTTGGATGCGGCAGAACCGATACAGGAGTGCATGCGAAACAGTTTTATGCTCATTTTGACCTGGAAGAGTTTGCAGGGGAGATGGACAAATCAAAAGTGCAGAGCTTGAATGCAGTACTTCCTAAAGATATTGCTGTTCATCGCATAATTGAAGTTGAGGAAGATGCTCATGCACGTTTTGACGCCACAGAACGATCGTATGAATATCATATACATTTTCAGAAAGATCCTTTTAAGCAGGATTATTCGTGGCTATTGAGGGATGTACCCGATCTGGAGGCCATGAATGAAGCTGCTTCTGTAATTTTGGAATATCGGGATTTCAGCTGTTTCAGTAAATCAAATACACAGGTTTTTACAAATAATTGTTTGGTTTCTGAAGCGGTATGGAGAAGAACAGATTCAGGTATTGTATTTCGTATTACAGCAGATCGGTTTTTGAGAAACATGGTACGGGCAATTGTTGGAACATTAATCCCGATAGGAAGAGGTGATTTTAAACCGGAAGGCATACGAAATATTATAGAAAGTAAAAACCGCAGTAACGCCGGCACTTCAGTGCCTGCCTGCGGATTATATTTAACACGTATTTTGTATCCTTATATTGATGTTGAAAAGGAAAGTTCGGAACAGGAATTTTAAATAAAAGTTTAGTATGGCAGAAGTAACAGGTAAAGCCTTCGATATACGATTGCTTAACAGAATAATGAAGTATGTAAAGCCATACCGCGGGCTTTTCATTGCTGCGGCGTTTTTAACCATTCTTCTGGCTGTCATCTCGCTTGCACAACCCCTCTTAATGCAGCAGGCAGTAGATGAATTTATACTGGATAATAATATGCAGGGTTTAACACAGCTTACTATTCTCATGATTGTTTTGCTGCTCGTGCAAACCGTTTTACAGTATTTTCAAACTTTTTCAACCAATACGCTGGGGCAATCCGTAATCAGAGACCTTCGCATACATGTATTCAACCACATCAGTAGATTAAAACTTAAATTTTTTGACCGAACTCCTATTGGCGTACTTATTACCAGGACAGTGTCAGACCTGGAAACTGTGGCAGATATATTTTCAGAGGGCTTGATTTCTATTTTAGGCGATTTGCTGCTGGTAATAGGCATAGTTTCTTATATGGTTTTGCAGGACTGGAAGTTAACCCTGGTAACTTTAATTCCGATGCCTTTACTGATACTTTCAACATATATTTTTAAAGAAGCGATAAAATCTTCCTTTCAGGAAGTACGGACCCAGGTAGCGCAGTTAAATACCTTTTTGCAGGAGCATATTTCAGGAATGGCTATTATCCAGTACTTTGCCCGTGAAAACCAGGAGATGCGAAAGTTTAAACAGGTAAACCAAAAACACCGCGACGCTCATATTCGCTCAAACTGGTATTATTCAATCTTTTTTCCGGTAGTGGAAATCATTTCGGCTATGTCTTTAGGACTTTTGGTTTGGTATGGCTCTAAAAGAGTATTGACAGATCAGCAGTTGTCAGAAATTTCTGCTTCTTCTGCAGGTGTTACGCCGGGACTGATCGTATCTTTTATCTTTTTAATAAACATGCTTTTTCGCCCGATTCGCCAACTGGCAGATAAGTTCAATACGCTCCAGATGGGGATGGTAGGTGCCGAACGAATATTCAGAGTGCTCGATACTCCGGAAACAGAAGCTAATTCAGGAAAGCTGATGTCGACAACCATGGAGGGAGAAATTGAATTTAAAGACGTTTGGTTTGCTTACAATGATGAAAACTGGGTATTGAAAAATATTTCTTTTACGGTTAAAGCGGGAGAAACACTGGCGCTGGTTGGGGCTACAGGTGCGGGTAAATCTTCCACCATTAATATTCTTAACCGGTTTTATGAGATAGGGAAGGGTTCCGTTAAGATTGACGAGGTTGATATAAGAGAATATGAACTTGATTACCTGCGATCGCAGATTGCAACGGTAATACAGGATGTGTTCTTGTTTTCAGGGTCTATTGCCAATAACATCAGTTTAAATAATACTGAAATAACCCGCGAAAAACTTATTGAAGCTGCAAAGGAAGTTGGAGCGCATGAATTCATTGAGCGTTTACCTCATGGCTACGATTACGACGTAATGGAAAGAGGTTCAACACTTTCTGCCGGGCAGGCACAGCTAATTTCCTTTATCCGGGCCCTGGTTTACAACCCCAAAATCCTGGTTCTTGACGAAGCAACATCATCTGTTGATACAGAAACTGAACTTCTTATTCAACGATCAATTGAGAAATTGATGCGTGGAAGAACTTCCATTGTTATTGCCCATCGTTTATCTACCATTCAAAATGCAGATAAAATCATTGTTCTGGATCATGGTGAAATCAAAGAGGTAGGAACACATCAGGATCTGCTAAAGTTGAACGGTTATTATAAACGGCTTTATGATCTTCAGTTCAATTCAGAGGGTATCGCTAAAACTGCCTGACCTTTTGCCTGAAATATATTGAGCAAAAGAAGTATTATTGAATAATGAAGCGAGTAATCTCTCACCTTTCGTTCCAGGTGCTTATTGCCATAGTATCCGGTATCTTAGTTGGTATTAACTTTCCCGGATTTGCGCCTGCTGCGAAAGTTATCAGTCAGCTTTTTATTAACATGATCACTATGTTGATAGCTCCTATTATCTTTTTAACTATCGTTTTAGGAATTTCGAAAGCAGGAGACATGAAAAAAGTTGGACGTGTTGGAGGAAAAGCTCTGCTTTATTTTGAAGTAGTCACCACCCTTGCTATTGTTATCGGTCTTGTTGTCGCCAATGTTATCGGTCCGGGCCGAAATGTAAATATCAATGTACAGGCCAATACTTCGTCTGTAAAACAATATACAGAAAACGCTTCTGAAATAAACTGGACAGACTTTGTGTTGCATATTGTTCCGAAAAATGCCATGGAAGCATTTGCAGAAGGAGAGATACTGCAGGTATTGTTCTTTGCAATCTTGTTTGGTTTCGGGCTGTCAAAAATGGGAGAAAGCGGGCAATCGCTGATCTCAACCTTTGAGAAGATTTCCAAGGTTCTCTTCAACATTATGAAGTTTATTATGAAGCTGGCACCTTTCGGAGCATTTGGCGGGATGGCATTTACTATCGGAACCTATGGTCTGCAAACGCTAATTCCGATGGGAAAATTGATGCTTTCGGTATACATTACCATGGCACTGTTTATTTTTGTTGTTTTAAATGCAATATGCCGTCTTTACAGGTTTAGCCTGTGGCAGTATCTGAAATATATCCGGCAGGAAATACTGATTGTTCTTGGAACTTCCTCCTCCGAATCGGTTTTGCCGAGTATGATGGAAAAAATGGAACGGTTCGGCTGTTCTAAATCTGTAGTGGGACTTGTAATTCCTACGGGATATTCCTTCAACCTGGATGGAACCTCTATTTATCTTTCGATGGCTACTATTTTTCTTGCCCAGGTTTTTAATGTTAATCTTTCTCTGATACAGGAAATAACAATTATTGGCGTATTAATGATCACATCTAAAGGCGCTGCGGGAGTAACCGGAAGCGGATTTATTGTGCTGGCAACTACGCTTTCTGCTTTAAAAGTAGTTCCTGTTGAAGGAATTGCAATTTTACTGGGAGTAGACCGGTTTATGTCTGAAGCCCGGGCAATAACAAACATGATAGGCAACGGAATTGCTACCATTGTAATTGCTAAAAGCGAAAAAGAGTTTGTAAGCACCCCTGAACACACCGGTGTATAATAGTACCAATTAAACGATTCAATTAAATCTTCCCATTGTATCTTTTTATTGAATTAGTTTGAGATTCCTCTCGATTGTTTTAGTTTTGCGAAACTAAAATCCGACTAATGAGCGTACTCGTAAATAAAGATTCAAAGGTTATCGTTCAGGGCTTCACCGGTAACGAAGGAACTTACCATGCTTCCCAGATGATTGAATACGGAACACAGGTTGTAGGTGGTGTTACTCCCGGAAAAGGAGGCCAAACTCACCTTGATCGTCCGGTTTTCAATACTGTACAGGATGCTGTTGATAAAACAGGAGCAAATGTTTCCATTATTTTCGTTCCGCCCGCTTTTGCTGCCGATGCAATTATGGAAGCAGCGGAAGCAGGAATTAAGGTAATAGTTTGTATAACAGAAGGTATTCCTACAAAGGATATGATTCAGGTAAAGGAATATATCAAAGATAAAGACACCCGTTTAATTGGCCCTAACTGCCCGGGAATTATAACTGCTGATGAAGCTAAAATTGGTATCATGCCAGGTTTTATCTTCAAAAAGGGAAAAGTTGGAGTAGTTTCTAAATCAGGAACATTAACTTACGAAGCGGTAGATCAGGTGGTGAAAGCCGGCTTGGGAATAACAACAGCGATCGGAATTGGAGGAGACCCTATTATTGGGACTCCAACAGTTGAAGCTGTTAAGTTACTGATGAATGACCCGGAAACAGAGGGAATAATCATGATAGGAGAAATTGGTGGCGGAATGGAAGCAGAAGCAGCCCGTTGGATTAAAGATAACGGAACAAAGCCGGTTGTAGGGTTTATTGCCGGACAAACTGCACCTGCAGGTCGTAGAATGGGTCATGCCGGAGCGATTGTAGGTGGCGCTGATGATACAGCGGCTGCAAAAATGAAGATCATGCGTGAGTGTGGAATTCGCGTTGTAGAGTCGCCTGCTGAAATTGGTGCAGCAATGGCTGAAGAATTAAGTAAATAACTTAAATATTACTGAAAATTGAGATCCCGCCTTTTCTGAAAAAGCCGGGATTTTTTTATGACCTGATTTGGTATTTGAATCAGAGATACATGATAATCAGTTAAATGTCAGATATTATATTTTACGCATTGAAGAATCTAAAACAGTAAAAAAAATCGTATGTTGATTAAAATGATTGTCGATGAAGAATTTAATGATACTGTTTGCCACTCTTCTGCTGTTTAACTTAACGGCGTGTGCACAAAAACAGGATAAAAAGGAAATTAAGGAAATTAAAAAGGCAGAGAAAATGAACTGGAACAAATTAACACCGGAAGAAGAACGGGTAATAGTAAATAAAGGAACAGAATATCCCGGTACGGGGAAATTATTAAATAACAAGGAAAAAGGAACTTACGTTTGTAAACGTTGTAATGCTCCTTTGTACACGTCGGATAGTAAATTCGAATCTCATTGCGGATGGCCAAGTTTTGATGATGAGATTGATGGTGCTGTAAAACGCGTTCCGGATGCGGATGGGCTGCGTACCGAAATTGTATGTGCTAATTGCGGTGCTCATTTAGGCCACGTATTTCTGGGTGAAGGCTTTACGCCTAAAAATACACGCCATTGTGTAAATTCCATTTCTATGAACTTTATTCCCGCAAAAGGCTAAGATGTTTCAATCTTTAATTTACAGGAGCGGCTTTGGAAAGAGCCGCTTTTTTGTTTGAAGTTTTCTTATTTTAGAAAAATGAATTTTCGCGTACTTGTTCTTGTTATCCTGGCGATGTTATTTATCAGTTCCTGTTCTTCTAAAATTACGGAAACCGGAAAAGCTTCATTTTATGCCAGTAAGTTTAATGGCCGACGAACTTCGAGCGGCGAGAAGTTCAGAAGTTCTAAACGTACGGCAGCTCATCGTACCCTGCCATTCGGGACAAAAGTAAAAGTAACCAATCTGAAGAATGGAAAATCGGTAAAAGTACGTATAAACGACAGAGGCCCTTTTGTAGCAGGGCGAATTATTGACCTTTCGCGAAAAGCGGCCCGCAAAATAGATATGATTAATGCAGGTGTAGTTTCAGTGAAAATTCAGTATAAGAAGTAACAGGATTATTCCTGTTCAACTGTTATAACTAATTTTCCTCTTGTTTTACCGGTTTCAATTTGTTTGTGCGCTTCTGCAATATCTTCAAATGCGAATTCTTTTGATACAAAAGGCTTCATTTTACCTGAGTCAAGAAGTAGAGCAAGTTCATCCATGTCTGCCCCGTTTGATTGTACCAGGTAAGGGAACGCTGTAATCCCTTTCCCTTCCGCTTCGTTTTTTACATCTTCTGTTATTCCGCCTGCTATTGCAATTAATCTTCCGCCTGGTTTTAAAACTTTTAACGAACGGGCAGAAATATCTCCTCCAACTGCATCAAACACAAAATCTATATCACTAAGTGCTTCTTCAAAACGAATGTTGGTATAATCAAGTGCTTCATCAGCTCCAAGATCAAGAACAAAATCTTTGTTTGCTGCAGAGGAAGTTCCAATAACATAAGCTCCTAATGTTTTTGCTATTTGTACAGCAAAATGGCCAACTCCTCCGGCAGCAGCATGTATTAATACCTTTTCTCCTGCCTGCACTTTGGCCTGATGAACTAACACCTGGAATGCCGTTAAGGCCGCTAAAGAAGATGCTGCAGCCTGCTGGTGTGTAACTGTAACAGGTTTCAGCGCAAGCTGATTGGCAGGAGCGGCAACAAATTCAGCATATGCCTTGGCGTGGCCGGGAAAGTTCACCATTCCAAAAACCTGGTCACCAATTTCAAATTTTGCAACGTCTTTTCCGGCACTTACAACTTCTCCCGAAATATCCCAGCCTAAAATAAGTGGAGAATGGTCTTTTAAGGAAGCATATAACGCTTTACCCGACCGTGTTTTTATATCTACCGGATTTATGCTTACCGCTTTTACTTTTACAAGTACTTCGTTGAATTCTGCTTCTGGTACAGCAATTTCTGCTGTTTTTAAGTTGTCGGCCTCACCGGCTTGCTCTAAAATTATGGCTTTCATTTAAGGTAAGAGTATAAGTTGCTTTTCTTGTTTTTTATTAGTGGTTAACTATCGGTCAATACTATTTTAAAACATTAACTATAAAAAATAGTTGAAAGATTTGTTTAATGAAAAGTTAATTATGAGGAACTTTTTCTTTTCCGCCTCTCCATTTTATAACCTTCCCGGCTTATTTATTTTACGCCTGATTGCCGGGGCGACCATGCTTACTCACGGTTATCCTAAACTACAGAATTTACTTGCAGGGAATTTTGAGTTTGCCGATCCCTTTGGAGTAGGAGTTAAAATTTCGCTTTATTTTGCTGTGTTTGCTGAAGTAATGTGCAGTATATTGATTTGCCTGGGGCTGATGACCCGCCTGGCAGTTATACCATTAATTATTATGATGGCGGTTGCCTGTTTTATAATAAATAAAGCAGAGCCGTTTGCCGCAAAGGAACTGTCTTTTTTATATATGGGAATGTATCTTACCTTATTTTTTACCGGCCCGGGAAAGTTTTCACTCGACCGGTTTTTTATGAAATAACATAAACAAAAAAATCCCGGCGAAGCCGGGATCTGGAGCCTGTTAATTCTTTGTGAGGTTGGCCTATTGGTATTCGAACTTATACGTTACTGCATCTGCTCCTGTTCCTTCAGTTGCAGTTAAAGGATAGCCTGCAGAATCGTAAGTGTATTGAGTGTTAGATTGGAAGTCTAATTCAGTTCCGGGGAAATCATATTTTTCTGATGTTATGTCATTCTTAGCAAAGAATTGAACGGATAAACCCATAGGATCAAGAATATACTTAAATCCTGTATTTTGAAATGGCGATTTCTTTGTTCCGTAAGTATAAGTAAGTGTAGTTTTAGAAGCCGGAACATTTGGAATTGTAGTAGTAGTTTCAACTTTTGAAACATTTCCTCCCTGGTAAGTAATAGTTGATTCACCAAGTGCTACTGCATCCATTTTTTGTTTGATTTTGGTTACCAAACCTCCGCTTACAGTATATTCAAGTGATAAAGTTGCTTTTATAGTGTTACCTTCGTAGGTTTTAAAAGAACCTGATACCGGAACATTGTTATTGTACGTAACTTCAAAAACAGTTTTATCATCCCCTTCTTTATTCTCTAACTTCTGTATATTTCCGTTAGCGTCGTAGGTAAAAGTGGTTGCCTCTGTATTATTCTGGTCCTTGTACGATGTTAAACGGTTATTACTGTCGTAAGTAAGAGAATAAACAGTGTTTTCGCCATCTTCTGTCTTTGTAATTTTTGTCAGTTTTTTAGCTGAGGGAGCATCGGGGCCGGAGTTGTCATCTTTTTTACATGCTACAATTGAAGTCAGTCCTGCTACAAATAAAATAAATAGTTGCTTTTTCATTTAAAAAATTAATTAATAGTTAATAGATAAATTATAGTTTTGTTTTTTATATTTTTTCAGTTTTTATAAGTTAATGTTATAAAGCTGTAAGGATAGTCAGGCCAACAGCCACTACAAGAAGTACTAAGTACATTATCAGATCATCTCTTCTTTTTTGTTCCGTTGTCATCTGCGTCGGGTTGTTTTTATAATATCAGCTTCTATACCACCATTACGGTAACAAAATCAGCTACGCTACAGCAGCAGGTAAATTTTTTAATAATTTTTTATAAAGGGAACGGTACTGTTGTGTATTGTGCTGATAATGAGTCCGAACTTCTTGCGAAAATGTTTGTTAAAAAACTGAGGACAGCTATTAATGAATATTATTGACCTGCTTCTTATCGGCATTGTTCTGCTATCTGTCTGGAATGGCTGGAGAAAAGGGTTTATTCTTGGATTATTGGAACTGTTCTCCTGGATCACCGGCTTGATAGCAACTTTTATTTTATACAGGTATGTTACAGAATTTTTAGAAAAGTATATTCCCTCACTTAGTGTATGGACTTATCCTGTGTCCTTTATATTAACTATAGTTGTGGTAAGAATTATAATAGGAATTGCAGTAAACGGAATATTGCGTAGTATTCCGTCGCAGTTGCATTACAATATGGTAAACAGGATCGCTGGTACAATTCCGGGTTTGATTAATGGTGTTCTGTACGCGGCTATCATAGCAACCATTCTGCTTTTATTGCCTTTGTTTGGCAGAATATCGCCGGCGATGGAAAAAAGTATACTTGCAGGAGTATTAACTAAAAAAGTTGAATTGCTGCAAACCAAATTCTCTCCGGTCTTCAGGAAAATTGTCAATAAATCGGGTAGTACTTTTACAATCGAACCTCAATCGGGAGAATCAATCAAGCTGCCTTTTAAAGTAGCGGAAACAAAAGTACGGCCTGATCTTGAACAGCACATGCTTCGGTTACTGAATAAAGAAAGACAGAAAGCAGGATTGAAGCCTTTAGAAGCCGATTCTGAACTTAGAGTTGTAGCACGTAAACATTCTGCTGATATGTTTGCAAGGGGATATTTTTCTCATATTACTCCTGAGGGAAAAAATCCTTTTGACAGAATGAGAGCGGAAGGAGTGTCATTTATAACAGCCGGAGAAAATCTGGCATTGGCCCAAACTCTTGCAATAGCCCACGATGGATTGATGAATTCTCCGGGACATCGGGCCAATATACTCCGCCCTGCTTTTGGAAGAGTAGGAATCGGTATTCAGGAAGGAGGAGTGTATGGGCTAATGATTACACAAAATTTCAGAAATTAGCCTTTCCAGACTAAAATCTTTCCTTTTTCTTGTTATCACCAAAATAGGCAACCACTACCGACAGAACTAACAGAAGCACTATAAATATGTACATTCCTGTATGGTCATGACCTGAATTTGAGCCTGCTAAATTGCTTAAATCGCTATCAACCGCATTTTGAGCAAATGTATTTGCTGAAGAAACTAAAGTAAACAGGATAATTAAAATAGCTGGTTTTTTAAAAAGAGATTTCATCGTTATTATGTTAAAGGCGAAATAAGAATAAATATTTAAGTTCCAAAATTATAATTTTTTGTTTAAAGACACCTTATTTGTTTCAGCATTTCTGTTTTGGGAAACGATGTTCGGCGAAGGCTTCTAATTCATTTTAGCTTTTAACTGTTTATAACTTTTTTTTGTTTAAAACTTCCTGTTGGCCTCATGTTTTGATAAGGCTATATTTGACGCTATAAGTTCTTTTACATAAATCGTACAGGTTCATAGTAAAGCAAATGCTGGTCTATGATTAAAAGGGAACCGTGTGTAATTCACGGGCTGACGTGCAACTGTAAGGGAGTTGTAGGTTGTAGGTTTTAGGTTGTAAGTAATAACACTTGCAACTCATTACCTGCAACTTGCAACTCATCAAGCCAGACACCTGCCTTTTCGATTTGTCAAAACTTTCACGATTAAGGTTTTGCCAGAAGTCTGTTCCGCAAGCTTCCTGTTTGCCGGTATCCTGCCTTTTGTCAATCCCTGTTTCGCATTTTTTAATCACTTATTTAAATGTTTATGCAACAGGATGAAGTATTATTAAAAGAGAACAAGGATCGTTTCGTGATCCTGCCCATCAATTATCCCACTATCTGGGAGATGTACAAAAAACATGAAGCCAGCTTCTGGACGGCTGAAGAGATTGACCTTTCTTCTGATTTGAAGGACTGGGAAAATCTTAATTCTGGCGAGAGGCATTTTATTTCGCATGTACTAGCCTTTTTCGCCGCCAGCGATGGCATTGTAAATGAAAATCTGGCAGTAAATTTTATGAGCGAGGTTCAGGTTCCGGAAGCACGTTGTTTTTACGGTTTTCAGATAATGATGGAAAATATTCATTCGGAAACCTATGCTTTGCTGATTGATACCTATGTAAAAGATCCTCGCGAAAAGGACCGCTTATTTCATGCGATAGAAACAGTGCCATGTGTGAAGAAAAAAGCAGAATGGGCGCTCCGTTGGATTGAAAAAGGAACGTTCGCACAACGTTTAGTGGCTTTTGCTGCAGTTGAAGGAATATTTTTCAGCGGAAGTTTCTGCTCAATCTTCTGGCTTAAGAAAAGAGGCTTAATGCCTGGCCTAACGTTTAGTAATGAGCTGATTTCAAGAGACGAAGGTTTGCATTGTGAGTTCGCCTGCCTGCTCTATTCTATGCTTAAAAATAAATTATCTCAGTTTGAGGTATACCGCATAATTGAAGAGGCCGTAACCATAGAAAAGGAATTTATTACAGAGGCTTTGCCGGTAAAACTTATCGGGATGAATGCCCAGTTAATGAGCCAGTATATCGAATTTGTTGCCGATCGCTGGCTAACCGAACTGGGGTATGAAAAACTTTACATGACTTCGAACCCGTTTGATTTTATGGAAATGATCTCCCTGCAGGGAAAAACAAACTTTTTTGAAAAACGCGTAGGCGATTATCAGAAAAGCGGTGTGCTTGCAGCTAAAGAAACCCAGGGATTTTCACTGGATGAGGATTTTTAAGAGGAAGAGCTGTTAGTTTAATGGCTCACCTATAACTCACAACTTATAACCTACAACTCATAACAACTAACATGTTTGTAATAAAAAGAGACGGAAGAGTAGAATCCGTAAAATTTGATAAAATAACCGCACGGATAGAAAAGCTCTGCTATAGTTTAAACCCCACTTTGGTTGATCCCATCGATGTAGCGAAAAAAGTAATAGAAGGGTTATACGATGGCGTAACCACGTCCGAACTGGATAATCTGGCGGCGGAAACAGCTGCGTCGTTAACAACTAAACATCCCGATTATGCTTTACTGGCTTCGCGGATCGCTGTTTCCAATCTGCATAAAAATACGGTGAAGTCTTTTTCTGAAACAATGCGGAAATTATACAGTTACGTGGATCCGAAAGCAGGAAAAAGCGCTCCTTTAATAGCAGAGGATGTGTGGCAAATAATCGCAGAAAATGCGGAGTTACTGGATAGTTCCATAATTTACGACCGGGATTTCGGATTTGACTATTTTGGATTTAAAACCCTCGAAAAATCCTACCTGCTTAAAGTCGATGGTAAAATCGTAGAACGCCCCCAGCATTTATTTATGCGTGTAGCTGTGGGGATTCATAAAAAAGACATCGAAAGCGCAATCAAAACCTATAATCTGATGAGTGAGCGTTGGTTTACACACGCTACGCCTACCTTATTCAATGCCGGAACGCCGAAGCCGCAAATGTCATCCTGCTTTTTGCTGACCATGAAAGACGACAGCATCGACGGGATTTATGATACATTGAAACAAACGGCAAAAATTTCACAAAGTGCCGGAGGCATAGGTTTGAGTATTCATAATGTACGTGCAACCGGTTCGTATATTGGCGGAACGAATGGAACAAGCAATGGAATCATTCCGATGTTGAGAGTTTTTAATGATACAGCACGGTATGTTGATCAGGGTGGAGGAAAAAGGAAAGGTGCATTTGCCGTTTATCTGGAACCCTGGCATGCCGATGTATTCGAGTTTTTGGATTTGAGAAAAAACCACGGGAAAGAAGAAATCCGTGCCCGGGACCTCTTTTATGCCCTTTGGATCTGTGACCTCTTTATGAAGCGGGTAGAGGCCAATGAAGACTGGAGTTTATTTTGCCCGCATGAAGCGCCCGGCCTGCACGAATGTTTCGGCGAAGAGTTCGAAGCTTTATACGAGCGCTATGAAAAGGAGGGAAGGGCCCGCAAAAAAGTAAAAGCGCAGGAACTTTGGTTTGCCATTTTAGATGCACAAGTGGAAACGGGAACCCCGTACCTGCTTTATAAAGACGCAGCCAACCGGAAGTCGAACCAGCAGAATTTGGGCACAATCAAGAGCTCAAATCTTTGTACTGAAATTATGGAGTACACTTCGGCGGATGAAGTGGCTGTTTGTAATCTTGCTTCCCTCGCCTTGCCACGTTTTATAAAGGACGGAGCTTTTGACCATGATAAATTATATGAAGTTACGTATCAAGTCACCCTAAATCTGAATCGGATTATTGACAATAACTACTACCCGGTTGATGAAGCGAGAAATTCAAATCTTCGTCATCGTCCAATTGGTTTGGGAGTTCAAGGGTTGGCAGATGCCTTTATTTTACTTCGCCTGCCGTTTGAAAGCGGCGAGGCGAAGCAGCTCAATAAAGACATATTCGAGACTATTTATTTTGCTGCGATGACTGCTTCAAAAGACCTTGCTGTTAAAGAAGGTCCTTATGCGACATTTAAAGGATCACCCTTATCCCAAGGGAAATTTCAATTTGATTTATGGGGAGTACAACCGGAAAGTGACCGTTGGAACTGGGAGGAATTAAGGTCAGAAGTAATGAATCATGGTGTAAGAAATTCGTTGTTGGTGGCACCAATGCCTACCGCTTCCACCTCTCAGATACTGGGAAACAATGAATGTTTTGAGCCTTATACGTCCAATATTTATACGAGAAGAGTTTTAAGCGGTGAATTTATCATCGTAAATAAACATTTGCTACGCGATTTGGTGAATCTGGGTTTATGGAACACGGAGATGAAGAATAAAATCATCTCTGCAAACGGCTCTATTCAGGAAATTGACGAAATACCTGCTGATATAAAGGAATTATATAAAACAGTTTGGGAAATTAAAATGCGTACCATTATTGATATGGCTGCCGATCGGGGGGCTTACATTTGCCAGTCGCAATCGTTAAATCTGTTTGTCAGTTCGCCAAATGCATCAAAGCTTACATCAATGCATTTTTATGCGTGGAAAAAAGGATTGAAAACAGGGATGTATTATTTAAGAACGCAGGCTGCATCACAGGCAGTTAAATTTACAGTAGAGAATCAGGCGGGTAAAACGATGGAGCCGGTTATTCCCGAACGTATAAACCAGGTGCCCGATGAAATTCCTGCCGGTCCGGTTTGTTCTATGGAAGAAGGTTGTGTAACTTGTTCAGCATAATTGTTTTCAGGACTAAGGAGTATGATTTTTATAAAAATGATACTCCGTATTCCGATAACTATCGTATCAGAAATCTCTTTAATCATATGAATCTGGAAGAAAGAATGAATCGCTCCGAAACACGAATTTTTAAAACCGTGTTTCCTAATACTACCAATCATTATGATACCCTGTATGGCGGTTTCGCAATGAATATGATGGATGAAGTTGCTTTTATGGCCGCAACGCGTTTCAGCCGTTTAAGAATGGTAACAGTTTCTTCGGATCGTATTGATTTTAATAAGCCAATTCCCGCCGGAACCATTATCGAAGTAATTGCCCGTGTTGCAGAAGTTGGGCGTACCAGTTTAAAAGTGAATGTGGAAATATTTGTAGAAAAGATGTACGATGACTTTCGCGAGCGGGCGATACATGGCTGTTTTACTTTTGTTGCAATAGATGAAAATAAAAAGCCCGTTCCGATAATGGAGCATCTGGAAAAAACGGTTACAGGAAAGGGCACTTAACTGTAATTAACAGCATCATTTAAGGAAACAATCAGTATCAGTTGGGAAAACGTCGCTGTCAGTTCTGCGGCCGGAAAGCCCGGATGAAACGGGTGTAGCAAAACAATCGGCAGTGCACCTGCAAACGAACAAACTACCACTGCTTTTGCCTAAGTACGCATCAATCCCGAAGTGCCGGAAAAAATTAAAAAACAGCAGCAAGAAAAAACAATCAGCAGAACCAAGCCTTTTTTGCGTTCAGAGTTCCCAATAACTTTCATTCAGCACTTCTAGCAAAAGCAAGCGCACCCAGTTTTTTAATTGAGCGAAGGCTGGTGCGGCAGGGCACCTTGGGATTGATAAAGGGTTTTGTTTCTTTTGCTCTCAAAAGAAAGAAGTCCCGCCGACCAGGCGAAAGGAAGTAAAAGGTATTGAAGAAGCTTATGCTCAAAACATTGATTCATCTTACTACATTTTTCTTGAAATAATTTAAGTTGGTCCGCCTCATGCCGGCGAGAGGCATTTACTTTTTTCACTGCAGTGAAAAAAGTAAACAAAAACACCGCGGCTGCAGAATCTTTGTTGTATAGGCTCAATAAACCTTTTAAGTGCAATCCCCAGCCGTGGGTTTGGTAATGCAAACTCGTATGTTTCTGCACCACTTCGGGGATAGCTTGATGATATTGCTGATTGAAAGTTTATGCCAACAGGTTTATTGGCCTCTACTACCAAATCTTCTGAGGCCGGAAAGCAAGGATGAAAAGGTTGTAGGAGAACTAAATTTTTCCACCCCCTTTAATTCCCCCGCCAGCGGGGGACATCGCTGTACTAACCAGCAAACGAACAAACTGCCGCTGCTTTTGCCGAAGCACGCATCAATCCCTCAGTGCCGGAAAGAATTAAAAAACTGCAGCAGGAAAATTACAACATGTAGAGCCGAGCCTCCTTTTGCGTTCGGGTTCGCAGAATCTTTCATTCAGCACTTCCAGCAAAATTCAGCGAACATGTTTTTTAATTGAGCAAAAGGCTGGGGCGAAAAGGCACCTTGGGATTGATAAAGCCTTTTGTTTATTTTGGGCTGACAAAAGAAAGAAGCCCCGACGGCCAAGGAAACAACTTATACTATATTTGCCTTCTTAGGAGACAAATACCATATGCCAAAAGCAATTGTAATCGGTGCAGGAATAGCAGGAATTGCCTCCGCAATACGTCTTGCCATTAAAGGCTTTGATGTGCACGTTTTTGAAGCAAACAGCTATCCCGGAGGAAAGCTTTCTGAAATAAAATGTAAGGATTATCGCTTTGATGCCGGCCCCAGCTTGTTTACCATGCCTCACTATGTAGATGAACTTTTTCTCCTTGCCGGAAAAAATCCACAGGATTACTTTAAGTATGAGAAACTGGATTTAATCTGCCGTTATTTTTATGAAGACGGAACCGTAATAAATGCCTGGGCAGATCAGGAAAAGTTTGTTGAAGAACTTTCAGCAAAAACTACCGATAGTAAACACGCTATACGTAGATTTATAAATAGAAGCGCTCAAATCTATCATATTGTAAATCCGGTATTTTTAGAAAAGTCTTTACACCGGTTTTCTACTTATTGCAATCTTAAAACCCTCAAATCCCTGCTTCAGTTTCCTGCTATTGACCCGTTAAGGACCATGAACAGCGCAAATGAAAGCATCTTCAGGGATAGCAAAACCCTTCGTTTTTTTAACCGCTATGCTACCTACAACGGTTCAAATCCGTATCAGGCTCCGGCAACATTAAACGTCATCCCTCACCTGGAGCAACAATTCGGCGCTTATTTCCCGGTAGGAGGGATGAACCAGATAACAGCAAGTCTGGTGAGGCTCGCCGAAGAACTTGGCGTAAAGTTTTCCTATAACTCTCCTGTTGAAGAAATTATAACCGGTAGCCGAAAAGTTGAAGGGGCAAAAGTTAACGGGGAAATAGTAAAAGCTGAAAAAGTGGTTTCAAACATGGATGTTTGGTTCACTTATAATAAGCTTTTGAAAAAATACCCTGTTCCAAACAGGATTGATAAACAGGAGCGCAGCAGTTCTGCTTTGATATTTTACTGGGGAATAAAAAAGCAATTCAAGAACCTGGATTTGCATAACATCTTTTTCAGCGAGAATTATGAGGAAGAATTTAATGCCACTTGGAGAGATAACAGGATCTCTTACGACCCAACTGTTTATTTGAATATCAGTTCGAAATATAAGACAGATGATGCTCCGGCTAATTGCGAGAACTGGTTTGTTATGATAAATGTTCCGGCAAATAAAGGCCAGGATTGGGATAAATTAATTTCGGAAGCAAAAGTGAATATCCTGGAAAAGTTATCGCGGAATCTGAAAGAAAATATTGCCGGTTTAATCGAATGCGAACAAATCCTCGATCCGAGGACAATAGAAAGCCGGACCTATTCCTATCAGGGCTCTATCTACGGAACCAGTTCAAATAATAAATTTTCAGCTTTTTTCCGCCATCCTAACTTCCTGCCCAAAATAAAGGGTCTGTATTTTGTGGGTGGAAGCGTTCATCCAGGTGGGGGAATTCCCCTTGCCTTATTATCCGCTAAAATTGTTGACGAACTGGTTTAGCATTTATACCTTTAAAACTGATGGACAAACCACGCAGCAATAAAATTATTCACCGTTTTTTTTCCTGGTACATCAATCTGATTATTAAAAAGGATTTCAGCGGGTTTAATTTAAACAGCTTGCAAACTGATCCTGAAAAAGCAATCCTTTTGCTCTCCAATCATTTTTCGTGGTGGGATGGCTTTTTAGTTTTCCAGCTAAACCGGCTGCTTTTTAAAAGAAAGTTTTACGTAATGGTTACGGAGGAGAATTATAGAAAAGTATGGTTCCTGAAGTATCTTGGAGCTTTTTCAATAAAAAGAAATTCGAAAAGCAGTATCAGTTCGCTGGAATATGCGGGCCAATTATTGAACGATCCTGCAAATCTTGTTCTTTTTTTTCCTCAGGGAAAACTATACTCTAATCACGTAACAGAGGTAGATTTTCAAAAAGGTTTAATAAATATCATTAATGCATCAAACAAAAACTTCCAATACGTTTTTTTATCAATGTTCGTTGATTATTATCAGTGTAGGAAACCTTTTATAACCTGTTATTTAAAAACCTGGGCAGCTGAAGAATATACGAGTCTGCAATTAATAAAGAGTGCTTTTAACAAACATTATGAGAAATCGCGGTCTGAGCACAATCGCGCTATTGTTTAAAGATGATTCTGTATTACCTGATTTTCTTCTTCCTTATTCTGCGTTTTACCATTGCCCTTTTTAATTTTATTTCAAATCCTAAGCTAACCTATTCATTAAAGCATTACGACGAGCAAGTTTCCATCCTTATTCCGGTAAGGAATGAAGCTCCTAATATTTTCAATTTGTTAAATTCTATTAAAAACCAGTCGTATTCCAATTATGAAGTGATTGTTCTGGATGACGGTTCTACGGATAATTCGTATGCTGTAGCCAGCGAGTTTGCAGATTCAGATAAACGGTTCAGGGTACTTAGAGGAAAGGAATTGCCTGAGGACTGGCTTGGGAAAAATTATGCCTGCTACCAACTTGCTCAGGAAGCCCGCGGGAAATACCTGATGTTTATTGATGCCGATGAAGAAATAAAAGAAGGTTTGATCAATAATTCGGTTCATCGGATGAAAATAAACCGGATTGCGCTGCTTAGCCTTTTTGCCAATCAGAAGATGGAAACTGTAGGCGAAAAACTGGTAGTGCCGCTCATGCACTTGCTGTTGTTGTATCTGCTGCCTCTTCGTTTAGTGAAATTAAGCTCAAATCCTGCACTTGCAGCTGCAAGCGGGCAATTTATGTTGTTTGATGCAGAAGTATATCAAAAGGAACAATGGCATTTAAAAGTTAAAAGTAAGGTGGTCGAAGATATAGAAATTATGAAATGTGTTAAACGCAGCGGTTATACCGGCGAGGCTTTGCTGGCTAACGGTTATATTTTCTGTCGTATGTACACCGATTATAAAGAGGCGATTAACGGCTTTAGCAAAAACTTGCTGGCAGGGTTCGGTTATAATGTTGCGGCCCTGGTTTGCTATCTGCTGCTGGTAATGCTTGGCCCGGTTTTTATATTCTTTTATTTGAATTTAACTTTACTTTCATTTCTGATAACACTGATTATTTTAACACGATTATTGGTATCGCTGCAAAGCGGTCAGAGCATATTGCAAAATATAGTATTTCATCCGTTGCAGATGGTTTCATTGATTATCATATCTGTTGTTTCTGTTAAAAAGTACCTGACAAAAACCACTACATGGAAAGGCCGTACCATTATTAATGGAGAATAAAAGGAGTTATATCTGTAGTTTTTTAATTGTATTGTTCCATTTTGTCGGACTGATCGGCTTTTTGTTGCCCTCCTTGGTTCCTATCTTCATTAAACTGGTTCCCTGGCATTTATTGCTGATGTTTATCCTGTTACTAATCAGCCAGCAGGATAAGAACCTGCACTTTGTATTTTATTTAGTAACAGTATTCCTGCTTGGATTTTTGCTTGAACTAGCCGGCGTAAAAACAGGTATCATCTTTGGTAATTATGCTTACGGAAAAACCCTCGGACTTAAGTTATTTGATGTGCCGTTGCTAATTGGCCTTAATTGGGTAATGCTTGTTTATGCAGCCGCAACTTGCGTACAAGCACTTCAGATGTCTGAAAACAAGATCGTGAAGTCTGCTATAGCTGCCTTCGCTTTGGTTGTTTTAGATTATCTTATAGAGCCGGTCGCAGTAAAGTTCGATTACTGGGAATGGGATACCTCGGCAATTCCTGTTAAAAATTACGTTTGCTGGTACCTTATCTCTTTTCTGTTTTGCTTTGTTTTTTATTCTTTCAGCTTCAATAAGAAAAATAAGGCGGCTATAACTTTTTTTATAACACAACTGTTGTTTTTTATAGCCTTAAACCTTTGGGCATTCTGATAAACAAATGCGTATTTTTGTGTAATTTATTTAACATGAGTTATAATCTTGAAGTTACAATTGATAGTTCGTCCGGCTTTTGCTTTGGTGTTGTTTATGCCATAGATATGGCGGAGGCAATTCTGGAAGAAGACGGTTATTTATATTGTTTGGGGGATATTGTACACAACGATGAAGAAGTTGAACGGTTGAAGGCAAAAGGATTGCGGATTGTTAATCATGATGATTTAAAAGATCTGAAGAACGAAAAAGTACTTATCCGTGCACACGGAGAAGCACCTGAAACCTATAAAACGGCGCTCGAAAATAATATTACGCTTATTGATGCATCCTGCCCGGTGGTTTTAAAATTGCAGAACCGGATAAAAAATTCGTACGACGCAAAGGAAAAGATATTGATTTTTGGAAAACACGGACATGCAGAAGTAATCGGTCTTGAAGGCCAAACAGATAATACAGCAATTGTATTCCAGGATCTTGCGGAGCTTGAAAATGTAGAACTTCCTTCAAAAATTACGTTATACAGCCAGACTACAAAAAGTACGGATAAGTTTTATAAGATTAAAGACGAACTCATCAGCAGGGGTTATGAATTAAACGCCAATGATACCATCTGCCGTCAGGTTTCAAACAGGAATGAAGAGTTGCGTGACTTTGTTTTGGATTTCGATAAAGTTGTATTTGTTTCCGGCAAAAAATCTTCAAACGGTAAAGTTTTATTCGAGGTGTGCAGGCAATTTAATCCCAATACTTATTTTATATCAGGAACTTCTGAACTAAATCCGGAAATGTTTTGTCCCGGCGATAAGGTGGGTATTTGCGGTGCAACGTCTACACCTATGTGGCTGATGGAGCAGGTGAGGGACTTATTAGAAACTTATTAATCTGTTATGGCAGCTCCTAAAAATACCGGAGTATTTATTGCCCTGATAGTAATTTCTTGCTGGGTAATTAGCATTAGTTTTCTTCTGAACTGGAATTTTTCCTGGTCCGATCCTTTTGTTTACCTTTTTGTGCTCATTCAAACACATTTGTACACTGGCCTATTTATTACCGCTCATGATGCGATGCACCGCACTGTTTCCTCAAACATCGTTATAAATAATGCAACAGGTTGGCTCTGCACTTTGCTGTATGCGCTGTTTCCTTTTGATAAACTAAACAGGAAGCATCATAAGCATCATCGGTTTGTACATACAGAAGAAGACCCTGATTATCATAACGGTAATTTTATAAGCTGGTACTTTCGCTTTTTTTTCGGGTATATTTCCTGGTGGCAGCTCATAGCAATGGCTGTTGTTTTTAACATCCTTAAAGCGTGGATACCGGAAGCGAATCTTATACTATTCTGGGTAATTCCATCATTATTAAGCACGGTTCAGCTGTTTTATTTTGGTACCTGGCTTCCGCATCACGGCGAACATCAAAATAAACATCATTCGCGGACACTTAAAAGAAATCATTTTTTAGCATTTATTTCCTGCTATTTTTTTGGTTACCATTATGAGCACCATGCTTCGCCGGGCACACCCTGGTGGCAATTGTGGAAATCGAAAGAATCATATTAATTTAAAATTCTTCAGCCCTGGGTGATTTAGAAAGTTCAAATCTTATTTTTGAAGCTTCATGAATAAAAAAGGAATATTACTTGTAAACCTCGGTACTCCCGATAGCCCCTCTGTTTCTGATGTAAGAAAGTATTTAGATGAGTTTCTGATGGATGAACGGGTTATTGATATCAGCACCATTGGACGTACACTTCTGGTAAAAGGTATTATAGTTCCTTTTCGCGGGCCAAAATCTGCAGCTACTTACAAAAAGGTATGGTCAGAAAATGGTTCGCCTCTGCTTTATTACAGCGTAAGAGTTAAAGAGCTCTTACAGCAGCGTTTAGGCGATGAATATATTGTGGAACTTGGCATGCGGTATCAAAGCCCCTCTATTCAATCTGCCCTGGAGGGGTTGAAATCAGCCAATGTAAGCAGTATAAAGATTATTGCTTTGTTTCCTCAATATGCCTCTGCAACAACAGGTTCCGTACATCAGAAAGTAATGGAAATTGTAAGTAAATGGCAAACAATACCAAATGTTTCCTTTGTTAATTCTTTCCATGATAATGCTTCCATGATTGATGTTTTTGCAGAAAATGGCAGGAAAGCGGGATATCAGGAATTTGAACATATACTTTTTAGCTTTCACGGTTTGCCTCAAAGACAGTTGCGGAAAGCAGATAACTCAAAAACTCATTGCCTCCAATCTGCCGATTGTTGTTCCAGACTTACCGATGTAAATAAGTTCTGCTATTCGGCTCAGTGTTACAATACAGCCCGATTAATTGCAGAAAGACTCGCAATTCCTCAGGAAAAATACACGGTTACCTTTCAGTCGCGGTTGGGCAAAGATCCGTGGGCTCAACCCTATACAAGTGAGGTAATTCATCAGCTGGCCGAAAAGGGAATAAAAAAAGTACTGGTTTTTAGTCCTGCTTTTGTTTCAGATTGCCTGGAAACAATTTATGAAATTGCAGAAGAATACGACCTTGAATTTAAAGCTTTGGGCGGCGAAAAAGTACAATTAGTAGAAAGCCTGAATGATAATCCAAAGTGGATTGAAACTTTAGAAGGGATTGCTAAGAGTTAAATTTAAGAGATCTCTTAGCACAAAGTCATCTCTAAATCGCGAAAGATTCTTTTTTTAACTTCCGGCCATTCAGAGGATAATATACTGAAATAAATAGTGTCCCTCCTCCTGCCTCCCTGCGTAATCATGTGGCTTCTGAGGATTCCTTCCTCGATAGCACCCATTTTTAATATTGCTTTTCTTGACCGGATGTTGAGTACATCTGTTTTAAATTCCAATCTTTTAATATTTAGGTGTTCAAAGGCATAGCTTAGCAGTAAAAACTTCGCTTCCCGGTTTAATCCTGTAGAATGGAATTCTTTTCCTAACCAGGTTGAACCTACTTCCAGGCGCTCATCTTTTATGCTGATATTTAAATAGCTGGATGAACCTATCGCTTTATTCCCATCTTTTTTAATAATTAGAAAAGGATATTTCTGGTTTTTCTGGCGGCTTTTACAAGACTCTTCCACCCAAGCCTGTACATCTTGTGCGTCTGTGAGGTTCTGCTGAAACCACGTCCAGTTATCATCATCTTTTGATACCAGGCTTAATGCATCTGCATCTGTTACTTCAAGCGGCCTTAATAAAATATGTTCAGTTTCTAGAGAAATATTCTTATCAAAATCCATCACTAATTTTTTCTACTATTTTATTGGTTGCTCCTGTATGGTTTTTAACATACATTTTAGCAATTAATCCTTTCTCTTTTTGTATTACCGGGTCTTTCAATTTCAAAAGAACAGTTTCCAACTCTTCAGAATCCCTTATGCTAAAAGCTGCTCCGGCTTCTATCAACTCTTTTGCTTCTAAAAACCGTTGATAGTTCGGCCCGAAAATAACGGGCAGGCCAAAGGCGGCAGCCTCTAATGTGTTATGAATACCGCTTCCAAATCCCCCACCTATATAGGCAATGTTTCCATACTGATAAAGGGAAGAAAGCATCCCGATATTGTCAATAATTAAAACAGAAGCATCAGAAGGGAGAGCAGCTCCGCTTTTAACCTTTGAGAAGCGTACAGATCTTACTTTCAGGCTTTCTTCCAGGCTGATTATCTTTTCTTCTTTAATCTCATGAGGTGCAATAATGAATTTCCAGCCGTGATTTTTTTGGGTAAGAGCAGAAATTAGCTTTTCATCCTGTGGCCAGGTACTGCCGGCGATAAAAATATTGCTTCCGCTGCAAAAATCTTCAACTTGTTGTATCTGTTGAGGATTTTGCGAGTTTTCAAAAACACGGTCAAAACGCGTATCTCCACTTATAGTTACTTTTCTTACTTCCATGCTGTCAAGCAGTTGCTTGCTCTTTTCATCCTGCACAAAAAAATGAGAAACAAAGCCAAGTATTCTTCGGTGCAAGCCACCATACCACTTAAAAAAGGGCTGTTCTTTGCGGAAGATGGCGGATATTACATATAACGGAATTTTTTTCTCAGCAAGTTCATGGTAATAATGATACCAGTATTCATACTTAGTAAAAACGGCAATTTCCGGATTGACTAATTTAATAAACTTTTCAGCATTGGATTTAGAATCCATTGGCAGGTAGAAAACGTAATCAGCAAAAGCGAAGTTTTTTCTTACTTCGTAACCGGAGGGTGAAAAAAAGGTGACAAATGTTTTTTTATGAGGATAGAGCTGTTTGATTTTTTCCAATACCGGTCGTCCCTGTTCAAATTCTCCCAGCGAAGCAAAGTGAAACCAGATAGTTGATCCCGTTATTTGCTCTTTTTCAATGATTTTAAAAATATTTTTTCGCCCATTTATCCAGAGTCTGGCCTTTCTGTTAAAAAAAGAGAAGATGAATATTAAGAGAAGATAAATTTTTATGCAAAAATTGTAAACAAAAAGCATGTTTATTGCTTAATTATTATCTTCGCCAAAATAACGTTTAAAAATTAAAATTTGAAATATTATATATGAAAATAGCAGTAGTAGGTACTGGATATGTTGGATTAGTTACCGGAACATGTTTAGCCGAAACAGGAAATAATGTTACCTGTGTTGATATCAATGAGGAAAAAGTTCAGAAAATGAAAGAAGGCCAGGTGCCGATTTATGAACCTGGTCTTGAATTGCTCTTTAACAGGAATATCGAACAGAAAAGGTTAAGTTTTACAACAGAACTTTCAGAGGCTATTGCCGATGCTAAAATTATATTTCTTGCACTGCCGACTCCTCCGGGTGGAGATGGGTCTGCTGACCTGAGTTATGTGCTTGGTGCTGCTAAAGATATTGCAAAGCTGGTTAAAGATTATAAAGTAGTGGTTACTAAATCGACTGTGCCGGTCGGTACAGCGGATAAGGTAAAAGCTGTTTTTGAAGAAAATACCACTGTTCCTGTAGATGTTGTTTCAAACCCTGAGTTTTTGCGGGAAGGAGTTGCTGTAGAAGATTTTATGAAGCCGGATAGAGTAGTTGTAGGAACCAGCAGTGAAAGGGCCAGAAAACTGATGGAAGAATTATATGGACCGTATGTGCGTTCCGGAAATCCAATCGTTTTTATGGACGAACGTTCTTCAGAACTAACCAAATATGCTGCCAATTCTTTCCTTGCAACAAAAATTTCATTCATGAATGAGATTGCAAATATGTGTGAATTGGTTGGGGCAGACGTGGATATGGTAAGAAAGGGCATTGGTGCAGATAATCGTATCGGTAAGCGTTTTCTTTTCCCGGGAGTAGGTTATGGAGGAAGTTGCTTCCCTAAAGATGTTCAGGCTTTGGCAAAATCTGCCGAGGAGGCAAACTATGATTTTCGTATTTTAAAATCAGTAATGAAAGTAAACGACCTGCAAAAGGTTGTGTTAGTTGATAAAATGCGCAAATACTATAACGGCGATCTAAAGGGTAAAAAGTTTGCTTTATGGGGTTTGGCTTTCAAACCTGAAACGGACGACATTCGTGAGGCACCATCTTTGTATATTATTGATGAATTACTTAATGAAGGAGCACAGATAGTAGCTTATGATCCGGAGGCAATGGAGAACGTGAAAAAATTAAAAGGCGATGCGATAGGATATGCTAACAATCCATACGAAGCTTTGGAAAATGCAGATGCCCTTATTATTGTAACAGAATGGTCCTTGTTCCGTACACCGGATTTTGATAAAATTGAAACAGCATTAAAATCAAAAGTGATTTTTGATGGACGGAATCTGTACGATATTCAGAAAATGATAGATTGCGGATTCTATTACAATAGTATAGGTAGAAAAATAGCAGAAGTATAATGCCGGCAAGAAAACGCATTTTAATTACAGGAGCAGCAGGGTTTTTAGGATCTCATTTATGTGATCGCTTTATCCGGGAAGATTTTCATGTAATCGCTATGGACAATTTGATAACCGGCGATTTAAGAAATATTGAACATCTTTTTAAGCTTGAAAACTTTGTATTTTACAACCATGATGTTTCAACCTTTGTTCATACTCCAGGTAAATTAGATTACATACTTCATTTTGCTTCCCCCGCCAGTCCGATAGATTATCTGAAAATTCCTATTCAAACGCTTAAAGTAGGTTCCTTAGGTACACATAATTTATTAGGATTAGCCAGGGCAAAAAAAGCACGGATCCTGGTAGCTTCTACTTCAGAAGTTTATGGTGACCCAAATATAAATCCTCAGCCGGAAGAATACTGGGGTAACGTTAATCCGGTTGGGCCCCGAGGAGTTTACGACGAAGCAAAGCGTTTTCAGGAGGCCATGACAATGGCGTATCATACTTTTCACGGCCTTGAAACCAGGATAGTAAGAATATTTAACACATACGGTCCACGAATGCGTTTAAATGACGGAAGAGTTTTACCTGCTTTTATCGGGCAGGCAATAAGGGGTGAGGATTTAACTGTATTTGGCGACGGCTCTCAGACCCGCTCTTTTTGTTATGTAGATGATCTCGTAGAAGGGATTTACCGGCTTTTATTTTCTGACTATGCCTACCCTGTAAACATCGGAAATCCGGATGAGATCACAATAAAACAATTTGGTGAAGAAATTATCAAATTAACCGGAACCAGTCAGAAGCTGGTTACAAAGCCGCTACCAACTGATGACCCTAAGCAAAGGAGACCCGATATTTCCAAAGCAAGAGAAATTTTAGGCTGGGAGCCAAAAGTATCCCGGGCTGAAGGTTTAAAAATTACCTATGAATATTTTAAATCTTTACCACCAGATTTGATTGAAAAAGTGGAACATAAAGATTTTGCAAATTATAATAAGTAGCAATGAGCAGGAAAATACTTGTAACAGGTGGTACCGGTTTTATCGGTTCTCACACCGTTGTTGAATTGATAGAAGCAGGATATACGCCGGTTATTGTAGATAATCTGGTAAATTCAAGCGAAAAGATATTAAACCAGCTTGAAAAGATCACTGGTAAAAAAATTGAGTTTCACAATTTTGATCTGTGCGATGAAAATAAGACAAAAGCGTTCATTGCTTCAAATCCCGATATAAATGGCGTCATTCACTTTGCCGCTTTTAAAGCCGTTGGCGAATCGGTACAATTGCCGTTAAAATATTACAAGAATAATTTCTACTCCCTTATTAATTTGTTGGACGCTTTTGAAAGCCGGCCCATAAATTTTGTTTTCTCTTCCAGTTGCACGGTGTACGGTCAACCTGATAAATTACCTGTAACAGAAGACGCACCGGTTAAAAAAGCGCAATCTCCTTATGGTAACACGAAACAGATAGCTGAGGAAATTTTGCAGGATGTTGCTTCTGCTAATGATAATTACAAGATCATTTCTTTAAGATATTTTAACCCCGTAGGAGCACATAATTCGGCATTAATTGGGGAGTTACCAATTGGCGTCCCTCAAAATCTGGTGCCATTTATTACGCAGAGTGCTATAGGCAAACGCGGACCCATTACTGTGTACGGAGATGATTATTCTACTCCTGACGGAAGCTGCATCCGCGATTATATACATGTTGTTGACCTCGCAAAAGCACACGTTGCAGCTATAAAGCATATGGAAAGTAAGCAGCAACAGAAATACGATGTTTTCAATATCGGTACGGGTAAAGGCACTTCTGTGCTGGAAGTAATAAACGCGTTTGAGAATGCAACAGGTGTAAAGTTGAACTACCAGATTGGTCCAAGACGGGAAGGAGATGTTGAACAGGTTTGGGGAGACGTTTCTAAATCGGCTACAGAACTTAACTGGAAGGCAGAGCTGGGTGTAGATGAAATGATGCGTTCAGCCTGGGCATGGGAGCAATACATAAAGGACAATCCATTTTAAAAAGCTGTAAGCCGAAAGGCTTTACCTCAATTATGAAAAAAATTCTTATTACCGGAGGTGCCGGATTTATTGGTTCTCACGTGGTGAGGCGTTTTGTAAATAAGTATCCTGATTATCAGATTGTGAATCTGGATAAACTTACCTATGCAGGAAACCTGGTCAACCTGAAGGATATAGAAGATAAAGAAAATTACCATTTTGTTAAGGGAGATATCGTTGACGCAGGATTTATTGACCAGCTTTTCTCCGCCGAGCAATTTGATGCCGTAATTCATCTTGCTGCCGAGTCTCATGTTGACCGCTCAATTACCAGTCCTTTAGATTTTGTAATGACAAACGTGGTAGGGACGGTAAACTTATTGAATGCTGCAAGGAAATTCTGGAAAGAAGATTATTCTGCCAAGCGTTTTTACCATGTATCTACCGATGAAGTTTACGGAACTTTGGGGGAAAATGGAATGTTTACTGAGGAAACAGCTTACGATCCGCACAGTCCGTATTCTGCTTCAAAAGCAAGCTCCGACCATTTTGTAAGAGCTTATCAGGACACTTATGGAATAGATGCCGTAATATCCAACTGCTCTAATAATTACGGTTCATATCATTTTCCGGAAAAATTAATTCCACTTGCCATTAATAATATTAAAAATAATAAACCGGTGCCTGTTTACGGAAAAGGAGAAAATATACGGGATTGGTTATGGGTGGAAGATCATGCCCGGGCTATTGATGTTATTTTCCACCAGGCTAAAACCGGGTCTACCTATAATATTGGCGGACATAACGAGTGGAAAAACATTGACCTGATTCGGCTTTTATGCAAGATTATGGATCAAAAGCTGAACCGGGAAGAGGGAACTTCTGAAAAACTGATCACTTTTGTAACAGATCGTGCGGGCCATGATCTGCGTTATGCTATTGATTCTTCTAAACTACAACGGGAATTAGGATGGAAGCCCAGTTTGCAGTTTGAAGAGGGCCTGGAAAAAACAGTAGATTGGTACCTGGCAAACGAAGAGTGGTTAAGGGACGTTACTTCGGGACACTACCAGTTTTATTACGAGGAGCAATATAATAACCGTTAATGCTGTTTAATCTTTTCAAAAAGAAGAGCCAAGAACCTGGAATTAACTTTTCTTCAATAAAGGTTGATTTGCATTCTCATTTAATTCCCGGCATCGATGACGGATCTCCTTCTGTAGAGCATTCTGTTGATCTCGTAAGCAAAATGATGGAGCTGGGATTTAAAAAGCTGATTACAACTCCCCATGTAATGGCTGATTATTATCGTAATACTCCAGAAATAATAAAAACAGGTTTAGATAATCTTCGAGAAGAACTCGCAAAAAGAAATATAGAGATCCAGCTTGAGGCTGCAGCCGAGTACTATCTTGATGAAACTTTTGATAATAAGCTGGAAAGTGGGCAGGTATTGACTCTTGGAAAAGGATTTCTTCTTTTTGAATTATCTTTTGTTAACTGTCCTCAATCTTTTTATGATACTATTGAAAAGATTAAAGACAAGGGTTATAAACCGGTGCTTGCCCATCCGGAAAGATATCCTTATTTCGCCAATTCAATAGAAAATTACCAGAAGATTAAAGCAACGGGTTGCTATTTACAGCTGAATACACTTTCTCTTACAGGTTATTACGGTAAACCGACTCAAAAAATAGCCGAAGAATTAGTAGATAAATATCTCATTGATTTTTTAGGAAGCGACCTGCATCATCATAAACATGCTGCTATGCTAAAGCAGGCCTTATCACTACCATACGTAAAGAAGGTATTGACGGAATATCAGTTGCAAAACGAACTTTTGTTCTAAATAAATAACTCCCCTTATAGCTATTACCTAATACCTTATAGCTAATACCAATCTCCTAATATCTCTTTTCTCTACTCGTAACGTAAAGCCTCTACGGGATCTAACCTGGAAGCCTTTGAAGCCGGATAAAAACCTGAAATTATACCAACTCCAATACAAAGAGCTGTGCCAAGAGTAACCCAGCCAACCGGAAACATAAAACTTGCGCCCAAAAGCATCGCCACAAGATTTCCTATAAGAATTCCAAGGATAATGCCTGTAAGCCCGCCGATTAAACAAATAACGATTGCTTCTAAAAGAAACTGGAGCCTGATAACTTTTGGAGTGGCGCCAATAGCTTTCCTGATTCCTATTTCGCGGGTTCTCTCTGTTACCGATACAAGCATGATATTCATCAGGCCAATAGAGGCGCCAACCAGGGTGATGAAGCCGATTACAATGGCCGCCAGGGTAATATATTTAATATTTTCCAGAAGCGTTTGTGCCAGTGCGTCGCTCTTTGTAATTTCAAAATTATCTTCTATGCCGGCTTTTAAGCCGCGGATGTTTCTGAAAAGTGCTGTTGCTTCGCCTGCAGCGGCATCCATCCGTTGGGGGTCATTGGTCATAACAGAAATTGTATAAGAAGGGTCATTGATGGTCATAATTTGTTTGGCCTTTAATAAAGGAATGACGCATACCTTGTCGCCTCCAAATCCTACACTTGATCCTTTTGCTTCGTATTGGCCTATAATCTTGAACTTATTACTTCCGATAGATATTATTTTATCAATAGCATCGGTATTAGGAAATAAAGTTGTTTTAATTTCATTTCCAATGATTACAACATTGCTGCCCAGTTCAAGCTCACCCTGTGAAAAATTTCTTCCTGCTGCAAGTTTGTAACCACCAGTGTACAGATAATTATCGTCTGCCCCTAAAACTGAAATATTCGGATTAGTTTTTTCATTTCCGTATTTTACTGTTCCGGCAAAGCTTGCAAATACGTTTACAGAAACCAGGGCCGGAAAGTTAAACCGTGTTTTAAATTCAACGGATTCCCTGTAAGTAATAGGACGAAAGCGTTTGGGTTGCTGGCCTTCTCCACCCACACGTATTCCAAGCCCGCGGTTGCGGATAGTGAACGAATTGGAACCCATACTTGAAAACGTATTGTTTAACGAACCTTTTATAGCGTCTATGGAAGTAAGAATTCCAACCAGGGCAGTTAGCCCGATTGCAATGATCAGTGCGGTAAGAAAAGTTCGCAAACGATTACTCTTTATCGATTGCAATGCTACTTTAATGTTCTCTTTATGACTGATCTTAACTGCCATGGTCTAAAATAAAAAATCCCGCTGATTAGACAGTGGGATTATTTGTATTGTTACAGTCATCGTTTTATCAAACTGAAAAAGATGTTCCGCAGCCGCAGGTGCTTGATGCATTTGGATTGTTAAAAGTAAATCCGCGGGCGTTTAATCCGTTCTGAAAATCTATCTGCATACCGGCAAGGTAAAGGCCATGCGCTTTATGCATATATACTCTTACCCCTTCAATGTCATATTCCTGGTCCCCGTCCTTTTTCTGGTCAAAGCCCAGAATATAATTCATCCCGGCACATCCGCCACCTTCAACTCCAACTCTTAACCCAAAATCTTCTCCTAATTCCTGTTGGTACTGAAGCTTTTTTATCTCTTTTAATGCCCCTTCTGTAAATGAAACCGGTGCTGTTAAAGTACTTGTCTCCATACTTAAATTCTTTATTTCGTACTACAAATATAAGTTAAAATTGCTCAATTTTGTTGTTAATGCCGCTTTATGACCTTATGTTTATAAAAAGTTAAAAATGGAAGTTCTAGCATATTTACTTGAAATCATCAAATACATAACAGCCGGATTTATTGTGTTTTACCTTGCCTGGCTGGTAATAAAAAAATTCTTATCCGACTCTTACCGGACAGATTTAATTGAACTTAAAAAGGCTTCCCTTGCTCATTCGCTTCCCCTGCGTCTGCAGGCTTACGAACGTCTGATTCTTTTCCTGGACCGTATTAATCCTTCAAACATGATGCTTCGGCTGCATGTTACAGGGGCTACCGTTCAGGAGTTGCATAACCTGGCACTGTCTGATATACGGGCAGAATATCAGCATAATGTAACCCAACAGCTCTATGTTTCGGGCGAGAGTTGGAAAGTTATTCAGCGGATTAAAGACGATACCATCAGTTTAATAAATAATGCAGCAAAGGGATTACCTGCTGATGCGGCTTCTTTTGAGCTGAGTAAAGCCTTATTGCTGCATTTAGCCAATATGGAAGAAAGCCCGTATGAAGCAGCATCAGCTATAATTAAAAAGGAAATACAACAGTTATTTTAATAATCTCAAACAGAGTTTATGTCTGATAAAAAAATTACTACAACTTCAGGGATAACAATCCGGGAGGTTTATACAGAACAGAAAACTCTGAACGAGCTTCCCGGAGAATTTCCATTTACACGCGGCATACAAAAAGATATGTATCGCGGAAAGCTGTGGACGATGCGCCAATATTCTGGTTTTTCTACTGCAGAGGAATCAAATAAACGGTATCATTATTTATTAAGCCAGGGTACTACCGGGCTTTCAGTAGCATTTGATTTGCCTACACAGATCGGTTATGATTCAGACCATGCCATGGCTGATGGAGAAGTAGGAAAGGTTGGTGTGGCCATAGATTCTTTACGTGATATTGAAACGTTATTTGATGGCATTCATCTGGAAGCAATTTCCACTTCGATGACCATCAATGCTACTGCCTCAATTCTGTTAGCAATGTATATTGCTTTAGCTAAAAGGCAGGGTGCGGATCTGAAGAAAGTTTCAGGGACAATACAGAATGATATTTTAAAGGAATACGCGGCCCGGGGCACTTATATTTACCCGCCTAAGCCTTCCATGCGGCTAATTACTGATATTTTTGAATACTGCAGTAAAGAGTTACCGAAATGGAATACAATTTCTGTCTCAGGCTATCACATTCGCGAGGCAGGCTCAACCGCAGTACAGGAATTAGCCTTTACTCTGGCAAACGGTAAAGCGTATTTAAAAGCTGCTTTAGAAAAGGGCCTTGATATAGATATTTTTGCCAAAAGAGTATCTTTCTTTTTCAATTGTCATACTAATTTCTTCGAAGAAATTGCTAAATTCAGGGCAGCAAGAAGGATGTGGGCAAACATTGTAAAAGAGTTGGGATCGACAGATCCTAAAGCACAAATGTTGCGTTTCCATACCCAGACAGGCGGTTCTGTGTTAACAGCGCAGCAACCTTTAAATAACATTATAAGGGTAACTAATCAGGCAATGGCAGCGGTGCTTGGTGGAACGCAATCACTGCATACGAATGGGTATGATGAAGCCTTATCGTTACCAACTGAGCAGGCAGCAAAAATTGCCTTACGAACACAGCAGATTATCGCTTTTGAAAGCGGAGTTACCGAGACAGTGGATCCTTTGGCCGGATCTTATTTTATAGAAGCTTTAACGGATGAGATTGAAGCGAAGGCTAAAGAGTACATTGAAAAAATTGATGCGATGGGAGGTGCTGTAAATGCAATAGAAAATGGGTACATTCAGCGGGAGATATCAAAAGCGGCTTACGATTATCAGACCGCTGTAGAGAGGGGAGATCGGATAATAGTAGGTGTAAATAAAACAGTGGAGGAAGAAGAATATCCGGGGGAGGTATTCCGGGTAGATGAGTCTGTTCAAAAACTTCAGGCAGATAAGATTTACAAACTAAAGCAGGAGCGGGACAACAAGGCTGTGGCGCTGGCATTAGAAGATATAAGCCATGCAGCGAATGATGGAAGCAACCTGATGCCTGTAATTTTACGAGCTGTAGAACAGTATGCAACCTTAGGTGAAATAGCGGATGTTTTGAGAAAAGAATTTGGTGAGTACTGATATTAGAGGAGCAATTAAAACGTTTAGAAAGAGACGGAAATTTTTTAAATATTTTAAAAGTAATGGAAACCCGGTAATCTATTACACGTTTAATAGGGGCCGGAGAAAAATTCTGCTATTTTTGAATTTTAACTTGAGGAAAACAGGTTATTTCATTGATTTAAAAGAAATTAACACTTATTTTAAATTTTAGTTTTTTTAATAAGTTTTTTTTCGAATATTCGATGTCCTGAAGGATCTCAATTATTTCCTTCTCCAATTATTGTAAATCAGTTTATTAGAAAAACTCAATGGAAAAAACTAGTACAAGTGTATGGAATAATTGCCTCCAGATCATAAAGGATAACATTCCAGCTCAGAGCTTCAAAACATGGTTCGAGCCGATCAAAGCCTTGCGTCTGGAAGGAAATGTTCTTACTATACAGGTGCCAAGTTTATTCTTTTACGAGTGGCTTGAAGAACATTATGTTGGGCTTTTGCGAAAAACCGTAAAGAAGCAGTTAGGAGAGGATGGAAGGTTAGAATATAATATTGTTGTAGAAAAATCTTCAAATAATAAGCCGTTTACAACAAATATGCCTTCTAATGGAAACGGGGCAGAAGGTAAGAATCAATCAATTCCAATGCCGATTGCTTTAAACAAGGATATTAAAAATCCCTTTGTTATTCCGGGCTTGAAAAAATTGCAGGTTGATCCGCAATTAAATCCTAATTACAGTTTCGAAAATTTTATTGAAGGAGATTGTAACCGTCTTGCCCGTTCTGCAGGCTATGCCGTTGCCGGAAAGCCGGGAGGAACCTCTTTCAATCCTTTAATGATTTATGGTGGCGTGGGTTTAGGTAAAACACACTTAGCCCAGGCAATAGGTAATGAAATAAAAAGGACCTTAGGCGATAAGCTTGTACTTTATGTTTCGTGCGAGAAGTTCACCCAGCAATTTGTTGATGCGCTGAAAAATAACAACATCAACGATTTCGTAAATTTCTATCAGGCCATGGATGTGTTAATTATGGACGATGTTCATAATTTCGCTGGTAAAGAAAAAACACAGGACATTTTCTTCCATATCTTCAATCACCTTCATCAATCAGGAAAGCAGTTAATTATAACTTCTGATAAAGCGCCAAAAGACCTGGCAGGTTTGGAAGAGCGTTTGTTAAGCAGGTTTAAATGGGGGCTTTCTGCAGATCTGCAGGTTCCTGACCTCGAAACAAGGATGGCTATCCTTAAAAAGAAAATGTATACCGATGGGATTGAGCTGCCAGGAGAAGTGATTGAATATGTAGCGCACAATATCGATAATAACGTTCGTGAGCTCGAAGGAGCAATGGTGTCTTTATTAGCACAATCTACCTTAAACAAAAAGGAAATAGATTTAGGACTTGCTAAATCTATGCTTAAAAACTTTGTAAAAAATACCTCCCGGGAAATTTCAATGGAATTTATTCAGAAGCTTGTTTGCGAGTATTTTGAAGTCCCTGTTGAAATGGTGAAGTCTAAAACCCGCAAACGCGAAATTGTTCAGGCCCGCCAGATTTCAATGTACCTTGCAAAAAGCCACACAAAAACTTCATTAAAATCTATCGGAGCATTTTTTGGAGGAAGAGATCATTCAACGGTTATTTACGCCTGTCAAACTGTAGAGGACCTGATTGACACAGATAAGAAATTCAAAGCATACGTTGCTGATATACAGAAGAAATTAAAAATGAGTTAGGAAAATATCTCTGTTCATAAAAAAGTCCTGTTATTTAACAGGACTTTTTTTATTGCTAAACTTATCGGATCAATTTGAGCTTGTATAAGGCATAAAATATAGCACTTGCATGCAAAGCCTGGGCAAATTTATTTTCCAGTAATAAGCGTTTAAACTCATCTAAACTTACAATGTCAACAATAATTTCTTCACGCCCATCCAAGTGTTGCTCCTGAATTTTTTTACCGCCTGTAGCTATGAAGCTGTATGTTTTGTTTTTAGAGGTAGAAGGATTCGCGTACAATGTAACCAGCGGTTCTATAGCAGTGAAAGCGTATCCTGTTTCTTCAAGAAGTTCTCTTTTGACAGCTTCTTCAGGCGTTTCTCCTGGGTCAATACATCCTCCGGGAAGTTCGGTAATTACTTCTTCTGCCGCATGCCGGTATTGTTTTATTATTATTACTTCATTGTTTTCTGTTAAAGCAACTGCATTTACCCAATCGGGATATTCAAGTACATAATAATCATCAATTAACGTTCCGTCGGGCATCCTGCATTTATCAACCCGTAAGGTGGCCCAACGTTCTTTAATCAGATATGTTGAATCAAGCTTTTCCCACTTCAAGTTACTCATACTGGTTTGTATTCAAATAATTGTCAATTATTGTACGACGGCTGTAATTTTCCATTGATAATGTGTGATGTTCTTTTTCGAGTATATTATAAATAGTCAGAACTTTATGCAATACAGAATGAGTTTGTGGCATAGTATCAAAGGGATATACACTCTCAAAAAGAAATTGTGCCAGCAAATCAAGCTTTTCTGGAGGGAAATCTTTCTTCCTCAATTCTTCTTCAAATTGACTGACTGAAGATTTTTGAAGAGTTTCCGTATCAATTCCAAAATTGTCTCTTAGTGTTTCGTGTGAGATTTGTAATGCCTCATCTACATTCCCCTGGTTTTTCAGGTTTAATACCTTCGCCAGAATTTGTGCCAGCTTTTGTATTTCTGCAAGTAGAAAATCTTTACGTATCATTTTATGAGTTGTAAGTTATAAGTAATTGAATTCAGTATGAACCATTGGCTCTGAACTATTAACCATCCACTATTAACCATGAAATAAACTATCAACCATAAGCCTGTCCAATCTCTACCAACTTCCGCTTGAACCTCCTCCACCGAAACTTCCGCCACCGAAGCCGCCAAAACCACCACCGCCTCCGCCACCAAAGCCGCCTCCGAACCCTCCTCCGCTTCTGCCGTTGCCACGACCCATTCCTGACATCAGCGTCCACCAGAAAAGATCCGCTCCTCCGCGGCTGCCAATTACCCTGCGTCCGCCACCCCCTCCGCCACCTTTTCTGGAAATAATTACAATGATGATTATAATTATAACAATGAGCCCGAACGGAAATTTACTGCCTTTGTTATTCTTTTTAGGATTGTCGTTTTTGTATTCACCTTTGGTTGCTGCTATAATGGCATCTGTTCCCTGCTCTAACCCCTGATAGTAATTTCCTTCTTTGAAATTTGGCTTAATCTCATTTTCAATTATTCTGTTGGCAATTATATCTGGCAGAGCGCCTTCAACGCCATAACCAGTTTGAATAGTAACTCTTCTATCACCGAGAGAGGCAAGTAAAAGTACACCGTTGTTCTTTTTTTCACGGCCGATGCCCCATTGTTCCGCAAGCCGTACCGCATAATCGGCTACATCGTATCCTTCTAAAGAATTGATTAGTACAACTGCAATTTGTGTGGAGGTAGAATCATCAAAAGCTACCAGCTTACGTTCCAGTTGTTCTGCCTGCTCAGCTGTAAGGGTATTGGTATAATCGTTTACCAGCCGGTTTGGTTTCTCCGGAAATTTTTGTGCAAACGAGACACAAGCGGCGAAAACAATAAAACAAAGGGTTGTAAGTAAAATTCTAAAGTTTTTATGCACCTTTTTAAAATAATGTGAGGTTAATTGCCATTCATAAAGGCTATATCGTCCGATAGTTCATTTTTATCATCATCACGGAAGGGGAAATATTTTTGTAACTGATCTCCGGCCAGCTTAATTCCGGTTGCTATGCCCTCGGTAATGTCATTCGCTTTAAAAAAGCTGAGCATGGCTTCTTTCGTGCTGTCCCAGAAATTGTCAGGTACAACTTTGTTAATTCCCTCATCGCCGATAATGGCAAACTTTCTGTCATTCAGAGCGAGATAAATCAAAACTCCGTTCCGCAAAGCAGTCTGGTCCATTCCTAATTTGGAAAAATACTTTGCTGCCCGGTCTAATACATCTTCTGAGCATGTTTTGTCGATACAAACCCTTATTTCTCCCGAAGTAAAGCGTTCGGCAGCTTCAATAGCCTGTTGAATGCGTTTTTGATCCTGTTCGGTTAAACCCATGTTAAAATTGTACAGTTGGTGCTTTTTGTGAACCTGCTTCTGCCTGGAAATATCCCTTTTTCTCAAATCCAAATAAAGAAGCGGTGATATTATTAGGGAAGCTTCTGATTTTAGAATTGTACTGTTGTGTTACTTCGTTAAATTTTTGACGTTCTACTGTAATGCGGTTTTCAGTTCCTTCTAATTGCGCTTGTAATCCAAGGAAATTCTGGTTCGCCTTTAATTCAGGATAATTTTCTACAACAGAAAGAAGTCTTCCCAATGCCTGGGATAATTCTCCCTGTGCACTTTGAAATTTCTGAATATTTTCAGGAGTTAGCTTATTCGGATCAACAGTAATTGATGTGGCTTTGGCTCTCGCTTCCACAACCTGCGTTAAGGTCTCTTTTTCAAAATTTGCGGCTCCCTTAACTGTGTTAACTAAATTGGGTATAAGATCAGCCCGGCGTTGGTAAACGTTCTGCACCTGTGCCCACTGCGATTGTACCTGTTCGTCTAAGCTAACCATACTGTTATATCCGCAGGAACTGAAAAGTACAGTAGCAAAAATTGCTGTTAAAAAGGTATAAAAGTTTTTTCTCATGATTAAAGGGTTAATACTTTTTGTTTATTCTTTGATTTCAAAATTCGTGCCTTGTTACAATATACTATAAATAACACCAAAATGGCAGTACTGCTTTAGTTGCGATGAATTTAAAAATATTTTTTAAACGACAATCGGCTTTATGGAAATGAATCTTATAAATTAGCAGCCGAACTGAATATATTAACCTATAATCATATGAAATTATCTCTTTTCCTACTTTCTGGTTTATTATTGTTTTGCGGATTTCAAGACAATAAGCCGACGCGTATAATCTTTTTCGGCGATTCAATAACACAGGCAGGAGCACAGCCGGGAGGCTATATCACCCTGATGAATGATATGCTTAAAGAAAACAAAAAAGATAAAAATTATGAGCTGGTAGGTGCCGGGATAGGTGGAAACAAGGTTTACGACCTTTACCTGAGGCACGAAGAAGATGTACTAAGCAAAAAACCGGACGTCGTAGTAATATGGGTAGGCGTAAATGATGTGTGGCACAAGCGTTTGCTTCTTACAGGTACCGATCCGGATAAATTCGAAAAATTTTACCAGGCATTAATTTCGAAATTTGAAGCACAAAATATAAAGGTAGTATTGGTTACTCCGGCTGTTGTTGGCGAAAAAACAGATTACAGCAACGAATTGGATGGAGATTTAAATAAGTACTCTCAAATTATTCGTGATCTGGCGGTAAAGAATACATGTGAGCTAGTTGATTTAAGGAAAGATTTTCATGAATACCTTTTAAAGAACAATCCTGAAAATAAGGAAAAGGGTATTTTGACTGTTGATGGCGTTCACTTAACTCCTGAAGGAAATAAATTTGTAGCAGATAAAATGTACAAGCTGCTTGTTAAATAGAACTATTTGCAATGGTCGGATTCAATTTTTGTAATTTTGCACTTCCGGGATAAAACCCCGGCGCAATATGAATGAAATTGAATTAGTATTACTTCCTGAGGAAGTGAATGATGAAGCTGTTTTAAAGAAAAAAGCCGCTGAGTGGTTAAACATCTCTTCCCGTAATATTTCCCTCGTTAAAATCATAAAAAGATCTATTGATGCCCGGGGCAGGCAAGTTGTATTCCGGCTCAAAGTCGAGGTATATCAGGATCAGAAGCCATTACCTGAAATTTATTCCTTCCGGTACGGAAATGTACATAATAAAAAACCTGTTATAATAGTGGGGGCGGGGCCGGCGGGCTTATTCTGTGCATTGCAGTGTATTGAATCAGGTCTAAAGCCGGTTATTCTTGAACGTGGAAAAGATGTAAAACAACGCCGGCGTGATCTGGCTGTCATCACCAAACAGGGAATCATCAATCCTGAGTCGAATTATTGTTTTGGTGAAGGAGGAGCCGGAACCTACTCGGATGGGAAACTCTATACACGGTCAAACAAACGTGGAGATATACAGAAAGTACTGAAAACTTTTGTCGCACACGGGGCAACAGAAGATATATTAATAGATGCACGCCCTCATATCGGCACTAATAAATTGCCTCATATTATTTCAGCCATTCGGGAAACGATTTTAAATGCAGGTGGAGAGGTACACTTTAATAGTAAGATAACTGATCTTATAATTTCAGCCAATGAAATAAAAGGAGTAAAAACGGCTGACGGAAATAAATTTGAAGCCGATGCCGTGGTTCTGGCAACAGGACATTCTGCAAGAGATGTTTTTTATTTATTACGCGAGAAGAATCTTCTACTGGAGGCAAAGCCTTTCGCTTTAGGAGTTCGTATCGAGCATCCACAGGAGATCATTGACCAGGCGCAATATCATTGTGAAGTACGCAGTGAGTATCTTCCTCCTTCATATTATAATCTTGTTGAACAGGTAGGAGACAGGGGCGTATTTTCTTTTTGCATGTGCCCAGGAGGTATCATTGCTCCCTGTGCTACCAATTATAAAGAAATTGTGGTAAACGGTTGGTCTCCTTCAAAACGAAATAATCCGTATGCAAATTCAGGTACGGTAGTTCAAATCAATTTAAAAGATATTAAAGGCAGTAGTGAAGATCCGTTCAGCCTTTTGAAATATCAGGCTGAAGTTGAACATAAGGCGTATTTAGCAGGAGGCAATAGTGTCAACCCAGACATTGGCCTGGTTGCTCCGGCTCAACGAATGGTAGATTTTGTTCAGGGCAAACTTTCTGCATCGTTGCCTGATAATTCATATTTTCCCGGTACTAAAAGTGCTCCTCTTGATGAAGTCTTACCCGATATAGTTTTTAGGTCTTTGCAAAAAGCCTTGCCTGTTTTCGGTAAAAAAATGCCGGCCCGATATGGAGGTAAAGGGTATTATACGAATGAAGCGGTATTGGTTGGCGTAGAATCACGTACCTCGTCTCCTGTCCGGATTCCAAGAAATGCTGAAACATTGCAGCATCCTCAGGTTAAAGGACTATTCCCATGCGGCGAAGGAGCCGGGTACGCCGGTGGAATTATTTCTGCAGCAATAGATGGAATAAATTGCGCTGAAGCGGCAAGGAAATTGATAGGATAAGCTTATGTACTCTATTAATTCTTATCTGGCTGAAAAATTAGAAAATGTTGTAAATGGTGATCCCTGGTATGGAACGGCAGTAACAAAGATCTTGGACCAGGTTTCGGAGTTAAGTATTCACAATAGACCTGATAATGCGCATTCTGTTGCCGAAATTTTGCTGCATATGGTTGCTTGGACGGAAGAGGTGAACGAAAGATTGCAGGGCGGAAAAGTAAAAGTACCGTCACGAGGGGATTGGCCCGATCCTGCAGGAATAGAATGGATGGTATTAAAAGACCTTTTTAGTAAAATTCATTATGAATTGAAAGAACAGATTTTGAATTTCCCGAAGGAAAAATGGGAGGATTATGTTGATGAGGAACGTATTCCTGCTTTGGGTTCTGGTACTTCTTTCAAAGAAACTGTTGAAGGATTAATACATCACCATATTTATCATATTGGCCAGATAGCTATATTAAATAAACAATTTTCTTCAAAAGAGGTCTTATAAATATGAAACGTACACTTGTACTTGGTGCAACACCTAATCCGGGACGATATGCTTATCTGGCATCAAACAGACTTGTTCATGCCGGGCATGAAATTGTAAACGTAGGTTTAAAAAAGGGAGAAGTAGCGGGAGTTCCTATTGAAAAACCTGAAATTATTCATAAGGATATTGATACGATTACTTTATATGTAGGTCCGCAGAATCAGAAAGTCCTGTATGATTATATTCTAAATACTAACCCCAGAAGGATTATTTTCAATCCGGGCGCAGAAAATCCGGAACTTGAAGAGCTTGCCCGGCAAAAAGGGATTGAAACAATAGAGGCATGTACGCTGGTACTTCTTTCTATCGGTAATTTCTAATCTTAAAACTCTTTTAAAATTCTCATTTCTTTCGGATAATAATTGTTAATCCTGTTTGGGAGTATTTTAGCCCACCCCAATCCAAAGTTATTAGTGCACATTAATCCCCAGCCTTTATCCGCCGATTCAATTTTCAGCTCATCTCTTCTTAAATAAGATAAAGCTTGCGGATTTGAAAGCTCTATTCTTTGTACAGCTGGACTTAAAATAAGGCTTAATGCCAGTTCATGATCCGGTATGAGCTCTTTTCCTGCAATTCTTCCGGCAAATACACCCGACTTTTTTAAATATAATTTTGATTGAAGTTCCTGGATATCGCTTTCGTGATTTTTATTAATGATAGAATAACCGTCTTTAACTGGAATAAGAGCAGTATTATCGCCATTAATCCAACCATTAATAATCTCAGCATCAGTGCCTTTAATCTTTAAAGTCTTAAAACGATTGTTTTGCGAAGAATAATTCCCTTCATTTTTTCTGAAGCAACTTATAAAAAAACCTTCTCCTTTTACTTTTTGCGGGTAGAAACGGTATCCATAACACTTATGTTTCTCAGAAACAGTTTCTACAATTTCCCATTCTTTGTTTATCGGAACCTGAATGCTTGTTAAGTCAAAAGTATCACAAATCCAATCTGCTATTTCTTCATTTTCTTTATAGGAATAAGAACAGGTAGAATAAATAAGTATTCCGTCTTTTTTTAAAGTGGATAAAGAATCAGCTAAAATACGCTGCTGGCGCTGGCTGCACAGCTCTACATTGTTTTCTGACCAATGATCAATTGCCGCAGGATCTTTCCTGAACATTCCCGATCCTGAACATGGAGCATCAATTACAAGCAAATCAAAGAAATCTGCGAGCCGGGAAAAATCTTTCGGATCATTATTGGTAACAACGGTATTTATTGGCCCCCATTTAGTAAGATTATCTGACAGCACCGGGACTCTGCTTTTTATTATTTCATTAGAAACCAATAAACTGCTATTGGATAGAATGGATGATAGCAGCGTGCTTTTTCCTCCGGGGGCTGCACATAAATCTAATACGCGAATATCAGAATCTAAGTTTACACTTTGCTTTACCACATATTCTAAAAACATGGAGGAAGCTTCCTGTACATAATAACAACCTGCATGAAATAACGGATCTGAAATAAAAGAAGGCCTTTGCTCCAGGTATTTTCCAAACTCCGTCCAGGGAACAGAAGGGTAAGTTGTAAATAAATTAATGGGTTTATAAGGATTTAGCCTGATTGAAGTTACCTGTTGGGGTGATTCATGTGCTGTAATAAACTCTTTTTCAGAGAACTCTGTCTTTCCCCTTAGTGATTCTAATAATGCTGTGGGAATACTGCTATTCATTTTTCAAAATTATCATAAAAACAGACCAAACCCTGTATTGTAAATTTAATAGCTGTTTTACAGTATGTTAAAGTAAAATGATAAAAACTTCGTTTTATGGCTTGCACAGCATTATTTAACTGCCTATCTTTGCGTCCCGCTCAGGAAGAAAGAGCGGTAGTTTTTTGAAAAAGAGCAATACAATCGGTCAGGAAATGGCATATAAAAACTGCCAAAAATTTTTTTCAAATAGTACTTGACAGAACGAGAAAAAGGTTGCACTTTTGCACACGCTTTCGCAAGGGGAGCGGGGATTGAAAGAGAGGTTGAAAAGAGGGATAACAGGGAATAAGAGAAAAGGTTTTGGGTCTTCAAAAAAAAGTTAAAATAAATTTTGGAGAATAGAATAAAGTTTCTACCTTTGCAGTCCCAAACGAAAGGGAGCTACG
>NZ_JBKOPS010000018.1:0-51122 GCF_047272945.1 Rubrilithobacter danxiaensis
TGTCCTTTTAAATAAGACTTATGTTTAAGAAATTTTCTGACTTCATATTCTCTCGCCCATAATAAAGTACTTTCAAATTTGCTTCAAAAGGTCCTATTAACTCTCCATTGTAAGATACTTTCATTAATCCAAATTTTCCTGGTGGAATAGGCTTTTTGGTCCAAGCAGGCACCGTACAATAAATTGACGAACCAATAGTTCTAATCCGAATACTTTTATCTGTATTATTGTAGATTCTAAAGATTTTAGCAACTGGAACATCTTTAGATATAATTCCAAAATCATAAAAAACAGTTGTAGAAGTATCACAACTAGACTTTTGTTGAATTGATGCAATTTGTTCAATATCAACTTTACTTAGCAAGAGAATTCCCACTAAAGACAATATTTTAATCATAGTAGTAGATATAACTTTGAAAAGAAGAATTAGAAAAGAAAATTATAATTACCTAATCTATTTTATAACTCATCTATATGCTTCCTATATTTTCAAAATTTACTTTGGTTGTTAATGCACAATCCAAATGTTCAATTACCATCAGGATTTTTTTCCCTTCAATTTTTACAACTTCCCCTAACTGGTCTGAAAACACGCCTTCTTTTATTTTTACTCTATCACCTATTTTTATATTTTGAATGCTGGTAGTTTCCAGATCAGGATATAAGTTTAAATATTTTTGAATATCATCAATTACATTTTCCCTCACTACTGCAGGTTTGCCGCAGTAATATATAAAATTGATTACTCCTAACGTTTCTCTAACAGATAGTTCCTCCTTGTGATTGACCTTAACAAAAATATAAGAGTTAAAAAGTGGAAACTCTACTGTTTTTTTCCTATCAGCCCATTGTCGTTCCTTCTTCACTGTAGGACAGAAAGACTGAATGCCTTTTTCATGCAACAATTGGTCAACTTTCTTTTCCCATTTAGACCTGGTGTAGATCACACGCCAGTTTTTTATTTTCGGGTTACTATAAACTATATTATCCATTCAGATATAATTTAAATTCTTTTTTATACAGCTTCGCCACTCCACTTACAGTAGCTTTTTAAAACGTATTATAAAACATCCAGCGCACTTATAGCTTCGCCACTCCACTTACAGTAGCACTCTTCACCGTCAATCAACCTGCACTTATAAATAAACTTGATACTCCTTTTTAATAAAATGTTGTATCAGGTTCTCGCTTACATTTAATTTTTGATGTAACTTCCCTGCATCACTAATAATTCAGTGATAAGTAGAAATTATAATCATCCGGCTAGATAGAGATCAGGTAGAGATCTCCTCTCTTTTAAAACTTACCCGATCAGTTTAAGTCTCTTACTATTATTACTGTTCCCGTATCCATACTCATAACCATAGCCCTTATAATTATTTATTTCTGCATCATTAAGCACCAGCATTGGGTTCTTTAAACGCTCAGAAATATCTTCAAGAATATTGAGTTGTGTTTTCAACGTATAATTATATCTTACAAGAAATATACTTGTATCACTGTATGGAACTAATGAATAAGCATCAGCAACTTGCCCTATAGGAGATGTATCAAGAATAATGTAATCAAACTCTTTTTTAAGAGCACTTATAAGTTCCCCGATTTTGTCATTCAGCAATAGTTCGCTTGGAGATGAAAAAACACTTCCTGCTCCTATCATAAACAAGTTATTGAACTCGGTAGATGGCCTCAGTAAATCATTAACAGAAACTCCTGATTCTGTTAGATAATTAACTATTCCTTTAGTGTATTTTACACCTAACCCTTCCAGTAATTTGGGGTTTCTAAGGTCAAATTCAATAAGGACAACCTTTTTCCCGGCTAAAGCAAGCGTAGATCCCAGGTTGGAACTAAAAAAAGTTTTTCCTTCGCCACTCATGCTTGAGGTTACTAATATTACTTTATTATCAATATTGGATGTATAAAATAGAAGATTAGTTCGAATGAGCCTGAAAAGTTCAGAAATAGTAGTTCTGCTATCCTGTTTAATTACCAGATTTCCTTTAATATCACTGTGACTAAGTTCACCAAGAATTCTTAAATTACTTATTGAGGATACATCCTGAATAGTTTGTACTCTGTTATTCAACAAATCTTTAGTATAAATACCCGCCACAGGAAATCCAATTCCCAAAATAAATGCACACAGATAAACGAGCTGCTTTTTAGGTGAAACAGGAATAGGATTAAAGTTAACATTATCAATGACCCTGAAATTAGAAACTGTTGCAGCAAGAGCCAAAGCAGTTTCTTCTCTTTTTTGTAAAAGGTATAAATACTGCCCCTGTTTAACACTTTGCTGTCTTTGAATTTGCTGCAATTCTCTTTCTACAGATGGGACGCTTTTTATCTTTGATTCAAATTCAGAAGAGTTTGATTTGTAACTGTTTCTTGTTATTGTCAAGCCTCTTTTAATATTATTTAAACTTTCAATAATATTTCTTCTTATACCGGCCAATTGCTCATCAATATTTATTACAACGGGATTATCAGATTGTGCTGTACGCAATAAACGTTGTTTTTCCAGTTGAAGTTCGTTAAACTTCCCTATAAGGCTTGTTAAAGTAGCATCTTCAATTCCCAATGAGCTTGGAACAAGACCCAATTTATTTGCAGGCTGTTTCACATAACGTTCTATAGATTCCAGGACACTTAACTGAACCTCGGCGTTACCAAGTTGCTGGTTATATTGCCCGGATTGATCTAAATAAGCTTTGGCATCTGAAGCAACATCCGTGAGATTATTTTGCTGTTTTAATTGCTCTACCCCTTTTTCAACTTCAGAAAGATCACTTGTTAGATACTTTAGTCGATCGTCAATAAACTTAATAGTGTTAACGGCAATTTTATTTTTATCTTCTAAATCTTCTTTGTTTGCAACCTCAATAAGTTTATTTAAAATATCTACTCCTTTCTTAGGTACTGAAGTATTGTATTTTATGGTAACTACATCTGCTTTTTCACTCGCTGAAGCAATTGAAAGATTATTTAAACATTGTTGCGCCAATATTGCGAGATTTTTAAACTTAACTTTTATGGGCGATGGTGTAACAGTAAAATTAGAAGTAGGTTCTACAGAAAAAACCCCATAACTCCTATGTACTTTTTGTCCAAACTTGTAAGTTGTCAATCCTCCATCGTCACTTAAATCAAAGGTTTCCTTATCCCTGATTTTTATAGTTGGCTCTTTTTCATAGGCTGTAGGGTCAAGGCTATTTATAACAACATGAATAGGAAGAGATTTACCATATAACTCTGTTTCGCGGAAAGAGCCATCAACAAAATAACTTGTTTCTAACGAAAGCTCTTTAATGACCCGCTCTAATAAAGTAATAGATTTTAATTCTTGGATTTTATTATCAACACTTTGTGAAGTCTTAACTAATTCCAAATCACCGTATGATGTAGTTTCTGATTTTGAAGATTTTGAATCTTCAGCCTTTATAAGTAATGAACTACTTACTTCGTACATCGGTGTAGCATAACGTAAGTATAAAAACGCTACAATTAAACTCAAAATTATACCTGCAACTATCCAATACCAGTATTTTAAATATTTATTTAATACCTCCTGAAAATTATCCTGATGTATTGCAGACGATGAATTTTTATCTGACATGTTATTAAACTGTTATAGTAGATTAATTTATTACCAATCTCGATATTACTAATGTTGCAACTGAAGTTAACCCTACAATTACCGAAATAAATCTATTAGAATTAGTCGCCTGATCAGCTCTGGCCTTTACAGGTTCTACATACACTACATCATTTTGCTGTAAATAGAAATATGGAGAATTTATGATATCCTTATTATTTAGATTTAAACGAGCCATTACTCTTCTTCCTTCTTTTTCACGTATAAGAAGAACATTTTCCCGTTTCCCAAATGGAGTCATATCACCTGCCATTCCTAATGCTTCGAGTAAATTTATTTTCTCATCTGATACTGTAAATGAGGATGGACGGGCTACTTCTCCGATAACAGTAACTTTAAAGTTTGCTAAACGTAAATTTACAATTGGGTCTTTTACATATTTCAAAAGTTCTTTAGTCATTTTTTCTCTCGCTTGCTCATTTGTTAAATCTGCAAGTTTAATTCGGCCAGCTATAGGAAAATTTATATATCCATCTTTATCTACTAAATATCCGACCGTGTTTGATTCTTGCCTATTTAAATTAGCGGTAGGGCCATTGAAAATAGCGTTAGATTCCGCATTTAAGCTACTTACCCGAATATTTAATATATCTCCTGATTGAATTTTTGGTTCTGTAAGATTTAAAATATTTGATGTATATGTACTTTGCTGGGGCAAGTCATTAAAATATACAAGATTTCTTCTACTACATGAACTGAATGCAAGAAAGCCAAAAAGGATAATAATGAGACCTGGTAGATGTTTTTTATTACTCATATTTTTTTTATTACTGCACTATAAACAATCAAACTCAAAAAAGTTTTCACAGAGTGAGAAAAAATTTAAAAAAACTCATTTACTTTAACTCTTGCACAAAGGTAGGAAGCCTCGGGTTAACTTAATATTAAGGGAAAGACTTGTATAATGAAGAGTGAAATAAGAGAAAAAAGTGAGAAAAAACAAAGGAAGTCTTCTCGAATAGAAGGCTTCCTTTCTCGTTTCAAATAAAAGCTATTTAAATGTAATGATTGTAATGATTATTTAAGATTCACGCTTTACCCTTATTTAGCGGCATATGGTAAAAAATCCGTTTAACCTTATTTTCTAAAATACACTTTTTCTATTTATAATATCCTTCGTTCATTTATGTATTAGCATAAATGAACGTCCTAATTTTTTTTAAGATAGTCCATTATGTCTTCATGAATTTATAAAGCAAGAATATATGGAATACTAACACTTTTCAAACCATATTTTAATTGTTTTTCTATGCTGGTGTATTTATATACTGCAGTTCCAGGAGCAGGTGCAATTTGGGGCCTTGTGATGTATACTTTTAATTCCGGATCCGTTTGAGACATCCATAAAGGACAACTTGTACTTAAGTTCCATTTTGGATCTATTGTTTTTATTACTCCAGCCAAATGGCCTCCGGTACTTTTCATTAAATTTGACACTTTAAAAGCATAAAAGGAACCAATATCAGTATGTTTAGTAATGGTAATGTCTATTTCTTTATTTGATGAACCATACAACTTGTCTATAGTAAGTTGTATTCCATGTCCTTCATTATATTCAGTAAGAGGACTAATAATATTAATATTTTTTAATTCCTCTGTAGAATTATTAGGTTCAAGATTGATACCGCAAGCAGGACGAGTTCCATTAGTATAACCGGCATACATTCTGTCTAATGTTAATCCATCAGCCGCAATTACAGAGATACCGTCTCTTCTGTTATTTCTCAAATAAGCATTGGTAATTACTATCGCTTTGCTAACTATTGAATTTTTCCCAATATATATTCCGTCTCCCCAACAATCAAATACACGTGCATTAGCTATACTAACATTTGTTGAAGAATAAATACCAATGCCATTTCCCCATTCACCTGTTGTTCCTAAATGTTTGTTCCTGTCTCCTATAATCTTAGGACCAATAAGTTGCACATTAGAAACTCTATCAATCTTAATTATGTTATATGAAGACTTGGAACTCGGTTTTAATCTCAATTCTGAACCTTCCAGAAAGGTAATCTTTCTGTTAGACGGAATTATGAGGCCCTTATCATTAATTAAAATGGGAAATCCAGGAAATTTCAACTCACTATATTTATTAATAGCGGATTGTATATATGTTGTATAATCTACTGAACCATCCTTAACAAATCCTTTTGGAAGATCATCCTGAATATTATGAGCAATAAAAGGACTGGGCGGAGGAGTTATAACAACAGGAACTGAAGGAGCTGGATTTACAGGTGTTGTTGGGGTTACAGGTGAAGGAGTAGTATTTACCTCTGCAGGAGTTTGGGTAGCTGGTGCAGGAGTTAAAACTACTGGTTTTTCGGGCGCAGGTGGTGCTGCAGGTAGTTGATTTGAAGGAATTTCGGTAGCAGGTGAAGGCGCCTTGGTAACTGGTGCAGTAGCCTCAGGTGTTTTGGTTGCAGGTGCTGGTGTTGATACCACAGGTTTCTCGGTTAAAGGAGATGTAGTTACTGGCGCAGTCTCTGGTGTTTTCGTAGGTGCAGGAGTTAATACAACTGGTTTTTCGGGCGCAGGTGGAGCTGCAGGTAGTTGATTTGAAGGAATTTCGGTAGCAGATGAAGGAGATTTGGTTACTGGTGCAGAAATTTCAGGTGTTTCGGTTGAAGGAGGCGTAGTTACTGGTGTAGAAGTTTCGGGTGTTTTCGTAGGTGCAGGAGTTAAAACTACTGGCTTTTCGGGCGCAGGTGGTGCTGTTGGTAGTTGATTTGAAGGAATTTCAGGTACTGTTTCCGGGGGTGTATTATTTGTTTCTAACTGCGGGTTAGTATCTATTTCCCCTGATGAGGGTACATTTATCGAATCTACCGGAACAGCTATTACTGAATCTATATCCGGAACTTTTATTGAATCTATAATTATTATTAAACTGTCGGGTTTTAAGTTTGTGCTGTCAGCTTGAACAATAGAAGTGTCAGGTAAAAAACTATTGTTTGGCGAATCAAGAACAGGATCATCTTTATCACAACTTAAAAAGAAAGCAAAAAGAAAAAGGAGAAAAAATAAGGGCAGATCATGAATGCGTAACTTGTTTTTAATCTTCATAATTTTTTTATGAGATTCTTACGCAACAGATTTACAATAAGTTACTAAAATTTCTTACAAGATTTTATACTTTCACACATAACAAAAAGCTTTCTTAACAGAAGAATAAGTCTGAACTTCAATAAAATTTAACTATTAAACTCTTCTGATTACCTAACCCAATCTATATCCTTTTTTAATAATTGTAACGTTTTTTCTTCTTCACTACCCGGCTCTGGTTTGTAATCATAAACCCAGTTGGCTTGGGGAGGCAGACTCATTAAAATAGATTCGATACGACCATTTGTTTCCAAGCCAAATTTGGTTCCGGCATCGTAAACAAGGTTAAACTCTACATAACGGCTGCGCCGCTGGTATTGCCAGTCCTTGTGCAATTTGTCAAATTCTTTTCCTTTATTCCTATTAATCAGCTCAGCATAAATCGGAACAAATGAACGGCCAACTGCTTTGGAAAACTCCAATATTTCCTCCCACCCTATTTTAGCAGAAGCAGGATTTAACCGGTCGTAAAAGATACCGCCTATTCCACGGGTTTCGTTTCTGTGTTTTATAAAAAAGTAATTATCTGCCCAGGATTTAAATTTCGGATAAAAGTCTGCCGAGTACCGGTCGCATACATTTTTAATATAAGTATGAAAGAATTTCGCATCTTCTTCTATAATATAATGAGGTGTTACATCAATACCCCCGCCAAACCATCGCAATTCATCATTCATCTCAAAATACCGGATGTTCATATGAATAATGGGAATAAAAGGATGGTTGGGATGAATTACAATCGAAACGCCTGTGGCAAAAAATTCATCATCAGTTACATTAAACGAATGCTTAATTTGCTGAGGCAGCTTTCCGTGAACTGCTGAAAAGTTAACCCCTCCTTTTTCAATTATCGATCCGTTCTGCAGCACACGGCTTCTTCCTCCTCCGCCTCCTTCCCGATCCCACAATTCCTCCTGAAACTTACCGGTGCCGTCTGCCTGTTCCAAACCGGTGCAAATCTCATCCTGAATCTGGCGGTACTCCGCTGCAATTTGTTCTTTACTGATCATGCTGCAAAAATGAAATAATCTTTGTTAAAGATCGCATCCTTAGTTAAGAAAGTACATTATACTGACCTGTACTTTCTTCTTCTACGTAATTCAAATCTTTGCTGAAACTTTCCTTTAACCTGCTTAATGAAAACAAAGCAACAGCACTCAACAGAAATATCATGATATACCCTGCAGTGAGTATGCCAAAACCTTTAACAAAAAGCTCGAACAAAAAAGTGATGGGGATTAAAGAACCTCTTACAAAATTAGGGACTGTAGTAGTTACCGTAGAGCGGATGTTGGTACCAAACTGCTCTGAAGCTATTGTGACAAAATTAGCCCAATAACCTACTGAAAATCCCATAAATAAACAAAGCCAGGTGAATTTCTCTTCGCTGATCCCCTGCGAACTCAGATAAAGGATTACGCTAAAAATTGATAATACCTGAAAAATCAGCATGGTTAAACGGCGTGATTTGGTCAACTGTGCAAGCAAACCCGCAAAAACATCGCCAATGGCAATTCCCAGGTAAGTGAAAAGTATTCCGGTTCCTGCATTTAATGGTTCTGTAGCGTTTAAAGCCTTACCAAATTCAGGTGACTGTGTAACCAATATACCCACTACATACCACAATGGTACTCCTATTAGTATGCAATGTAAATATTTAACAAATCGTTTTCTGTCGGTAAAAAGCAGGCTGATATTTCCTCTTGATACTTTAGTACCTGCCATCTCCTTAAACATTCCTGACTCAAAAGTGCCAATTCGCATCAATAAAAGCACAAAGCCCATTCCTCCTCCAACAAAATAAGCTGTTTGCCAGGAAAATTCTTTAGCTACTGTTGCTGCTGCGGCAGCACCAAAAAGTCCAACTCCTGCAACTATCATCGTTCCGTAGCCTCGCTTTTCCGTACTCATGCTTTCACTCACTAAGGTTATTCCTGCACCCAGTTCACCGGCAAGGCCAATACCGGCAACAAAACGAATGATCGCATATGCATTTATATCGGTAACCAATCCGTTTAAACAATTAGCGACGGAGTATACAAGAATAGATCCGAAAAGAACTTTTACCCTGCCAAATTTATCGCCGATTACTCCCCATAAAATGCCGCCTAAAAGCAATCCCGCCATTTGCATATTTAATACATACTCTCCGTCTACACGCATCTCCGATTCAGGAACCCCGATATCTCTAAAACTTTGAATACGTACCACAGAAAAAAGCACAAGATCGTAGATATCAACAAAATAGCCGAGTGCAGCTACAATAACCAGTAAGGTGAGATTTTTTCGGGAAGAAGCATTTGCGTTCATGCAGTAATTTTTAACTGCTGAAACTACAAATAAAAAAAGATTAAGTGCAAGATGAGATATTAAGATTTCCGTTCGATTTTTTAAACGGAAATCTTCGTGGAGCTTTTTATGGAAAACTACCTGGGGCTTGCTGGAGTTCCTCCTGTAGCACTGCCCCCTTCAGATCCCGCAGATCCAGTACCTGAATTATTGCTTTCGGTAGCGCCCGATCCGGAACTATTGCTGCCGGTGCCGCCATCTGTAGAACCACTGGTTCCTGTGCCGCCAGTGCCACTACCTGTTCCTGCACCTCCGGCTCCGGTGCCGGTTCCAGTACCACCCGTTCCGGTACCAATTGAATCAGTTCCAGTACCGGTTCCGTCAACACCTGTACCCATTGTTGTGTCCGTCGTCATTCCGGTATCAGTCGTCATACTCGAATCAGAACTTTCACTGGAATTGTTGTTGGAATTACAAGCGCCTAAAGCAAAGGTTAAACAGGCTGCCGTAAAAACGATTTTCAAAGTGCTCTTTTTCATAAAAATATGTTTAAATAGATAAGATGTACTTTTCTAACCCCCCCTATTTTGATTTGTTTAGTAAAGTTTAAAGTATCCTTGTAAAAAGATTTTTTTCTTGATACAACTTTCTGATATTCGTTTATGATGATTTCCGAAAGGATTTTAAAATGGGGAATGCGATTTTATCCTCCCTTATTTTTTCAACGGATATGGGTACAGACAATCGAAAAGAACTTCACAGGAGTTCGCGTAAAAATTATAAAGAGCCTCTTTAATATTAACTACAACAAATCGATTTTCGGTGGTACAATTTTCAGTGCTACAGATCCTTTTTATCCGGTCTGTTTTTATCAGATCTTAACAAAAAAAGGCTATAAGGTACTCCTTTGGACAAAAAGTTCTGAAATTAATTTCATTAAGCCCGGCAACTCCAGTTTATATTTTTCTATCAGTATTACAGAAACGGAAATAAATGAAGTTTGTAAAGAGCTTGAAGAATCAGGAAAATTTATAAAATCTTATTCCATCGAAATTGTTAACTCAAAGAAAGAGCTTTGCGCTTCAGTAATGAACGAAGTTTACATTCGTAAACTGCTGTAACTTTCTCTTGTAAAGAGATACTAATTTTAGCACGACAAAATGAATCTTTTAAAACCTTACAATATCAGACAACTTATTTTTGAAGGAGAAGGTGTAAACCTCGATTTTAAGAAAACCATTACCTCGTGCGAAAAAATTGCCAAAACACTGGTGGCCTTTGCAAATAATAAAGGTGGCCGCTTATTGGTAGGTGTTGCCGACGACGGAACTATAAAAGGCGTAAAATCTGAAGATGAAGAAAAATTTATGCTCACAAAGGCAGCGCATTTCTTTTGTAAACCTGCAATAGAGCCTCTTTTTCAGGAAGTGTATATGGATGATAAAATTGTTCTGGTGGCAGAAATAAAAGAAAGCGACTTAAAACCGCACTATTCCTTAGGGGAAGATAAAAAATGGTGGGTGTATATACGGGTTAAAGACAAAAGTTTGCTTGCCAGTAAGATTGTAGTTGATGTATTAAAAGGCAGCAACAAAGAAGAAGGGGTATTTATTGAATATTCATCTAAAGAAAAGGCACTGCTTGAATACCTGGAAATAAACGAACGAATAACGGCACGTGAATACAGTAAAATGCTTAATCTTTCAAGAAGACGGGCACAGAAAATTCTTGTAAATCTGGTACTATCAGGAGTTATAAGGCTTCATACCACAGAAAAAGAGGAATTTTATACAGCTTCCTGATTTAGACCCGAACGAACACATCTTATATTCTATTTGTGAAACAGCTCTACATCAAATACAAAAATCATTATACCAGCAATTTAAAACTTGCCGTTCCGGTAATGATCTCTCAGCTTGGACACACCTTAGTACATACCGCAGACAGTATTGTTGTAGGGCATTTTGCCGGCACCATTCCTCTTGCAGCTGTTTCGCTTGTAAATAGTGTTTTTACCATTGTAATGATGATCGGTATAGGAATAGCTTATGGCCTTACACCCCTTATTGCACAATCGAACGGGCGAAATGAAAGTAAAGAATGCGGCGTACTACTGTTAAACAGCCTGATTATAAATCTTGTTGTTGCCGCACTTTTATTCCTTCTTATCTACTTTGGCCTTTTGTTATTTATTGACCATCTGGACCAAGCTCCTGAAGTAGTAGTGCAGGCCAAACCATATCTCGGACTTCTGAGCCTTTCGCTGATCCCATTAATGATCTTCAATACCTTTAAGCAATTTGCTGAAGGTTTAGGATTCACTAAACAAGCCATGAGGATTTCCATAATCGGCAATATCCTTAACATTTGCCTGGGTATTATTTTCGTAAAAGGAATGTTCGGAATACAACCGATGGGAGTAAGAGGTGTGGGTTTAAGCACATTGATTGACCGGACATTAATGGCAGTAGTAATGTCTTTTTATGTATTTAAGTCAGAAAAGTTTAAAAACTACCTCCGGGGTTTTAAATTGAGCAGCGTCAACAAACTAAAATCGATGGGAATTTTAAAAATCGGAGCTCCGGTTGCTTTACAATATACTTTTGAGATCAGTGCCTTTAGCGGCGCTGCAATTTTAATGGGAACCATCGGACCGGTACCGCAGGCAGCCCACCAGGTGGCTATTGCTATGGCTTCTATGACCTATATGATGGCTAGCGGAATTTCTGCAGCTGCCACAATTCAAACCGGCCATAACTTCGGTAGAGAAGATTATGCAGAACTGCGAAAATCTGCAATTTCAAATTATCATATTGTGCTGGCGTTTATGAGTGTTACAGCTATTATTTTTATAGCCTTAAATTCATATCTACCGTGGATATACACTTCCGACAGGGCCGTTATTTCCATTGCTTCACACCTGTTAATTATAGCAGGAATTTTTCAATTATTTGATGGCGCACAGGTAGTAGGTCTTGGAATTTTACGGGGGATTGGCGATGTGAATATACCTACATTTATTACTTTCCTCGCTTATTGGGTTGTGGGAATACCCATTGCGTATATTTTAGGAATTATACTTAAGGCCGGGCCGGTGGGTATTTGGTTTGGACTAACTTTTGGCCTGTTGGTTTCGGCGGGATTGCTTTTTATACGCTTCCATCGTTTGTCAAAATCAATGGAAAGAAGCGGCCGATATAGTCAATAAAATAAAAGGCCGAACCATTTTTGATTCAGCCTTTTATTACGTTACCGTATAAAATTAATGGCCCGAATTGCCATTGCCAGACCCTGAGCCGGTACCGGTTCCCGAACCTGTTCCGCTTCCGGTACTTGTTCCTGAATTAGTTCCATTACCGGTTGTTCCGTTATCTGGTTCTTTCTTAGTACCGGTACTGTTTGTTCCGGAGCCGGAAGTATTTGATCCGGTGCCCATTGTACTTCCTGTACCACTTGTTCCTGACTGATTGGTTCCGCTACCCATGGTGCCTGTTCCATTTTCTGTAGTGCCCACTCCCGATTTCTTTTTGGTAGTTCCTATCACAGTAGTGGTGTCACTTTTGCTCCAGGTACTTTTATTCACGGTATCTGTCCTTGTACCTTGAGTAGTAGTACCGGTGGTTGATTTTTTTGCAGGATCCTGAGTAGTAGTTCCGGTTGTTTGTGCACTTGCATAATCAATTGTCACTGCCGTTAAAAGTACTGCCACTAACAAACTTAACTTTTTCATAATTGTCGTTTTTAATAGATAAATGAATTTTTATTAATCTTCTAACTAACTACAAATGGTTAACAGGTAGGTTTGTCATATTTTCAATTAATAGAATCAGGCCTTAAATTTTAAAATCAGAAATAGATATGGAAAGCTTCCCGAAAAGTATTGCAATGTGCTTCAACAATATCGTTGATGCGGGCAGAATAACCTCCGCCCATGCTTACCTGAACAGGGATATTATGTTTTTTTGCAAGCGACAAAACAAAGCGGTCTCGCTCCTTACATCCTTCTCTGCTAAGAGATAACTTTCCTAATTTATCAGTAGCAAGTACATCAACACCAGATAGGTAAAAAATAAAATCCGGTTGATGCTGCTGTATAACTACAGGTAAATGAATTTTTAGGATAGACAAATACTTTTCATCAGTGATACCATCTTCCAGCCCGATATCTAAATCTGATTTCTCTTTATGAAAAGGAAAGTTTTTTTCTCCGTGCATAGAAAAAGTAAAAACACGAAGTTCCTGTTTAAATATTTCTGCTGTTCCGTTTCCCTGATGAACATCCAGATCTATAATCAGTATTTTTTCAGCCAGTTTAGCATAGAGTAAATAATTTGCAGCTATTGCCTGATCATTCAACAAGCAAAATCCTTCTCCCCAGTTGCTGCCTGCATGGTGCGTGCCGCCTGCCACATTAAAAGCGATACCATATTTTTTTGCAAAAAAGCAGCCGTCGATAGTACCCTGGGCAATGCGAGTTTCTCTTTCAATCAATAAATCAGACAAAGGAAATCCTATACGCCTTTGTTCTTTTGGAGACAGTTTCACATCCCTTAAAGCTTCCCAGTATTCTTTATCATGAGTTAAAAGAATGTTGTCTTCATCCGGCATTCCCGGTGAAAACAAATTCTCTCTTTGAATCAACCCCTCGTGCAATAATTGCTCCGGAATCAGTTCATATTTGAGCATAGGAAAGCGATGTCCTTCTGGCAGAGGATAAATATAAACGGGATCAAACGCTATCTTCAGCATAATATCGTCTGATAAAGATGATATTATTCAGGAATACCAAAAACATGAATAGTAAAATTTACAGATTTATTTTGCCATGTTCGCCTTCATCGTATTTCTCCCCGGTAACCACCGCTTTAAGCATATTAAAAAGTGTGACCATCTTGCTTGAACTGCTGTCCCAGTATTCAGCCTGGTACGGTTTCACTTTCAACAAAACAAGTTTCGCATCTTCCAGCCCCTGGGGGAACCATGCTTTTACAGCCGGGTTCCAAAACTCCTCCATTCTGGTTTTATCATCCACCAGCTGCGCCTTACCAAGCACACTTACATAGCTATTTTTGGATGGACTTGAATATGCCAGGCAAACTTCAGGATCATCCTCCACCTGTTCTGCTTTACAGGAATATTCATTGGTAAAAAACCAGATACTACCGTCCTCATCCACTTTGGCGGTAGACATGGGACGTGCCTGCAGCTTATTTTCATATTTTGTACATAGCATAGCTATTTGTACCTCTTCAATAAGTTCCTTTAATTTTTCTAACTCAGTACTACTATTATTTTCCATTTTAATGCTTCTTTTGAAGCAAAACAGGAAGATACCCAGGATGTTTCTGTAAAGATTTTTTATCAGTTAGTCAGGCTATTCTGGGTTTGCTGACAAACTTATTACGTTTTATATAAAAGCGCCAGGGAATACTTTTGTACGGCCCTTCAAAATTCATTCCCACTCTGGGTGATCTGATAATTTGATCGGGCGTAATTTTATTTCCAACCTCCTCAATCCATACTTCTTCTCCGGATAAAGAACAACCGTTTTGTTTTTTACTTAATCCAAGCGCTTTTGCAAGTGCTCCGGGGCCCTGGCATAAACGCTCGTCGTTGTTAAAAAGAGCTCGCCTCTGCCGCATAAGTTCTACTCCAACAGCAGGTTGCATGGCTCTGATTAAGATCGCATGTGAAGTATTTTCTTTTCCTGTTACAATATTTAACATGTCGTGTATGCCATAGCAGATATACATATACACCACGCCTCCCGCAGCATACATCATTTCATTCCTGGGTGTTCTTTTATTGTTCCAGGCATGAGATCCTCTGTCTTCAGGTCCTTTATATGCTTCGGTTTCAACAATAGTACCACCTGTTAATTCACCATCTATATATGTAAATAGTTGTTTTCCCAAAAGGTCTTCAGCTATAAAAACAACATCTTCCTGCTGATAATATTCCTGCGAAAGTTTCATTAATATATAAGCGATTAAAAAATCAGTAATGAAACAATCTCTTCCAGGTATTTTTTATCTGTCTCATCAAAATCGTTAAGCTTTTCACTGTCTACGTCCAACACCGCAACAACTTCTTCGTTTACTATAATCGGTACAACTATTTCCGATTGTGAAAACGAGCTGCAGGCAATATGACCGGGAAAATCAGCTACATCCGGAACAATAAGCGTTTGTTTCTGCTGCCAGGATGTTCCGCAAACGCCCTTTCCTTTTTGTATCCGGGTACAAGCTACCGGACCCTGAAAAGGCCCCAGCACCAGTTCATTCTTCTTAACAAGATAAAAACCTACCCAGAAAAAGTTGAATTGTTCTTTCAATGCAGCGCACACATTTGCCAGATTTGCAATAACATCTTCTTCACAGGCTATCAAAGCCTGGATTTGAGGAATAATCGCGGTGTATTGCTCCTCTTTATTCCCTTTAATAATTTTCAGATCTTCTGCCATGCTTCAAAATTAGTTCGCTTTACTCATCTCTCTTTGTAACAAAAGTTATACAACTAATCCTTTGTAAACTTTTATAGTCAATTACTTAGTTTTCATAATATAGGTTTTAAATAAGGGTAGATTGGCCTTTCGGAAATAATTTTCCGAAAGGCTTTTTTTGAATCTGATTTACGATGTTTGCGTAAAACTTACATCAAATTAAGCTGTAGTAAAATAGAGATAGTATTTCAAAATACAAGCGGGATGAAAGATGTTTACATTATTTCAGCAGTAAGAACACCTATTGGAAGCTTTGGCGGAAATCTTTCTTCGCTTTCTGCCACCCAACTGGGGGCCTTTGCAATACAAGCAGCAGTAGAGCGGGCAAAAATCGCACCTAATGACGTTCAAGAAGTGTATATGGGGAACGTAATGTCTGCTAATCTTGGTCAGGCTCCAGCTACGCAGGCAGCAAAATTTGCAGGATTGCCCGATATTCCCGCAACAACCATAAATAAAGTTTGCGCATCGGGAATGAAAGCTGTAATGCTGGCAACTCAGAGTCTTGCTCTCGGGGATAATGACACAGTTATTGCCGGAGGCATGGAAAGCATGAGTAATGTTCCTTTTTATTTAGACCATGCCAGAAACGGATATAAATTAGGTAACGGACAGCTAATAGACGGACTGGTAAAAGATGGCCTCTGGGATGTGTACAATAACTTTCACATGGGTTCTGCGGCAGAACTTTGTGCTGTAGATTGTAATATCAGCCGGGAAGAACAGGATACTTATGCAATAGAATCGTACAGGCGGTCGCAGCTGGCGCAAAGAGAAGGTAAGTTCAAAAACGAAATTATTCCAATTGAAATAAAAGACCGTAAGGGCTCCCTGACGCTTATTTCAGAAGATGAAGAGCCTGCTACAGTTAAGTTTGATAAAATCCCTGTATTAAAACCTGTTTTTAAGCCTGATGGAACTGTTACCGCTGCAAATGCATCTACTCTTAATGACGGAGCTGCAGCATTGGTATTGATGAGTAAAGAAAAAGCAGAACAGTTAGGTGTAAAACCTTTAGCCCGGATCCTATCTTTTGCAGATGCACAGCAACAGCCGGAAAAATTCACCACTGCTCCTTCCAAAGCTATTCCGATTGCTCTTAAAAAGGCGGGATTAGAATCAAAGGCTATTGATTTTTTTGAAATAAACGAAGCTTTCTCGGTAGTTTCCCTTGCAAACAACAAAGCACTTAATCTTGATCCTGCAAAAGTAAATGTAAACGGAGGAGCTGTTTCTTTAGGCCATCCACTTGGTGCTTCAGGTGCCCGGATTATCGTTACACTCCTCTCGGTTTTACAACAGAATCAAGGCCGTATCGGCTGTGCTGCCATCTGTAATGGCGGTGGCGGTGCAAGTGCCATTATCATAGAGAATTTGAATTAAGATGAAAAGAACAGCATATATTATCTTCTTTCTTACCTGTATTTCACACTCAATTTTTGCCCAGCATTCAGATCCTGCAAAATTTAAGCATCAGTTACAGGTTTATGAAGACAGCCTTCGACGTATCAGTTACCAGGTTATCAATAATGAAAACGAACCGGAACGATACAACAACAATTATAAATTTATAAAAACGCTGATAAGTGCCTTAAAGGTTCCGAATTCATTTAATTATGATTTTGATTCGTTAAAAACCGTTTCTATACTTACTTCTTCCGATATGCGCTTCCGCATATTTACATGGCATGTGCTAAATAATGATGGTAGTTACCGTTATTATGGAACAATCCAAATGAATTATCCGGATGGTAAATTAAAAATGTTTCCACTGGTAGATTATACTTCAACTATAAAAGATCCGGCTGATACCGTTACTTCAAATGAAAACTGGTATGGAGCTCAGTATTACAAAATTATCCCGGTTACTTACAATGTAAAAACACCCTATTATATTTTGCTCGGCTGGAAAGGAAATTCTCCGAAAACCACTAAAAAAGTAATAGAAGCTTTGTATTTTAAAGATGATAAGGCCGTATTTGGGATGCCTGTTTTCGATGCCGGAAAAGAGAAAAAAGACAATAAACGGGTAATTTTTGAATACAGCAGACAGGTTTCCATGTTATTGAACTATCTGCCTAAAGAAGGAATGATTGTTTTTGACCACCTCGCTCCTCCTGATCCTAAAATGAAAGAAAAATTTGATATGTACGGACCGGACATGTCTTATGACGGATTAAAACTCGTTAACGGTCGCTGGAAGCTGGAGGAAGACCTTCGTTTAAAAAACCCTCCCAATAATAACGACGAAAATTTCAATGATCCCAAAAAACCTGCCAACGTAACTAAAAGAAAGCTTTATTAATACACCTCAACTTTATCTTATTTCCCTAAACTAAATGAAGAAAATTTTAATACTCCTCTTATTTGCCGGCTCTGTTTCTGCCCAAACAAAAAAAGATATCACATTAGAAGATATTTTTAAGAAAGGGCTTTTCGCCCAGCAGACAGTAAGTGGCCTGCACTCCATGAAAGACGGTAAAACCTATGTTTCGATAGAAACTGATAACAAAGGAGAAAGTTACGTAGCTAAAAACAATTACAGCGACGGGAAAACTGCAACCGTACTATTTTCTCAAAAGGATTTAAATTATAACGGCAATACCCTTCCCGTAAGTACAGATTTTGATGCAAATGAAAGCAAGGCACTCATTGCCAAAGACGAAGAAGCTATCTATCGTCATTCAACACGTGCTTCTTACTTTGTTTACGATTTAAAAACAAAAGAGATAATTGAAGTATCTGCAAACGGAAAACAAATGTATGCTACCTTCTCTCCCGATGGTTCTAAAGTTGCTTTTGTAAGAGACAATAACATTTTCATTAAAGATTTAAACACCAAAGAAGAAACTCAAATAACCACTGACGGAAAATTCAACGGGATTATAAACGGAGGATCTGATTGGGTTTATGAAGAAGAATTTTCTTTTGCAAAGGCATTTTTCTGGAGTCCAGACAGTAAAAAAATAGCTTTCTATAAATTTGACGAATCGCATGTTCCGGAATTTTCCATGACCTTATACGAGGGCCTCTATCCTACTGAATACCGATATAAATATCCCAAGGCCGGAGAAAACAATTCGGTTGTTAGTATCCATATTTACAACCTTGCTGATAAAACAACCAAAAATGTAAACGTTGGGCCCGAAAAAGATCAATACATTCCAAGAATAAGATGGACAAAAAGTCCGGCAAGCCTTTTCGTACTACGTCTCAACAGGCATCAGAATAAATTGGATTATCTGCTTGTCAATGCTAATTCAGGCGAGTCGAAAGTTATTTTAACAGAAAATGATAAGTATTATATTGATATTGAAAAAGAGCAGCTTCGTTTTTTAGATAATGGAAAGCAGTTCATCAACGTAAGCGAGCGTGATGGATTTAACCATATTTATTTATACGATCTGAGTGGGAAGATTATCAACCAGGTTACAAAAGGCAACTGGGAAGTTACTGACGTTTATGGCATAGATGAAAAAAACAACCGGATTTACTACCAGTCGGCAGAAAGTTCTCCGCTTAAAAGGGACGTGTATTCCATTTCACTTAACGGAACTAACAAAAAGAAGATCAGCACGCTGGAAGGCACAAACAACGCCGTTTTCAGTGAGGATTTCAGTTATTATATTTTAACACACAGCACCAGCAACTCTGCTTCATTAACTACACTGCATGATAAATCGGGAAAACTGATAAGAACACTGGAAGACAACGAAGCGTTAGAGCAAAGATTAAAAGCATACAATATCACCCCTACCGAATTTTTCACCTTTAAAACATCTGAAGGAATTTCGCTGAACGGGTACATGATAAAACCTCCTGCATTTAACGGATCAAAAAAGTACCCGGTTTTAATGTATGTATATGGAGGCCCGGGAAGCCAGAATGTAAGTGACAGCTGGGGCGGTACAAGAAAAGCGTGGTTCAATTATTTAGCCCAATTGGGATATATTGTAGTATGTGTTGATAACCGCGGAACAGGTTTCAGGGGTGCAGAGTTTAAGAAACTGACGTATAAACAACTGGGCAAATACGAAACTATTGATCAGATTGAAGCGGCAAAATGGCTGGCTTCGCAATCCTATGTAGATCCGTCAAGAATCGGGATCTGGGGCTGGAGTTATGGCGGCTACATGTCTTCTTTATGTATCACCAAAGGCGCCGGTGTATTTAAAGCTGCAATAGCTGTAGCTCCTGTTACTACCTGGAGATTTTATGATACCATTTATACCGAACGTTACTTGCAAACCCCACAGGAAAATCCGGAAGGATACGACCAGAACTCTCCCATTAACTTTGCTGATAAATTAAAAGGAAAGTTTCTTCTGGTTCATGGAACCGGCGACGATAATGTTCATTTTCAGAACAGCGTTATGCTTTCAGAAGCCTTAATTCAAGCAAATAAACAATTTGAACAAGCCTATTATCCAAATAAAAATCATGGAATTTACGGGGGCAACACAACCATTCATCTGTATAAAAGAATGACGGATTTTATTGTGGAGAACCTGTAAGCGATTGTAAAATATTTGCTGAAATAGTTTTTGAAAGTTGAATTTGGGGTACTTTGGCCCCTTTATTAAAAAACAAACATGAAAAGTGAGATACAGGAAGATAAATTAAATAAAGGCTCCTACCCGCAAAGTATTCCTTATATTATTGGGAACGAAGCAGCAGAAAGATTCAGTTTTTACGGCATGCGTTCCATCCTTGCTACTTTTCTGGTGGCACAGTTTTTCAATCCCTCCCTTAATCCCGCTATGCAGAACGTGGCCGAAGCCCAGGCCAATGAAGCTACCCATTTTTTTGTTTCTCTGGCTTATACCCTGCCTTTTGTAGGCGCTATTATGGCCGATTGGTTTTTCGGGAAATATAAGGTCATTTTGTATGTATCTGTTATTTACTGTATCGGACATCTTTTTCTCGCATTATTTGATACCAATCTTGAATGGTTCAGGTATGGACTGATACTGATAGCAATAGGTGCAGGGGGAATTAAGTCTTGCGTTTCGGCGAATGTTGGAGATCAGTTCGACAAAAAAAACCAGCATCTGATGTCTAAAGTATATGGCTGGTTTTATTTCAGCATTAATGCCGGATCTGTTATTTCCACTATTCTTATTCCCTGGGTGTACGCGGCATACGGGGCTTCATGGGCTTTTGGAATTCCCGGAATTTTAATGGCATTAGCTACCGTTATTTTCTTTTTGGGACGCAAGCAGTATGTCAGAGTTCCGCCATCTGGTATAAAGAAAGATAATTTTGTTTTTATTTCTCTGTATGCCTTATTCAATGCAGGAAAAAGAAAGAAAGGAATGTCTTTACTGGATGTAGCAAAGGAGAAATTTGATTCAGAAAAAGTAGAAGGTATTAAGGCGGTTTACAGGGTAATGGCTGTTTTTGCATTTATTCCAATATTTTGGGCAATGTGGGATCAAAACCTTTCTGAATGGGTATTGCAGGCAACGAAATTAGATTTACGGATTGCAGGATTTACCTTATTGCCTGAACAGGTACAAACAGTAAATCCGATTTTCCTGCTGCTGTTTATACCAATTTTCAATTACGGAATTTACCCTTTCTTTGATCGTATGGGGCTTAAAACCACTCCCCTTCGCCGCATAGGTGCAGGACTGGTATTAACCGCATTGTCCTTTGTAATTATTGCACTGCTTCAAAACGAAATAGACCACGGCAGGCATCCTTCTGTCTGGTGGCAAATTCTGGCATATATGATCTTATCGGCAGGTGAAGTTCTGGTTTCAATAACCGGATTGGAATATGCTTATACTCAAAGTCCTAAATCAATGAAAAGCACCATGACCGCAATCTGGTTACTTACAGTTGCAGTTGGTAACGTATTTACAGCATTGGTTAACAGCAGTATCTCAAACAATGGTTTTTTCGCTCATTTACAGGGCGCCAGCTATTACTGGTTCTTTGTCGGTTTGATAAGTGTCTTTATTGTGGTTTACCTTTTTGTATCACCACGTTTAAAAGAACGAAGTTATATAGCAGAGCCGGAGGATGAAGTGCTCACTGCCTCCAATGCGCCTCACGGACAATAACATTATTTAGCACAGCAAGGCTGTGCTTTTTTGTTTGTTTCTTATATTCGTCCAAAAATTATCCGTGTTATCTGATAGCCTAGTTATAATTCCCACTTACAACGAAAAGGAGAACATTGAAAAAATCATTCGAAAAGTTTTTTCATTATCTGTTCCTTTTCATATTTTAATTGTGGATGATGGCTCGCCAGACGGAACCGCAGGGATTGTAAAACATTTACAAGGCGAATTTTCTGGTAAACTGCATTTGGAAGAACGAAAAGGGAAACAAGGATTGGGCACAGCTTATATCCACGGCTTTAAATATGCACTTAAAAGAGATTATGAGTATATTTTTGAAATGGATGCCGATTTTTCTCACAATCCCGATGACCTTGTCCGCTTACGGGAATCCTGCAATGCAGGAGCTGATGTTGCAATAGGATCGAGATATGTAAAAGGGGTAAATGTAGTAAACTGGCCGATGAGCCGTGTGCTGATGTCATACTTTGCATCTTCTTATGTCCGGTTTATAACAGGAATCAGTATTCGGGATGCTACTGCCGGTTTTAAATGCTACAGGCGAATTGTTCTTCAAACCATTAATCTGGATAAAATCCGTTTTGTAGGTTATGCTTTCCAGATAGAAATGAAATTTACAGCCATTAAATGCGGTTTTAAAGTGGTAGAAGTTCCTATCATCTTTACCGACAGAACCGAAGGCACCTCGAAGATGAGTACACGCATTTTCCGGGAAGCATTTTTAGGAGTTATCCAGATGAAAATTAATAGCTGGTTTAAAAAATATCCCAAATCAGCATAAAAGCTGTTCTTAAAGATAAATAGTTGCCTTTCAATATAAGTTTTTCATTATATTAGAGCTTTTATAATTTCATTTTTTATTGATGAAAAGGCTGTTCGGTTTTCTATTTTTATTACTCTCCACACAATCCATAACAGCGCAGCAACGCCCTCAGTACACTCAATATATATTTAATAATTATTTACTTAATCCCGCTTTAAGCGGTATTGAAAGTTATATAGATGTAAAAGGCGGCTACCGAAACCAATGGAACGGGCTTGACGGCGCACCTGTAACAACTTATATCTCCGTCAACGCCCCTATCGGAAGAAACTTCATTTACAGCAATGCCAACTCATTTTCCTCTGATGGCAATAACCCAATGAACCGCAGCTACGTGCAAAGTTATATGGCTGCCGAACCTCATCACGGAGTGGGCATGCATGCAGTAATTGATAAAGCCGGGCCAATAAGCCGTACTGACCTAAATATAACCTACGCGTATCACCTGGGATTAAGTGAACAGGTCAATTTTGCAGTAGGAGTTGCAGCCGGAATATCAAAAATCAACCTGGATGTTTCTAAAATAAGCGTTGGAGATCCGGGAAGCATTGATCCTGCTATAACAGGCGAAAGCAGCCAGCTAAAACCGGATCTGGGCGCAGGCATATGGTTGTATGGCCCTCGTTTTTTTGCCGGAATTTCTGGCCAGCAATTATTAGGACAGAAATTGACTTTCGGTGATGAAAGTTCTTCAGATCCGGGTAAACTTAGTCCTCATTTTTTTACTACAGCCGGCTATAAACTCTTTATGGGAGAAAATATTGCAGCTATTCCTTCCCTCATGGTCAAATTTGTATCTCCTGCACCGGTTTCATTTGATACCAATGTCAAACTCGCGTTCCAGGATAAATTCTGGCTAGGCGGCAGTTATCGTGTAAACGATTCTTTTGCAGCTATGGCAGGTTTTAACCTCAGCCATCTTTTCAACTTCAGTTACTCCTATGATTTTACAACCTCAGAGTTAAAATCAGTTAGCCGTGGTTCGCACGAAATTGTTTTAGGCTTATTATTAAACAATCATTATAAGGTTACCTGTCCTCAACACCAGTTCTGATTGGCTTATATCAGGCTATCTTTCTATTCCTTTTCTAATGGGAATTATTATTTTTGATTTCACAATCAGATTCTAACTGTTAATTCCTGTATTTTTTGCTATTAAATTTATTTTAATAGCAACCAAACTGCTTAAACTAATGAATTTTAAACCCGGCTATCCTAAAGTGCTGATCTTATTGCTTTTTATATTTTTCCTTTTTTACGCGGGTATCAATAAAAACAGCCACCCATACGTTCCATCATCTTCCCCAAGAGAATTAAAGCCTACATCAATTGCTCTTACAGATACAAACGAGGTAACCAAAGGCGAGATTTTATTTAAAAACAATTGTGCTGGTTGTCATAATTTTCATCAGAGAGGAATAGGGCCAAACCTAAGCGGAGTAGCACAGGAGGTTCCAACACAATGGTTAAAGAAGTTTATCCACAATGCGCAGCAGGTAATACAAAGCGGAGATACGAGGGGAAAAATGCTTTTTGAACAATATAATCAGTACATGCCTCCTTTTTCTTCATTGAGTAATGCTGACGTAGATGCACTTTTATCATATATAAGTATCCACAAAAGCACTTCTACAGCAGATAATGCTTTTTTAGGGGCAGCAATTAAAGATCCTATACCGGCAAAAATACCACAATCGGGACTAACACTTGAGCTTGAAGAAATTATAAAAGCTCCCGCTACAGCTGAAAAGATTCCTTTGGCAAGAATTAACAAGATGACCGTTCTGCCAGGAAAAAAAGACCGTGTATTTATTCAGGAATTACGTGGTGTAATATATGAAATGGACAACAAAGAGCTGAAAATTTTCATGGACATTCGCAAAGAACGGCCGGGATTTATAGACGCTCCGGGCCTGGCTACCGGGTTTGGAAGTTTTGCTTTTCATCCTGATTTTTATAAAAATGGCTTATTCTATACTTCCCATACAGAAAAGGCAAATGTAGCACCGGCCGATTTCGCTTTTGCCGATTCTATTCCGGTAACCCTGCAATGGGTTCTTACCGAATGGAAGATAACAGATCCGAACGTAGCAACCTTCGCAGGAACAGGCAGGGAAATAATGAGGGTAAACATGGTAAATTTCATTCATGGTATGCAGGAAATAACCTTTAATCCTTTAGCTAAACCCGGTAGTCCTGACTATGGCTTATTATATATTGGAATCGGCGATGGTGGCGCTGCCGAAGCAAAATATCCTTTCATCTGCAACAGTCCCAGAACAATTTGGAGTTCAGTTTTACGCATCGACCCTTTAGGCAGAAACAGCAAAAACAAGCAGTACGGAATTCCTGCATCAAACCCTTTTGCTAAAGATAACAACCCAAACACATTAGCAGAAATTTTTTGCAGAGGTTTCCGCAACCCCAACAGAATTAGCTGGGCAGCGGATGGCAAGATGATAATTTCAGATATCGGCCTTACCAATATTGAAGAACTCAACATCGGGAAAGCCGGTGCCGACTATGGCTGGCCTGCAAGAGAAGGGACTTTTCTTTTAAATTATAAGGGCCAAATGGATAGAGTTTATCCGCTTCCTGAAAACGATAAAAAATTCAACTATACCTATCCTGTTGCACAGTTTGACCACGATGAAGGCAATGCAATTTCGGGAGGCTTTGTTTATAACTCCAGTCGTGTTCCTGTATTAAAGGATAAATATATCTTTGGCGATATTGTGAGCGGACGTGTTTTCTTTGTGGAAAATAGCCAGTTAATACCTGGGAAACAAACACCCGTTAAAGAAGTAAAAATTGAGCTTGATGGCCAGAAAACAACTTTCAGGGAAAGTACCGGAAATAAAAAAACTGACTTGCGTTTTGGACTAGGCCTGAAAAATGACCTGTACATTTTTACAAAGTCGGATGGCAGAATTTATCTCGTCAAAAATTGCAAAACAGGCAGTAAAAATTAAAGACTGAATTAAATTATAAGGCTGGCAGAAAGTAACTACCAGCCCTTTTTAATCTTATTCAGTACAAGGACAATGGAAATTCACTTTATAAATTCCCTTAAGTCCTGACTTGTTATTATAGCTTACGTCTTTCTGAATCTGCTGCCACTTCATCAACTTAGAATCGGCAGAAATTATTTCAAATGTATTTAACTGACTCGGTTTACCTTCGGGGAAAATAGAAATGAAATTTTTTCCATTACTTACCACAAAATAGTAGTTATAGGTTGCTGACCCTACCTGCAGTTTATCATCTTTGAATATGTATTTTGTACCGGTTGGAACTGCATAATGGATACTATCATTTACCACAGATTGATCAGATGAATCAGAATATTGATGCATCTCGTCAAACATATACCAAACAGATCTTTTTTCAATTATTTCTTTATAATCTTCAGCAGGTCCAGGAAGTTTATCTTTTGTACAGGCAGAAATTAAGATCGAAACAGCAAAAAGGGATAGTAAAAATGATTTTTTCATAGAAGAAGAATTAATCGCTAACAAAAAACTAACGCATTCAGGTTAAGAATTGTTTGTTACAGATCCTCTTCTATATCATTTTAAACTACCTTTTTAAAAAAAATTATCTCAGAAAGAAAATATTTAAGGAATTTACCAAGTTTGGAATTCTTGAATCATGCAGAGTACCTCTACCCATCTTCTCCTGAAAAGTCTTTGTTTTCCTGGTTATTTTTAGCCTCAACCTTCTGATCTTTATCCTTTAATATATCTTTAGCCAGGGGTGTAAGCTCTGTATTTTCTCCTATAGTATCGTCATCAGGGCCAGCTGTATCATTCCTTTCCTTGTCATCATCGGGATCTGGAGGCAAATTATTTATCGTATTTTCCATAGTATTAGAATGTAAAAATTGATTATTCTTCCGCCCCTAACAGAGCGGAAGAATAAATACTTAACTCAAAACTAAACCAAAAATTCTTTTAATCGTGGCCTTCAAGTTTCACGAGTTTATTATAAAGACCTAAAAGCAGGAAAGGAGCTGCCCATTGTCCTACAAATAGACTTTTATTTTTTTGCTTTAATAGTTGAAGTGTTAATGAAACTCCCATTGAACCTAATGCCAGCCATAAAAAGGTGTCGGAAGGTAATTTTGCTGTTTGTTCTTCGATAGCTTTTGCTACTGGTCCTTCTGTGTGAGCGGGATTTAAATTAGTTGCCATGTTTTGTCCTCCGTAGATAGATTAATAATTATTTTGATAAATACTCCAATTACCTTGCCAATAATTGTGAAACACACTTCCCGATTTAGCTCCTCTGTGCTGGCATATAATTTCTCAAACTATGATAATGAAATCATTTACGTTAATTCTGAACAAAAAAACTTATCAGGCAAACAGAATGAGGTTATTAAATATTTTATCAAATAAAATAAACCATGATCACAACAGACGAGCAAAGACAGGAAGCTCACGCTTTTTATAGAGAAGCACTTGAATTATTACATGAAAGCGGAGCCGACTTTATGTTAGGTGGAGCTTTCGCCATGTTCAATTACACGGGCATTTATCGGGATACAAAAGACTTGGATGTTTTCTGCAAATCAAGCGAATATCCTAAGATACTAAAGTTCTTTGCAGATAAAGGATTCCGAACCGAACTGACAGATGCCCGCTGGCTGGCTAAAATTTTTAAAGGAGAATATTTTATTGACATCATCTTTGATACAGTAAATAACATTTGCCGTGTAGATGACAGTTGGTATCAGCATGCAACAAATGGTGAATTTGCTGGAGTGGCTGTTAAGTTCATTCCCGCAGAAGAACTTATCTGGTGTAAAATATACGTTCAGAACAGGGAACGGTTTGACGGAGCCGACATCAATCATATTTTGCTGAAATACGGTAAAAATCTTGACTGGAAGCGCTTGCTATTCCGCTTGGATCAGCATTGGCATTTACTGCTGTCACAGATACTCATCTTTCAGTTTGTTTATCCGGCAGATTATCACGAAATAATTCCCAGATGGCTTTTTGATGAATTAATAGAGCGAGCAAAAGAACAATACGATATCCCTGCTGCATTGGAAAAAGTTTCCAGAGGGCCAATTATCGATCAAACCCAATATAAGATTGATATTAAAGAATGGGATTATAAGGTAACTACCATCAAAACCATATAGCTATGACCGAAGAGAATAAAAAGATCAGAATTGCCGCTGTAGGCGATATTCATGTCCGTGAAACTGATAAAGGGAAATGGACAGAATATTTCAAGGAAGCTTCCCGACAGGCTGACGTACTTTTAATTTGCGGTGATTTGACAGACACAGGCGACGAAGGCGAAGCTCAATTGCTTTCTGAAGAATTAAAAGCCTGTTCCATTCCGGTAGTTGGAGTTTTGGGAAACCACGACTACGAAAAAGGAAGGCATAAACTGATCAGACAGATCGTCCAGAACGACAACGTGCATATACTCGACGGAGAAGCCATTGTTATTGCTGGAGTGGGGTTTGCAGGAGTAAAAGGATTTGGGGGCGGGTTTGATCATCATATGCTCTCTATGTTTGGTGAAGGAGCAATGAAAGCATTTGTACAGGAAGCTGTTGATGAAGCACTTCATTTAGACAGGGCACTTGCACGCCTGGATCAGGAATATGAAAATATTAAAAAAATTGCGGTTTTGCATTACTCCCCCATAAAAGCCACAGTTATAGGCGAACCGGAGCAAATATTCCCTTTCCTCGGCTCATCCCGCCTGGCCGAACCTTTAAGCAGAAGGAATGTAGTGGCAGCCTTTCACGGCCATGCACATGTAGGGACTTTAGAAGGCGAAACATCAGGAGGGGTAAGGGTTTTTAACGTCGCAAAACCGATTCTGCAAAAGGCCGGTTACACTACTCCATTCTATTTGCTTGAAGTCTGATATTTTACAGCAAAAAGCTTGAAAAAATAGAAACAATGATGTTTTGTGCATGTTCCCTTTTTAGTATTTACAATTAAAAATCATGCTTATGAAACGTTTATTATTAATCACAGCTTTCTCGGTCGCTATGCTTCCGGCTCTGGCCCAGGTAACTACCACTACCCCACAAACCTCGTCGGCAACAGCGGCAACTTCTATAGCTGCCGGCAACTGGTTGGTTGGTGGAAGTGTAGGCTCTTTAGGTTTCAACTTCTCTACCGAAACCTTTAACATCAATATAGCGCCTCAGGCAGGTTATTTTGTTAATAATCGCACAGCGATAGGCGCTCAGGTTATATTGGGTTTAAGTGCTTACGACGGAGGAAATACAGTAAATTATGGAGTTACTCCTTTTATCCGCTACTACCTTCCGGAAGGTTCAAGTCCTACAGGAAGATGGTTCGGACAGGTAAATGCGGGTATTGCAGGAAGTTCAATGAAAGACAGCCAGCAGGATGAGCCCGTATCACTGCTTTTAGGAGCGCAAGCCGGGTACGCTCATTTTGTTGTAAGAAACGTTGCTTTGGAAGGTACGCTGGGTTACAACTATACAAAAGCGGATATCAATACCGGCGGCGGAATCTCCGGACTAGGAGTTGCTTTAGGTTTTCAGATCTACTTGCCAGGCAGAAGAAACAGATAAAAGAAAATATAGTTATCCGATGAATTGTAATCATCGGATAACTATACAAATCAATAAGCTCTTGCAAACAACACTCTTTGCTTAGAAGGTTTTCCTGAAAACATGCAAACGCCTTCTTCTGCTTTATTATTTAGTGGAATACAACGAATAGTTGCTTTGGTTTCTTCTTTTATTCGTTGTTCCGTTTCCGGTGTCCCGTCCCAGTGCGCTGAAATAAATCCGCCTTTCTCATCCAGAACTTTTTTAAATTCCTCATACGAGTTGACTTCGGTAGTATTTTCCTCCCTGAAATTTAAGGCTTTCTGATAAATATTTTCCTGTATAGACCGAAGAAGATTTTCAATCTGTATATCCAGATTCTCCTGTGAAACGGTCATTTTCTCTCTGGTATCCCGCCGGGCAATTTCCACAGTTCCGTTTTCAACATCCCGCCCTCCTATCGCAATACGTACTGGAACTCCTTTTAATTCATACTCTGCAAATTTAAAACCAGGACGCTGCGTATCACGGTCATCGTATTTTACCGATATATCTTTCTGCTTTAGTTTTTGAATAAGGTCATCTGCTATATCAGAAATCTTTTTCAGCTCTTCATCCGTTTTGTAGATAGGTACAATTACTACCTGCAGTGGCGCTAATTTAGGAGGAAGAACTAACCCGGCATCATCTGAATGAGCCATAATCAACGCTCCCATTAAACGGGTAGAAACTCCCCATGAAGTTGCCCAAACATAATCGAGCTTCCCTTCTTTACTGGTAAATTTCACATCAAATGCTTTCGCAAAGTTTTGGCCGAGAAAATGCGATGTACCTGCCTGTAAGGCTTTGCCATCCTGCATCAATGCTTCTATACAATACGTTTCCAATGCTCCTGCAAAACGCTCGTTGGGCGTTTTTACTCCGCGTATAACCGGTACTGCCAGCCAGTTTTCAGCAAAATCCGCATATACTTCCAGCATGCGCTCAGCTTCTGCAACTGCTTCTTCGGAAGTTGCATGTGCCGTATGGCCTTCCTGCCATAAAAACTCTGCTGTTCTTAAAAATAACCGGGTACGCATCTCCCAGCGCACCACATTAGCCCACTGGTTAATTAACAGAGGCAAATCCCGGTAGGATTGAATCCATCCCCTGTATGTGTTCCAGATAATGGTTTCTGAGGTAGGACGTACAATTAGTTCTTCTTCCAGCTTGGCGTCTTCATCTACGATAATATTCCCTGCCCCATCATTTTTTAGCCGATAATGTGTAACAACAGCACATTCTGTTGCAAATCCTTCCACATGCGAAGCTTCTTTTGAAAAAAACGATTTGGGTATAAATAAAGGAAAATAAGCGTTTGTATGGCCCGTATCTTTAAACATTTTGTCCAAAGCGGCCTGCATCTTTTCCCAGATAGAGTAACCGTATGGCTTAATCACCATACAACCTCTTACAGAAGAATGTTCGGCCAGGTCGGCCTTGGTAACAAGTTCGTTATACCATTGGGAATAATCTTCAGCTCTGCTTGTTAAACCTTTACTCATACGGATTGTCTTATAAATTGGAATTAATTTTGTATATTTATTCGTGTAATTTTACATCCCAAAGGTATAAAATTAACCAAAACAAACTTTACATAAACACGCAACAGTGATGAGAAGGATATTTACATTAGGAGTAGCTTCGATGGTCATATTGGCACTTGGAGCATGTTCTACCAGCAAGCTTGCACAAAATAATACGAACGACGATGTGTATTACACTGAAGCTAAAGCTAAAGAACAACCAGAGTACAGCAAACCTGCGTATTCAGAAAAAGAACAGGATTACAGAACCGACGAGCAATTATATGGTGGTGAACAATATGCAGACGATTACACATCTGACGACTACTATTATGATAGCGACTATGCTACCCGGCTAAACCGGTTTTATTACAATACACCTTGGAGAAGTTATTACGATAATTACTACAATTATAGTTATCGTTACGATCCGTGGCTTGATTATGGATTTAATAGCTGGTATAGGCCAGGAATATCTTTTTCCTTAAGCTTCGGCCCAAGATACTGGAATGATTACTATTATTACAGCTACGGTTACCCATACTACAACCGTTACTGGGGCCCTGTATCTTACTACAGTTATTATCCTGGTTATGGATACGGAGGATATTACAATCCATATTACGGATACGGTAGAGGAACTATTTACAACAGCCCTAACTACAGAAGCCGTCCTAACAGGCAAACTACCGGCTACGGTAATTCGGGTTATTATCCTAACCGTGGCAATGCTGGCATTATTAGCTCAGGCAGGCCTGAAAGGGCAACACCTAATTCTAACGGCCGCATCAATGACAGGACAAGCAGTACACAACCTGCAGGAAATGGCACTTCAAACAGACCATCAAGGCCTACAAGAACCCAGGAAACTCGTGCTCCAAGAGAATCTTCAGCTCCCCGTGAACAACAAAGAAGACCAGAGTATTCACGTCCTGAAAGAACTGAAGTAAGCCGGCCTGCTCCATCTTATCAGCCGTCTAACAGTGGTTCAGGTGGCGGAGGAAGAAGTTCTTCCGGAAGCAGCGGAGGCGGACGACCTTCAAGAGGTGGAAGATAAAAATTAATTTTTAAACAATTTAAACATGAAATTGAAGAATCATATCCTTCTTATAGCCCTTTTATTGCCTGCTTTCAGTGCATCTGCCCAGTACGCTGAGGATGCCCTGAGATTTTCGCAGGCTGAACAGGGTGCAACCGCTCGTTTTAAAGCCTTAGGTAATGCACAAACTGCACTCGGAGGTGATTTAAGCTCCCTGTCCGGAAACCCTGCTGGTTTAGGGCTTTTCACCAAATCAGATATCAGTTTATCTTTAGATTTTAACAACAGCAATCTTACCGGCAGTTACTTTAATCAAAACTCCAGCGCTCAATTAGATAAATTAGGACTTACTCAACTGGGAGCCGTATGGCACAGTGCCGTCAGAAAATCAAGAGGAAGCGATTTAAATACCGGCTGGCTTAGTTTCAATTTTGGAATCGGCTATAACAAGACTAACAATTTTAATACAACGATGAGTTATGCAGGAGTAAATTCCCGAAGCTCCTTCGCAGATTTTCTTGCAGACAATGGCAATATCGTTCCGTTCTCTGAGGGCGACTTAACTGATATGGCTTATCAGAATTACCTTATTGATTACGACGACAGCAATTCTGTGTACAACGGTTACTTTCCTACCGTTGATATAAACGGACAACAAAGTAACGTGGTTTATCGCACAGGATCTCAATCTGAGGTAAACTTTGCTTTTGGTGCAAACTACAGCAATAAATTCTACATAGGCGCTTCCCTTGGGCTTACTTCATTAACCTATAACGCTGACCGGGAATTTATAGAAAGCGGACTTACATTAAGAGAAACGGATTTTCCTGATTATCTAACAATAAGCAACGCGTTGAGGAATTATTTGGATGCCCCTTATTCATTATCCTATCATTCCAGCCAGATAACAGAAGGATCAGGAGTAAATGCTAAACTGGGTTTCATCTATCGTCCCACTGGCAACATCAGAATTGGTGCAACTATTGCAACGCCTACCTGGTATTCAATAGACGACTCTTATGCAGAAGGCCTTAACACGCGTTATACCCTTGGTAATAACAGTCCTTCAAATCCTGCTCCAAATCTTGATGATGCAGTTTACGATTATAATTACAACTTGCGCACCCCTTATAAAATAAACGGAGGCTTAGCATTAATTTTTGGCCAGGGTTTAATTTCCGGCGATGTTGAATACGTTGATTATGCTTCCATGCATTTTTCTTCAAATGAGAATTCAACAACTACCAGTGTAAATGATGACATACGTACTAATTATCAGTCTGCAGTTAATTTCCGTGTAGGTGGAGAGTATAAAGTGAATAACCTGTATCTGAGAGCGGGATACAACACCCAGGGCAATCCTTATAAAAATTCAGATTTTTCCAGCACTGCTGTTTCCGGAGGATTGGGTTATAGAATGAACAACTTCTATATTGATGCCACTTACGTTAACAGCACCAGGAAGTTTACTGATAAACCCTATACCATATCAGAAGACTATCTTTATTTTCAGGATACAGGAAGCGGAGACATTGCTTCAATAAAAAACAATACAAACGGTGTATTTTTAACAATAGGCACCCGTTTTTAAATAAAATAACTTAATAAAAAAGGATCGCCAAGCGATCCTTTTTTATTAACCCTTAAATCACTCCGAATAAAGAACCACCCTTCTCCCCCAGCCTGTCCACTCTTTTTTCTACAGCCGGATCTTTAATTAATTCCGGAGCGTGATGAGGTTTCTTTCTCGCGTCAATAACCAGCGGGCCTGTGCAACCCCAGTGCTTATGTTCAATAAAACTACCAATTCCATGAACATCATGTGAAGGATTGCTTTTAGTAAACGTAACCCATAAAAAATTATTGACCGATGCGGAAGTAAAACCAGCATTATCACAGAGAACAATCAGTGGAAAGCCACTTAAGTCCATGTTTTTCAAATTGTCAGTAAGTGTGGCAATCTCTTTTTTCGTTTGCTCTGCATTGCTGTATACCGCTGTTTCTACAGCAAGGATGCCAGGCATTACAAGTTTAATGTTCGAAACAGAATCAGGCATAGAAAACGCCTCTGGTATGTCCTTCCAAAGTTCCCGTTTCTTTTCTCCTGCTACTGCAAAAGCCACTTTAGAACCTGAATTTAAGTCAGTACCGCTGTAATCAAGCGTATCAATAGTAGCTTTTGTATAAAAATGCAGGTCCCTGGTGAGGTCAATTCGCTCCAGCACATGCTGCAAAAAATCAGGAACATTATAAATATTCAAACCGGGGTTATCTTCTTTAGCAACAATAAAAAGATATTTGGCGAGACTTAACTGGCCTTTACCAAGAATATGATTTGCAATAGTTAATATTTCCTGCGGTCGCCGTTCTTTTATATAAGGAGTGTAACGCTCACTGCCGATAGCAAAAAGAAGGGGATGAACGCCTGCTGCATCTACTGCATGAACTTCGTGTAAACCCGGAATTTCACTTGGTATGGCTGATCCGGTTATCTCATGAATCAATGCTCCGAAACTGGTATCTTCCTGCGGCGGCCTTCCAACCACAGTAAAAGACCATATTGGATTTTTACGGTGATAAACACGGTGCACGTTCATTAAAGGAAAATCATGTTTAAGGCTATAATATCCAAGATGATCGCCAAAAGGTCCTTCCGGCTTAACCTTGTGTGGATAAACAGTACCGGTAATTACAAAATCGGCGTCAGAAGAGATACAAAAGCCTTCTTCATCGTAAAAATACCTGAATCGCCTGTTGCCCAATGCACCGGCAAAGGTTAACTCGGATAAGCCTTCAGGTAAAGGCATTACAGCTGCTAAAGGATGCGACGGCGGCCCTCCTACAAAAATACTTACCTTTAAAGGCTCTCCTTTAGCATTTGCTTTAGACTGGTGTACTCCGATACCCCGGTGAAGCTGGTAGTGCAGTCCTATTTCCTTATTTATTTCATATTCATTACCTGATAGCTGAATGCGATACATACCTAAATTCGCATTCATAATACCCGGTTTATCTGCATCTTCTGTATAAACTTGAGGCATCGTGATAAATGCACCTCCATCTTGTGGCCAGTTTACAATTTGGGGAAGTTCAGAAATGGTAGTACGTCCGAAGTTGATTGGCGCATTCAGCTTACTTTTAAGCGGAAGGGCAGAAAAAGCAGCTAGGCCTGCATTAAAATATTTAAAAGGATTTTTAATTGCTTTAAGCGGATCGTTCTTTAAATCCACTAAAACCTTAATCTTTTCCAACGTATCTCTAAAAATGAACCGGGACCTGTCAATAGTGCCAAATAAATTGGATACAGCAGGAAATCTGCTTCCTTTTATGTTCTCGAAAAAAATTGCCGGCCCCTGGTTTTCAAATACCCGTAAATGTATCGAAGCCATCTCCAGGTATGGATCTACTTCTTCTCTGATTCTGATTAAATGTCCGTTCTTTTCAAGATCAAGAATACAGGATTCTAAACTTTTATAAGCCATTAAGGCAAAGGTATTAAAAGTTTATGCGGAAAGAATGAGAGGAAAGAAATTAGAGAAGATGCCTAAAAATGAATAGTTCAATTATAATCAAAACGAAGTATTGTGACAATTAATATGTTACAATCATTTCATTCTTTCGTAATGACTACTCCTTTTCAGGCATCCTTTATTATTTAGCTTTTACCGCAAAAAGCTCTAAGCATCCAGGTGTTTTTTTCTTTAAATTGCATGAAAGAGTTGATCAGGTCATTTGTTCCGTCATCTCCGTTTGCTGCTGTAGATTCCATTATCTCTCTTTCTATTTCAATCAAAGTAGTAAAATCATCCAGAATTGCAGAAACAAGTGCGGTATCTTCCAAACCAACAGTATTAATTTCTTTTATCTGCGAATGATTGATATACTCCTGGTACGTACTTAAAGGAGGTTTTCCTAAAGTTAAAATACGTTCGGCAAGTTCATCAATAGATGTTATTGCATTAGTATATAGTTCTTCAAATTTTGCATGAAGAGAGAAAAAGTTTCTTCCTTTCACATTCCAGTGGCAGCCTCTCAGCTTTTGATAGTGAATGTGATAATTGGCCAGTAATTCATTTAGCTGGTCAACAACGGGCTTAACTTTTACTTCTTCCAATCCAATTTCTTCAGCTTTCATAGTTCTAATTTTTTATTAATTAAACCTCTTCCCTTTCGTATTGTTTGGCTGCTGTTTCTATAATTACATTTCAATTATTTTAACATTTCTACGCTTTATTGCTCTATTTTTGCAGCAGTTTAATGAAGCTATGGTATTGAGAACCCTTGCGGAAAAATTCAATGGTATAATATGGAAAATCGAAACGGATGCAAGCAGCAGCCATATCGCCATTGAAACCCGCGATGCGGCTTCAAAAGCTGTACACTTTTCTGCTTTTAATTATGCGACCGGCAAAACACTAATCAGGGAAGTGACTACCGAACACGGGTTTTGGTGGAGTTTAGACAGAATCTATAACAATACGGTATTCCTTCATGGATATATGTCTGAAAGTTCACCCGAACATAAAGGAATAATTGCACTTGATATTCATACAGGAGCAATAAAATGGCAGGTTTTTCACCTCTCATTACACGATATTTCCGAAGAGGGCTTAATTGCGTATAATCCGCTTCTTCAGTTAAAAAAACTACAACTATTGGATTTTGAAACAGGAGAATATATAAATTCGCCCGATAAACACTATTTACCAGTTACTCGTAACATTGTATTCCCCGATATTGTGAATGGCACTTCACCTTTGCCGGCGTTTATTCCTGAAAACATAGCCGGTCCTTTATTTTATACTAAGATCAGTGAAAAGGAATGCTGGTCATTTCATATGCAAGAAGGCGGTTCATTTTCACAGGTATTATTAATTTCGTCTGGCGCTGAAATATTGCAGGAGGATATTTTAGCATCCGGAATACAAAAATTAAACCCGGAAGCGTTCTTCATACAACCTGATTATCTTTTTGCCGTAAAAGGCAGTAATCACGAAATTGTTTGTTATTTATTATAATTATATATATTAACCAGATTTAAATGCAGATACGTTTATTACTTTTTCTTTTAACATTCTTATCACTAAAGTCAGTTGCCGCTACCCGTATCGACTCTATCGGAACAGAAAGCAACAATGGAAAAAAAATTATTATTCATAAAATCGAAGCAAAGGAAACCTATTATTCTTTAGGCAGGAAATACCATGTTTCCCCCAAGGATATAATCAGTTTTAATAACAATACCGCCTTACATATCGGCACCATTATAAAAGTCCCTACCGAGCGTCCGTATACCGCAGCTTCTTCATCTGTTCCGGCCAACATTCCTTCGCAAATAGCCGAAGATCCTCTGATTGATTATAAAGTAGGTCCTAAAGAAACATTGTTTGCTATTGCAAAAAGATTTGGCACCACCATAGAAGAAATAAAAAAATTAAATCATCTTAAAAGTAATTCTTTAAGCATAGGGCAGCTTATTAAAGTTCCGGGAAAAAGTTCGGATACACCTCCTAAAAAAGAAGAAAGTAAACCTACCGTAGTTTACGTACCAACCACTACCGTGCAGGACAATACCGTTGTAGCCGATAATGACAGTACAGATTCTGACAAACAGCGGGTGCACACAAACCGTTATGGACTACGTGAAATTGATGAACGCGGAGTAGCCGTATGGATTGCAGACGAAAATCTGGACAGTACTAAAATGCTTGTGCTGCATCGTACGGCACCTGTGGGCACTATCATTAAAATTACAAATCCAATGACCGACAGAAGTACTTTTGCAAAAGTGGTAGGACGGTTTACTGAAAATGAAACTACAAAAGATGTTGTAATCGTTGTTACAAAAGCCACTGCCGATCTTTTAGGTGCTTTAGATAAAAGATTTCAGGTGAGCTTAGTGTACGGCGTTCCAAATGAATAAACCTTTTATTATTGGCATTACAGGGGGAAGCGGTTCAGGAAAAACATTTTTCCTGAATTGCTTCCTTCATCATTTTAAAAAATCAGAAATAACTCTTATTTCACAGGATGACTATTATATTCCGGTAGGAGACTTAAGTGCAGAAGAAAATAAACTTTATAATTTCGACCTTCCTTCCGCTATTGACCAGGAGCATTTCATTGCAGACGTATTGAAGTTAATAAAAGGAGAAAAAGTTCAAAAACAACAGTATACCTTTAATAATCCTGCGGCAAAATCTAAAACGCTTGAAATATTTCCTGCACCAATTCTAATAATAGAAGGATTATTTATTCTTTATATTGAAAAAATCGCTTCTCTTCTTGACCTTACTATTTTTATTGATGCTGATAACGACATTGCATTACAACGACGTTTAGAACGGGATAAAACAGAAAGAGGTTATTCCCATGAAGATATTTTGTACAAATGGATAAACCATGTTGTCCCCGCCTATGAAGAATTTCTGCTTCCCTATAAAAGTACCTGTCATACGGTAATTCAGAACAATGCACAATCGGAGCAGTATCTTATAGAATTATCGGAAAATATCTCTAAAGAGCTTAAAAAGCGGATTACGTCATTGTAAGACAGAGATTGATGAGTTCGGAGTGTCGAAACATCTCTACGTTTCTTGCTTAAGTTTTAAGGTCTGTATGATAAGGATTGCTTCGCTGCGCTCGTGATGACGGATAAAGCTAATTTATACAAGACGAATCTGTCCCGTCATTGCGAGACAGGGATGGATTGAGTTGGAGGTGTCGAAGCAATCTCTATGTTTCTTCTTTGATTGTATAATAGAGATTGCTTCGCTGCGCTCACAATGAGGGGATAAAATCAGTTAATTCAAAAAATGAACATACTGCGGAAATAACAGGGTTCTATAATTCATGAAATAAATCTTTCCATTCAGGATTAAGCGAATAAATTAGCTCAACTTTCTTTTTTCTGCTTCCTGACTTAATTTGCTTTTCACCTGCGATAGCTTCTTCAATAGTAGAATAAAACCGATAATATACTAATAAGGTACAATTATACTTTGCAGTAAAACTATTAGAATAGAAATGAGCTTTATGTTGAGATACTCTTGATAATAAATCAGATGTAACCCCTGTATAAAGAGTTGTCCGATTTTTATTAGTCATAATGTAAACACATCCTCCCCTTTCCATAAACGAATATATAAATTAGCTCAATATTATACGTATACTCTTAGTTGAACTGAAATTACTACCTACGGCTACGAACCAATCACGTTATTTCGAGACAGAAAGATGGACTAAGCTTAGGTGTCGAAGCAACCTCTTCGTTTCTTTTTTTAGTTCTCCCTTTACGATACAGATTGCTTCGCTAGCTCGCAATGACGAAGAAAGCGAATTCCGGCAACCTAACCTACGATAAAAATCCGTTATAAATTACTGCAAATAAACATACGTAATTCCATCGCCGCCCCTATCCGCATGTTCGTCTTCCATCCTGCTTACCTGCGAATATTTCCTCAGATAATCCCGAATAAGTTTCCGCAGTATTCCATCTCCTTTACCGTGAATTATTTTCAAACTCGGAAAGCCCATCATAATTGCCTTATCCAAATATTTTTCTATTTCATACAAGGCTTCCTCTCCACGCATGCCTCGCACATCCAGTTCAGGTTTAAATTGAGCAATACTATCTGAAATAGCGGATGAATATGATTTTCTGATCTCTTTAGGCACTTCCTGTCTGCTTATTTTTTGTACCCGTTTCCGTTTTACTACTGACCGAAGATCACCCATTGCAAGTATAACATTGTCTTTTGCAACATCTATAACCTGGCCAATAGTATTCGAATCAGAAAGTTTAACCCAATCGCCGGCAGCGAGTTCATCTGTTTCAGGCTTTACTGTAGCTTTCTTTTCTTCTTTCACCTCATTTCTACGCAATTCCTGCTGCAAATTCTGCCTTAGTTGCTGTGTTTTTACTTTATCAGCTTTGCTTTCTTTTATTTCTGATATCGTATTTTCAACCAGCTTATTTGCGTTCAGAATAATACTTTGAGCCTGTTGTTTGGCCTCTTTCAGTATTGATTTTTTGTTTTCTTCCAGGTACACGTTCAGCTTTTCGTTTTGTTCAAGCAGTGTCTTCACTTTTCTTTCCTGCTTTTCGAGTGCTATCCGGTTTTCCAGTAAAGCCTTTTTATCACGTTCCAGATCTACAAGTAGCGTATCTACCCGCTTTTGATGCTCTCCAATCTTATTTTTTGCTGATTGAACAACGTATTGCGGCAACCCTATCTTTTGTGCTATCTCAAAAGCATATGAACTGCCCGGTTTTCCTGTTTCCAGAATATATAGCGGGCGCATTTCAAGGTTATCGAAAAGCATCGAAGCATTTTCCAGTCCTTCTGTCGCATTTGCAAAAATCTTAAGATTGGAATAATGGGTGGTAATCACTCCCCTGATCTTTTTCCGGTTCAATGCTTCCAGAACTGCTTCTGCGATAGGCCCGCCAAACTGAGGATCAGTACCTGTTCCGAATTCATCTATGAGTACCAGTGTTTTGCCATTTGAATTTTCAGTAAAGTGCTTCATTTTAGAAAGATGGGCGCTGTACGTGCTTAGATCGCTCTCAATGGATTGGTCGTCTCCTATGTCTGCAAAAATTTGCTTAAAAATTCCAACTTTAGAATGCCCGTCTGCGGGAATTAACAATCCTGCCTGCACCATAATCTGTAAAAGCCCCACCGTTTTCATAGCCACAGACTTCCCTCCCGCATTGGGGCCCGAAACTACAACTACCCTTTGTTTTTCATTAATACTGATATTTAAAGGAACAACAGTATGATTTTCTTTTTTAAAATTCAGAAGCAATATCGGATGTCGTGCATTTACAAGTTCAATTGAAGCCTCATTAAGCAGTTCAGGAAGTTCGGCTTCCACATCAATTGAAAATAAGGATTTAGCCCGAACAAAATCCAGTTTGGTAAGCAAACTATGGTACGAAAGAAGTAGCGGAACATACGGCCGCAGTTCATCTGTAAGGGCCGTGAGTATTTTCACAATCTCCCGCCTTTTATCAAACTCCAGATCGCGTACCTTGTTGTTTAAATGAAAAACTTCTTCGGGTTCTACATAAACTGTTTGCCCCGAAGCTGATTCATCGTGAACAAAGCCTTTTAACTTTCGTTTATTCTCTGCAAGTAAGGGAATACATAAACGCCCGTCACGAATGGTTAAATTTCCATCGGCTGTCCAGCCGCTATTCTGAGCACTTTTAAAAATAAATTCTATCCGTTTTCTTGCTTCAAGTTCGGCTTTTGCAATACCTGAAGTTATTTCCTGAAGTTCTTTTGAAGCGTTCGTCTTTATCTTTCCTTTCTGATCGATAATTGCTTCTATTTTACGAATTATACCTTTCTCTATTGGAAGATGTTCAAAAAGCGCCTCCAGGTTCGGATACTGCCCTTCCCGTTCATTAAAATAATGAATAACAGAAAATACAGTAGTTAATGAAAGCAAAACATGAAAAAATTCCTCTTCGGTAAGAAAAACACCTTCTATCCGTGCTTTCTCAGCTAAATTTCGGATATTATAAAAATGATGAATTGGCAAGGGGGCATCATTTAACAAAATATCTCTGAATTCTGAAGTCTGGCGAAGAAACTTATTAATCTGATCAAAATTGCTCATCGGTTGAATTTTGTCAACCATCCGCTGGCCCATTTCACTAAGGCAATGCCCTTTAATCAGTTCTTTTATCTCTGTAAATCCTAATTTATCTTTTGCGTTTTCGGGGTAAATCATTTCTACTTTTTAGCTCCTGGCTTCTTTGCTGAATCCTGCGACATGATTTTCTTTTTATTAAAAATTTTCTGCAGTCTTTTCTGCTCCTTATCTTTCTTTATCGAATCTGCTTTTCTTTTAGCATCCTGTTCTGCTTTTTTCTGTTTTTCTTTTTCCTCTTTTTCGAGTTTCAAACGCATTTTCTCTGCTTCCTTTTCTTCTTTCTTTTGAAGCGAATCCAGTTTTTTTTGCACTATCAGATACATATCTTTTAACTCGTTCGATTTTGTATAATACTTTAGACTTTGTGCAAATCCAGCCGAATCTGTGTTATATTTCTTATAAATAGACTGGTATAAAACAGGTGTTACATTTCTCGCCGAATCTGGCGGCACCGAATTTACATAGCCATCTGCCAAATGAATATCTGTTAAAGCATTTACCATCTTCTCTTTTGCAATTATTCCATTAGGGACGGTATCTGAACAGCTTTGAAAAAAAAACAACAGTAAAAGCAAGGGTATTAAACGGTTCATTCGTAATTTAGTCGGCTATTAATAAGATGTAAAATTAAGCATAAATGAGCATAGCAGCCAATTTATTAGCAGTTAAGAAAGAAGCAGAAGCAGCAAAGGTAAAATTGATTGCTGTATCTAAAACAAAACCTGTCGAGGAGATTATGGAAGCCTACAATGCTGGGCAACGGGTGTTTGGCGAAAACATGGTTCAGGAATTAGCGGAAAAGCAGGAGAAATTACCCCAGGACATAGAATGGCATTTAATAGGCCATCTGCAAACTAATAAGGTTAAATACATTGCTCCTTTTGTTCATCTTATCCATTCTGTAGATAGCTTAAAATTGTTACAGGAGGTAGATAAACAGGCAGCTAAAAATAAACGTATTATTGATTGCCTGTTGCAAATTCACATTGCCGACGAAGAAACAAAATTTGGTCTTGACTTTGATGAGGCTGTAGAACTGCTCCGCTCGGAAGAATTTGCTGTGTTAAAAAACATACGGATAACCGGGCTTATGGGAATAGCAACAAATACCGACAATGAAAAGCAGATCAGGGATGAGTTTTATGAATTAAAAACTTTTTTTGAGGGAATAAAGCAAAGTTTTTTCCGTAAAAACGACTACTTCAGAGAAATCTCGATGGGAATGTCGGCAGATTACAAAATTGCGATAGAACAGGGAAGCACCATGATCAGGTTAGGAAGTACTATTTTCGGTAAACGAGTAATTCCGCACTGGAAGAACAATTAAAATATAATCATCCTACGAATGCAGATAAAAATCCGCGAAGCGAAAAAAGAAGACTGTTCGCGTTTGCTTGAGCTAATTCGTGAACTTGCAGAATATGAACGTGCTCCTCAGGAAGTAACAGTTACTTTAGAAGAATTTGAAACTGCCGGCTTTGGAGAAAATCCCGTCTGGAAAGCTTATGTAGCAGAAGCAAATACTAAAATAGAAGGCTTTGCTTTGTATTACATACGATACTCTACCTGGAAAGGCTGCCGGCTATACCTGGAAGATTTTATTGTTACAGAAGAACTTAGAGGAAGAGGTATTGGCAAAAAGCTTTTTGAAATTATGATAGCGGAGGCAAAAGAAAAAGGATTTAATGGAATGAGCTGGCAGGTGCTCGACTGGAATGAGCCTGCTATAAACTTCTATAATAAATACGAGGCTGCTATGGAAGCGGGCTGGTTGAATGCAAGTTTGTCTAAAGAGCAGTTACAGGATTTCGATATACCAGAATACATTTCCAATGACAGAAGTATTTAAGTTTGGCGGAGCATCTGTTAAGGATGCCGAAGGAATAAAAAACCTAGCTCAGATAGTAAAGCTAAACAGCAATAAGAACCTGCTGATAGTTGTTTCGGCAATGGGAAAAACCACCAATGCTTTAGAAGAACTTACCAAATCTTATATCAATCAGGACGAAAACGTAAATGAAATATTTAGTGCAGTAAAAGATTACCACTTTCACATTCTTGAAAATCTTTTCGCCCACAACCACAAAGTTTTCGACGAAGTAGCTAATACTTTTGTAGAGATTGACTGGATTATAGAAGAAGAACCAGCAGAAAACCATGATTTTGTGTACGATCAGATTGTTTCTCTCGGCGAACTTGTGTCCAGTAAAATTGTTGCCGCCTATTTAGAACAGGAGGGAATACAAACAAGGTGGCTGGATGCCCGCAGCTATATTCACACAGATAATACGTACCGCGAGGGACAGGTAGACTGGGATAAAACACGATCTGCCATTCAAAAACTCAACGAAAATATCTCAAAAAGCTGCTGCGTAACACAAGGATTCATCGGCGGAACTTCGGAAAATTACACAACAACACTGGGGCGGGAAGGCTCTGATTATACCGCCGCCATTTTTGCATCCTGCTTTAACGCAGAGGCAGTAACTATCTGGAAAGATGTTCCCGGAGTGTTAAACGCTGACCCTAAACTTTTTAATAATACCCTCAAATACGAGGAACTCAGCTATACTGAGGCGCTTGAAATGACTTACTACGGCGCTACGGTTATTCATCCCAAAACAATAAAGCCTTTAAAAGCTGCTAACATTCCACTATACGTAAAGCCTTTTATGTTCCCCGAGCAAAAAGGAACCGTTGTTAAAAACGTTACTGATTCAGTTATTAAAACTCCTGCCATCATAGTTAAAAATGAACAAGTATTAATTTCGCTTACCACAAAGGATTCCTCATTTATTACAGAAAATCATTTAAGCGATATTTTTAAAGTCTTTGCAGAGATGAACATTAAAATAAACATGATCCAGAATTCGGCAATCAGTTTTTCTGCATGTTTTGATTTTAACGACTTACGGTTTGAAAAAATACAGGAACAGTTAAAAGATTATTATAATTTCAAATACAATACAGGCCTTAAACTCCTTACAGTTCGTCATCCAAAGCAAAATTTAATAGACGAACTATCTGAAGGAAAAACAATATTAATGGAGCAAATAAGCAGAAATACAGCGCAATTAGTTATAAAAGATTGAATCCTTCTATTTTAGATCGTGAAGTACAGGAATTTATCAGGCAACACACTGCTTCTGATGTTAACCCGATTCTGCTAAAAAAAAGTCCTTTTGCAACTGTAAGCTCAAAAGAAATTGCTGAGCAGATTGATAGCCGGAACAGATGCGAAAAAAAATTGCCCACCTGGTTTAATACGCCTCAAATTTATTATCCCCCAAAGCTCGCTGTTGAACAGTCTTCGTCGGAGGCTACGGCTGTTTATAAATCACAACTGGCAATAGGAGGCTGTCTGATTGATCTTACAGGAGGATTCGGCGTAGATTCATATTTCTTTTCCTCTAAAGTCAATGAGCTTATTCATTGTGAATTAAATCCTGATCTATCAGATATTGCACAATATAACTCCAAAATTTTAGATGCAAAAAACATCCGGTTTATAAACGGCAACGGAATTAATTATCTACAAAATACAGATACAATTTTTGATACGATTTATATTGATCCTGCACGGAGAGTTGAAAACCGAAAAGTATTTTTATTAAAAGATTGTGAACCGGATGTGGTTAGCAATTTTAAACTTTTACTTTCCAAAACCAGGCGATTAATTATAAAAACCTCTCCTTTAATTGATCTGCAATCCGGATTAAAAGAACTCGCTAATGTAAGTGAAATACATATTATCAGCGTAAAAAATGATTGTAAAGAAGTTTTATGGGTTATTGATAAAGATTTTGAAGGAGAAGCAGCAGTAAAATGTGTATTACTGAACGAGCAGCAAAAACAAAGCTTTTCTTTTAACTTTTCGGAAGAAAAATCAATTGCACAGGTAGATTACAGCAAACCTGAAAGGTTTTTGTATGAACCCGATGTAGCCCTGTTAAAAGCAGGATGCTTTAAACTGATAACAAAGCGGCTCGAAATAAAAAAACTTCATCCCAATACTCATTTATACACTTCAGAAAACCTGGAAAACTCCTTTCCAGGAAGAAAATTTAAAATTGTTTCTGCAGGCAGCTACAAAGATTTTATCAAATACTCCCGAATAAAAAAAGCGAATATTATTACCAGAAATTTCCCTTCGAGCCCCGAACAGTTAAAAAAGAAACACAAATTAGCTGATGGTGGCACCGATTATTTAATTTTTTGTACAGGTTCTGAATCTGAGCTGTTAACACTACATGCAGAAAGGATATAAAAAAAGCCCCGGTAATTCCGAAGCTTTTTTTGTATGGTATATAACAACTTATACTTTTCTCACATTTACAGCCTGCAAGCCTTTGCGGCCTTCGGCAACTTCAAATTGTACATCATCGTTATCACGTAAGCTATTTACTCCGCCTTGTACATCTTTAAAATGAACGAAGATTTCTTTACCATCTTCTCCAGTTATAAAACCATAACCTTTTTGGGTGTTAAACCATTTTACTTTTCCAGTTTTCATAAATTATTGTATTAAATTCTGCCTAATCAGCCGTTTAAGAATTCCTGAAAAAGAAAGGTTTATTAATCAGATAGACTTGAAAACAGTGATAAACGTATTCAAATATAAAGATTTATTCTAATTCAAGTATATCAGCACTACTTATTAGGTTGTGGTGTCATACGTAAATATGGTTTAACTTCGCGATATCCTTTTGGAAATTTGGAAGGAATATCTTCTGTTTTAATAGACGGAACTATTACTACTTCCTCTCCTTCTTTCCAATCGGCCGGAGTTGCTACGCTGTAATTTGCCGTTAATTGCAATGAATCAATAACGCGTAAGATTTCCTGGAAATTACGGCCTGTTGATGCAGGATAAGTAATCATCAGTTTAATGGTTTTATCGGGGGCGATAATGTATAATGAACGCACTGTAGCCGTTGCAGATGCATTGGGATGGATCATATCGTAAAGCTCTGCCACTTTTCTGTCAGGGTCAGCAATTAACGGAAAGTTAACCTCTACATTTTGTGTTTCATTAATATCGTTAATCCATCCGTGATGTTTATCTACGGGATCAACACTTAATGCAAGTACTTTTACGTTCCTTTTCTTAAATTCATCACCCAATGCGGCAGTTCTGCCTAATTCAGTTGTACATACCGGCGTATAATCTGCAGGATGCGAAAATAAAACTCCCCAGCTATCTCCAAGGAATTCATAGAAATCAATTTCTCCCGCAGATGAATCTGCTTTAAAATTTGGGGCGACATCGCCTAATCGTAAGCTCATAGTATTTAATTTATAGGTTAAACATTATATCTACTAAGTTAGTAGGTTTTGTATGATATAAAATAATTGCAGTGTAAGATTTTCAGGAGGTTTTAATAAACTTCGGACTTTCTAACGAAATATTCAACAATTCGTTAACTGTCTGTACCGTATAGTCTGCCAGTATAGGGGTGTCCTTTTCATCGTGCTGATGCAGGAAAAAGTACACGCTTTCCAATCCCTGCTCAACCCATACTTTTATTCTTGCAGCCCACTCATCAATGCGGGCATAATCGGTAAGATGAAGGCTATTACCTACAAAACGAATAAATGCTTTTGGAATCGGAAGTTCCATGTGTAAACAATCTCTACGGCCGCTGGCATCGGTTATTACCGCTCCTTTTTGCACAGATCTCAACATTTCAAATAGCTCTTTTCGCACAACTACATCAGAAAACCAATCTCTATGCCGGACCTCTACAAAAACTTCAAAGTCTTGCGGTAAATATTCAAGATAGCTTTTTAAAATATCGAAATTTTTAGGTCCAAAATTATCGCTCAGTTGTAAAAAACAAGGTCCCAGAAATTGGCCAAATTCAGACACGGCAGCTAAAAACTGATCGGTAGCTTCTTCAGCATTTTTTAAACGTTTTATATGACTGATTGTCTGCGTAAATTTAGGGCAGAACTTGAAATTCTTCTGCTCTTTTTCTGCCTTTTCTTTCCATTTCCTAATCTGTTCCTTTGCCGGCATCATATAAAACAGCGCATTCAACTCAATACTATTGAAATGTTTTACATACTCATCCAGAAACTGCGCATCCTTAGTTTTTTCAGGATAGATCATTCCTACCCATTCTTTCCTCCCCCATTTTGCACAACCAATATATACTTCCGTTTTAACGTTAACCCGTTTTCCTGGCAAAACCCGTTTGGTAAGTTCTGAATCTGCAGGTAATTTAAAATTCACCTGATCTAACTGATGGGGGGGAATAAAACCAAAATCCATAGTAAATAATTTGAAACATAAAGAAACAAAAAAGGGAGCTATGTTTGTAGCTCCCTTTTAATTTTACTGTTGGTTCTTTTTATTTTACTGCATCAATTATTGCTTTGAATGCTTCCGGTTCGTTCATTGCTAAATCTGCAAGAACTTTACGGTTTAAACCAATATTATTTGCTGCAAGCTTACCCATTAGCTGAGAGTAAGAAATTCCGTGGTGGCGTGCTCCCGCGTTAATACGCTGGATCCATAAGGCTCTGAATTCTCTTTTTTTGGTTTTACGATCGCGGTATGCGTATTGTAAACCTTTTTCAACTGTGTTTTTTGCAATGGTATAAACCTTGCTTCTTGATCCCCAATAGCCTTTGGCTAAACCTAAGATCTTTTTTCTTCTTCTTCTTGACGCAACTGCGTTAACCGAACGTGGCATGTTGTTTGTTTTTTGGCAGACGGCGTCGCATTTGCGAGCTTATCCCAACTACTATCGGGACCGCAGGCCTGGTTAAAAAATTAATTATTACTTTCCGATTGCAAGCATTCTTTTTACGTTTCCAAGGTCAGCGTCAGATACTAAGCTGCTGTGTCCTAAGTTACGCTTGCGCTTTGTAGACATCTTGGTTAAGATGTGGCTCATAAATGCGTGCTGTCTTTTAACTTTACCTGTTCCAGTAAGCTTAAAACGCTTTTTAGCACTGGAATTGGTTTTCATTTTTGGCATAATAAATCTATTTACGAATTACGATTTTATTTAAATAACTACTGCACATTTACTTGTGCACCTTCAATTATTGTTTTTTACTTGCCGCCTTTGGAGCAACCGTTAAAAACATTCTTTTACCTTCTAACTTAGGTAACTGTTCTACTTTACCCACTTCTTCCAGAGCCTGAGCAAATTTTAAAAGTAAAATTTCACCCTGTTCTTTGTAAACGATGGCTCTACCTTTAAAATGAACGTACGCTCTTACTTTTTCACCATTTTCAAGGAAACTAATGGCATGTTTCAACTTAAATTGAAAATCATGCTCGTTGGTATTAGGCCCGAAACGGATCTCTTTAATTACCGTTTGTTTTGCATTGGCCTTAATTTCCTTTAACTTCTTTTTTTGCTCGTATATAAACTTGTTGTAATCAACAACCTTACATACAGGCGGATTTGCATTTGGGGAGATTTCTACCAGATCCAGTTCTTGTTCTTCCGCAATAGCACGGGCTTCTGCTAAAGAAAAAATCCCCTGCTCTACATTATCACCTACAAGACGGACCTGAGGAGATCTGATGAACTCATTAATATTATGTTCCGCTTCTTTTTTCTTAAACGGAGGTCTTGGCCCCCGGGGACCACTGAAACCTGGTTTTCCTAATGCCAAATTAACTTATTTATTAAACTGTTATTTCTTTAATTAACTGATCTTTAAATGCTTGTATCGTCATGCTTCCTAAATCCCCCTGGCCATGTTTTCTTACAGAAACCATACCTTCGTTCATTTCCTTCTCTCCTATGATAAGCATGAAAGGTATTTTCTTCACCTCAGCATCGCGAATTTTGCGACCGATCTTTTCGTCTCTCAAATCAATCAAGCCGCGAATATCGGAATTATTCAAGGATTCTAAAACTTTTTTTGCATAATCTTCAAATTTTTCCGAGATAGGCAAAATGATAAATTGCTCTGGAGTAAGCCATAATGGGAAGTTACCGGCGCAATGTTCAATCAAAACGGCAACAAACCGTTCCAACGATCCGAAAGGTGCCCGGTGAATCATTACAGGACGGTGTTTTGTGTTATCGCTTCCGGTATATTCAAGCTCAAATCTTTCCGGCAAATTGTAATCTATCTGAATAGTTCCCAATTGCCATTTTCTTCCAAGCGCATCCTTTACCATAAAATCAAGCTTCGGCCCATAGAAAGCTGCTTCTCCTAACTCTACTACTGTTGGTAGGCCTTTTTCTTCTGCTGCTTCAACAATTGCCTGTTCTGCCAGTTTCCAGTTTTCATCGGATCCAATGTATTTTGTTTTATTTTCAGGATCGCGTAAAGATATCTGAGCAGTATAATTATCAAAACCCAGCGCTTTAAATACATACAATACCAGGTCGATAACTTTTTTAAATTCTTCCTTTACCTGTTCAGGGCGACAAAACAAATGCGCATCATCCTGGGTAAATCCTCTTACCCTTGTTAAACCATGAAGCTCTCCGCTTTGCTCATAGCGGTAAACAGTTCCAAATTCGGCAAAACGAACAGGAAGATCTTTATAAGATCGTGGTTTTGATTTATATATCTCGCAATGATGCGGGCAATTCATTGGCTTTAGCAGGAATTCTTCGCCCTCCTGGGGAGTTTTTATCGGCTGAAAAGAATCTGCTCCGTATTTCTCGTAATGTCCGGAAGTAATATATAGGTTCTTATGGCCTATGTGCGGTGTTATCACCTGTTCATATCCGGCTTTACCCTGTGCTTTTTGAAGAAAATTAACAAGTCGTTCCCGTAAAGCAGTGCCTTTAGGAAGCCATAAAGGCAATCCCAGTCCGACTTTCTCCGAAAAAGTAAATAATTCGAGCTCTTTGCCCAACTTACGATGATCCCTTTTTTTCGCTTCCTCAATCATGTGAAGATATTCGGTAAGCTCACTTTGCTTTGGATAGGTAACACCATAAATACGGGTAAGCTGCTTTCGGCTTTCATCCCCACGCCAGTATGCTCCGGCAACATTCATTAATTTTACAGCTTTAATAAAGCCGGTATTAGGAATATGCGGACCACGACACAAATCGGTGAAATTGCCTTGGGTATAAAAAGTAATAGAGCCATCAGGAAGATCCTTTATCAGATCCAGCTTGTATTCATCTCCTTTTTCAGTAAAATATTCGATAGCCTCCGCCTTTGAAACCGGCTTTCTGATGTAATCAGCTTTTGTTTTTGCCAGTTCCAGCATTTTATCTTCGATCTTTTTAAAATCGTCTGAAGAAAATTCGGTATCACCGAAATCTACATCATAATAGAAGCCTGTTTCTATAGCAGGTCCAATTCCAAACTTAGTTCCGGGATATAAGGCTTCTAAAGCTTCTGCCATTAAATGAGCTGATGAATGCCAGAATGTTGCTTTGCCTTCCAGGTCATTCCAGGTTAAAAGTTTTACTGTGGCATCCTGTTCAATAGGGCGACTCGCATCCCAAACCTGTCCGTTAACTTCGGCTGCTAAAACGTTACGTGCTAATCCTTCTGAAATTGAAAGCGCAATCTGATAAGAAGATGTTCCGGATTCGTACTGACGAACCGAACCATCGGGAAGTGTAATGTTAATCATCTACAACTATGATTTCTGTTCAAAAAATAATTAATTATAAAATCACATACGCGTGTGATTTTTATTCGAGGAACAAAAATAGTATTATTTAGATGAATAGAGGGGTAAAAGAAGAATTAAGCAAAATGATAAAAATAAAAGGAGGCTGATAAAACTGGACTGCCCCCAAAAGTTTGGACGAATTTAGTTATTAGATTTGTAATAATGAGCTCGATATTCCATCGGGCTCATTCCATTTAAATTCAGTTTTATT
>NZ_JBKOPS010000019.1:0-36269 GCF_047272945.1 Rubrilithobacter danxiaensis
TAAAACTGAATTTAAATGGAATGAGCCCGATGGAATATCGAGCTCATTATTACAAATCTAATAACTAAATTCGTCCAAACTTTTGGGGGCAGTCCATGTGATGCAGCCTCTTTTGTTTCACTAATTCTTCATTTTCAGATAATAAAAACTCAACATAAAGTTTCCATGTTGTTTTAATACAATACCGCTGAAAATGAAAATCACCTTACTATTACCTGTACTGTTTATCAGCGTTTTAAGCTATGGGCCGGTTAATAGAATTTATTCAGATCGTAATGAAATATTAGCTTCGGATCTAGCCTTTCAAAGTATCGCCGATATTACCGCAACTAATTTCCCGGCAAATGCAACAAAGGCAGGGCTGAAAGAGGTTGAAATGGGAACTTTGGCACAGCAGAAAGCTAAAAATTCCTGTGTTAAGAATTTCGCTGCTATGATGGTAGCCGATCATGCAAAATCCAATAATGAAATTAAACAAATGGCGGCGGCTAAAAGTATCGGCATTGTATCAACTGTTACTACCCCTGACCTTCCTATGAAAGATTATACTTCAAATGGTTTTGATATCGAATATATGGTGATGATGATCAAGATCATGGCCGGGCAATAAGTTTATACAAGCGGGCCGTTAGTAATGTAGCTGATGGGGAGATAAAGAAGTACGCGAAGAAAACGCTGCCTGTTTTACAAAAGCATTTAGATTCTGCCAGGGTAATATACCCCGCTTTACGTCCCTGGAATCAATAATAAATCAGAAGGAATATGGAAACACAAGAGTTGGAAGTAAGTGAAAATACAGTGAAGGGCCGTGATTATTTTAATGTCGCCCCGGGCGTTTGGGGGATGAAAATAGTCTTTGTGAACATATATATGGTAGCCACAGAGAGCAATAACTGGGTTCTTGTAGATGCAGGCTTGAAAGGATCGGCCAATAAAATAAAGCGCATGGCCGAAGATTTATTCGGTGAGGGAGCCAAACCCAAATGTATTATTCTTACACACGGGCATTTTGACCATGTAGGAGCTTTAACTGATCTTTCAGATATGTGGCATGTTCCTATTTATGCTCATTCGCTTGAACTGCCTTATCTGAAAGGCCTTTCTTCTTATCCACCGCCTGATCCTTTAGTTGGAGGGGGACTGATGAGTTTAATGTCATGGACGTATCCCCGCAAACCTAAAAATATGGGAAGAAAAGTCTTTAAACTTAAAACAGACGGAACTTTGCCTAATATGGAGGAGTGGAGGTATATTCATACACCTGGCCACGCTCCGGGCCATATTTCCCTTTATCGGGAGTCTGATGGAACATTGATCGCGGGGGATGCATTCGTGACTACTAAACAGGAATCCTTGCTGGCAGTAATTACTCAAAAGAAAGAAATAAGCGGGCCGCCAAAGTATTTTACAATAGACTGGAAAGCAGCAGCGGATTCGGTAAAAGAGCTTGCAGCGTTGAATCCGCAGGTTGGTGCCACCGGACATGGAAAACCAATGTACGGAGAAGAATTAAATACTGCTTTAACCTATCTCGCTGAACATTTCGAAGAAGTAGCTGTGCCTGACACGGGACGTTATGTAAAAGAACCTGCGCTGGCAAACGATAAAGGGATAAAATATATTCCTAAACCGCTTGTTAGTACCGGGCTTATTGCTGCTGTAGCAGTGGCAAGTACACTGATTGCTTTTGCAACTATATGGCAATTGAAAAGGCGAGGGATGATGGTAAAGTGAGTAAGTATCAAGTAATAAGTATCAAGTAGTAAGTTAAGTTGCAGGTAGAAAGTGTTAAAATAGTTTTAACTGGGTGCTTGCCGGTGGCTTGGCTTTTCCAAATACAGTACGCCCGCCATATTTCCAGGAGTCTGCACGTTCTTTTTCTATGAGCTGTTCGAAATTGCTGTTTGGAATAAAATCTTTTTCTGCCCTCTGTGCAATTTCCGTTAGTTTTTTAATTGCCTGTTGTTTATCAGATTGTCCGATTTTAGCCCTATGAACAGCATTTTGGAGTGTAGTGATTGTTTCATCATACACCTTAAGAGGAACAGGGAAAGGATGGCCGTCTTTTCCGCCGTGAGCAAATGAGAAACGGGCGGGATCTTTAAAACGAGACGGAGTTCCATAAATAACTTCGCTTACCAAAGCCAGCGACTGTAAAGTTCGCGGTCCTAATCCTTCCAGCAACAAGAGATCTTCAAAATTTGAGGGATTCTTTTCCTGCGCAAGCCACAATACTGCTCCCAGTCTTTTTAAGTCAACATCTTTTGACCGTACATCGTGATGAGAGGGCATTACCAGCTTTTGCACTTCCTTGAGCATAGTCGCCGGCGATTCTTTGCTTATAGACATTACTGCATTTCTGGCGTCAGATGCTTCTTTTGCAACCATGTTTACTATTGTTCCCTGATTGGTACCACAGATGCCTGTGTGAGGTTCATCCACAAAAGATGTGAGAGAGGAAGAGTGCCAGTGATATCTGCGTGCCATTGAACTGCCGTTACACATTCCTTGCTGTACAACTGTCCAGTCACCTTCATTACTAACTATAAAATTGTGGGTGTATAGCTGAAATCCATCCTGAACAGCTGTATTATCTACTTTTGCACTTAATTTGCTGCAACGAACAAGATAATTTCCATCAAGACCGGTTTTGTTGCCAACATGAATTAATTCATTCGGAGCCTGCCTGGACGATTTGCCCTTACCGCCGCAGATATAAATCCCCAGTTCTTTTGAATGCGGATTTACCGCCCGTTTTAAAGCTCCCATTACAGAAGTAGTTATCCCTGAAGAATGCCAGTCCATTCCCATAACGGCTCCAAAGCTTTGAAACCAGAACGGATCGCCTAAGCGTCGTAAAATTTCAGCCTTTCCATATTCAGAAATAATAGCTTCGGTAATAGCTAAACCTAATTTAGCCATCCGCTCAGCAAGCCATTTGGGAATGTAGCCATAATGTAAAGGAAGATCAGCACTGCCGGACCGTTTCATTGCTAACAAAGTTAGCAATTTTATTGGCTTTTCGAAATACGTTCTGATTTGTTTTATTAAAACAATAGTAGGAAACCGGACTTATAAATCCAGAAGCTATATTCCGCTGGAATAATTGAATCTGAAAAATTAAAAACTTAAAGCATGTATAAACTGAAAATTATTTCATCAACAGTGCGGCCGGGTAGAAAAGGTCCTATCGTAGCCGGTTGGATAACGGAGATTGCGAAAAAGAACGGGAACTTCCAGGTGGAGTTGCTCGATCTCGGCGTTATCAATCTGCCTATGATGGACGAACCGAATCATCCAGTATTAAAAAAGTATGAACACGAGCATACTAAATGGTGGAGCGCTAAGATTGATGAAGCCGATGCCTTTATTTTTGTAACAGCGGAATACGATTATAATTATCCGGCTCCCTTACGAAATGCAATCGAGTACTTATCGCAGGAGTGGGGGTATAAAGCAGCTGGAATAGTAAGTTATGGAGGAGTTTCTGCGGGAACACGTGCACAGAACAGTTTAAAGAATGATCTTGCGTCCTTAAAAGTTGTGGCGCTTAACGAATCTGTAAATTTTCCTTTTTTTCAGCAGAATATTAATGATAAAAACGAATTTGAAGCAAACGAAATTTCTTATAAAGCAGCAGAAACAATGCTGAAACAGTTGCTTCGCTGGACAAAAGGCTTGAAGGTTATTCGGGAGGACAAAGAATTATAAGTTAAACCTATTAAGTAAGTTTATCTTTTGCTTATATGCAACGCATAGGATTGTGATAGCCAGAAAGAGATCAGAAGGATAAGATTAACAGAAAAGAAATATAGAAGACCTTAACTAATAATCATACAGGAAGTATTGATTGTCCGGTAAAGAGGGTTTTTTCTTATACTTTACGTATCTTGCAACGATTTAAGAGGGGAGTGCACAGGTACATAAAATGTACGAAATTTTAACTTCTTTTTCATGGATGATTTTTTAGCTGCCCGCTCTCAGATGGCCCTTTCTCTGGGGTTCCATATTATTTTTTCTTGTATCGGAATGGTGATGCCTTTTTTTATGGCAGTAGCACATTATTTCTGGTTAACTACAAACAATATTGTTTATAAGAATATTACAAAGGCCTGGAGTAAAGGCGTTGCAATCTTTTTTGCTACCGGGGCAGTATCCGGAACCGTATTGTCATTTGAACTGGGCTTGCTTTGGCCTGAATTTATGAAACATGCCGGGCCGATATTCGGAATGCCTTTTTCGCTGGAAGGAACAGCCTTTTTTATAGAAGCAATTGCCCTGGGCTTTTTCCTTTACGGATGGAACAGATTCAACCCCTGGTTTCATTGGTTTACGGGAGTTGTAGTGGGTGTTAGCGGCATAATTTCAGGGATATTAGTAGTTGCTGCCAATGCATGGATGAACAGTCCGGCGGGATTTGATTTTATAAACGGACAATATCTGAATATCGATCCGATGAAAGCAATGTTTAATGATGCGTGGTTTTCCCAGGCACTTCACATGTCTGTTGCGGCTTTCGTAGCAACCGGGTTTGCTGTTGCCGGTGTTCATGCACTAATGATCCTTAAAGGGAAAAATGTAGTTTTTCATCAGAGAGCTTTTAAAATTGCAGCCATCTTCGCAACAATAGCGGCCGTTTTGCAGCCCATAAGCGGCGATATTTCTGCTAAAGACGTTGCCCGCAGGCAGCCTGCGAAACTTGCTGCAATGGAAGCGCATTTTAATACGGAAAAATCAGCTCCTTTAATTCTGGGGGGCATACCAGATGCAAAGAATAAAAGAGTAGATTATGCCATTAAACTACCCGGTTTTTTAAGTTTTTTAGCTCATGGAGATTTTAATGCGGAAGTAAAAGGTCTTAACAGTATTCCTCCTGAAAATCATCCACCTGTAGCTGTTACTCATTATGCCTTCCAGATTATGGTTGGCTTGGGAGTTATCATGATGATAATATCAATTATTTATTTTATTAGCCTTTTTAAGAATAAAGAATGGCTTAACAGTAAGTGGCTTCTTAAACTGTTTGTGATTGCTACGCCCATGGGTTTTATAGCAGTAGAGGCAGGTTGGACAGTTACAGAAGTAGGCAGGCAGCCCTGGATCATTTACGGAGTAATGAAAACTGCTGATGCGGTTACACCAATGCCGGGTATTATCTATTCTTTTTACCTTTTTACGGCTGTATATATTTCCCTGGCTTTCATAGTTATATTCATGCTTTACAGGCAAATTAAGATGGTTGACAAACTCTATGATATTCAGGTTATTGATTAAATTAAGTGTAAGAAATGCTATATGTTGTAATTGTTTTCCTCTGGACAGCTATCCTGTTATATCTGCTTCTTGGTGGTGCTGATTTTGGTGCAGGAATAATTGAACTTTTTACTTCATCAAAGAACAGGGAGCAAACAAGAAAAACGTTGTACAAGGCAATAGGGCCAGTTTGGGAAGCTAACCACATGTGGCTGATTATTGCAATTGTTATTTTGTTTGTAGGCTTTCCGGTTATTTATGCAACTATGTCGGTTTACCTGCACATTCCTTTAGTAGCTATGTTATTGGGTATTGTAGCACGAGGAACAGCATTTGCTTTCAGGCACTACGATGCGGTGGTAGATGATATGCAAGAGGTTTATAATAAGATATTTGCTTATTCGAGTTTTATTACTCCCTTGTTTCTTGGTATTATTGCTGGAAGTACAGTTTCAGGGCATATTGATATCCATGCGAATGATTTTTTATCTGCATATATTTTTAGCTGGTTAAGCTGGTTTTCTGTAGCTGTTGGGTTATTTACGGTTGCAATCTGTGGCTTTCTTGCTGCTGTTTATCTTATCGGAGAAACAGATAATCTTACTGAAAAGCGACGTTTTAAGAAGAAAGCATTGATTATGAATATTGCCGCGGTTATTTGTGGCGGACTCGTTTTTGTCGCAGCCTATATTCAGCATATTCCTTTGTGGAGCTGGATATTCGGCAACGCTATTGGAATCAGTGCTGTAACTGCAGCAAGTTTTTCGCTTGTTCTGCTCTGGTACCTGACGTTTCTTGGGAAAACTAAAATTATTCGGGTCCTTGCCGGTTTTCAGGTTACCATGATCCTGCTCGCGGTAACTTTTCAGCATTTTCCGGATATCGTGTTGCTGAAAAACGGGCAGCACCTTTCCTTAATCGAACATCAGGGCCATTATAAAACTATAGAGGCTTTGGGTATTGCTTTATTACTTGGCAGTGTGTTTATTCTGCCAGCGTTATACTACCTGATTTATAGCTTTCAGAAAAAAGCTGTATCTGTTAAGTAAAAGAATTTGTCCGATTTAAACACAAAAAAGCAAGCTTTACTAAGGAATAATTACAATTTTTCCCCTAGTATGATGAGTTTCAATTTGTCGCATTGCTTCTGCTGTTTGATCTAATGGAAACCGGGCACTTACCGGAACTTTTAAATGGCCTTTTTCAGCCATCTCTGCCAGGGCCGCAAGTTCCTTACTGTTTGGTTCAACAAAAACATAGTGGAAGTTAATGGTTTCAGGCAGATCATTTCCATGATTTAAAATTGAAACCAGTTTCCCTTTCGGTTTTAATGTATCTAAACTTTTTTGAAGGGTTTCTCCGCTGGCTGCATCAAAAATCAGATCAACTCCCTCAGGAGAAATTCTTTTGATTGCTGCTGCAAGATCTGTTTCTTTATAATCCACGGTATAATCGGCGCCCAGTTCTTTCATATACACATGGTTTTTCTCACTGGCGACCCCGATTACCGTAGCACCTTTTTCCTTGGCTAACTGTATGGCCATAGTTCCGATACCACCCGAAGCTCCCAATATTAAAACCGTTTGATTTTCCTGTAGCCTTCCTGCATCTATCAGTGATTGAAAAGCTGTTAAACCTACCAGCGGAATACCTGCTGCTTCTTCAAATGAAAGTGTTTTTGGTTTTAATGCCAGGTAACTCTCCGGTATCACTATATATTCTGCAAAGGTACCGTACTGTACTAACGGCCTCCTGGCATAAGCATAAACCTCATCTCCAACTTCAAATCGCCTTGCGCTATAAGCTCTTTCCTCTACAATGCCGGCAACATCCCAACCAGGTATTGCCGGGAAATTAATAGGAATAAATGTCTTCAGATAACCTTCGCGTACAGCTGAATCTACCGGATTTACCGCTGCTGCTTTTATTTTTACTAAAACTTCTCCTTCCTTTAGTTCCGGAAGATCAATTGTTTTGATTTGTATCTTGTCTGCAGATCCAAATTCATCATACACTGCCGCCTGCATTTGCTTTGCCATATCTTAATTAATAGCTGTCATATTATTTTGTTTAGACTTTCTTATAATCAATAGGTTCTTTAAGCATGTTTTAACTTAATTGTATATTGCTGCTGCATCAACAAACGTATATTAATGAGTACTGAAGAGTTCAAATTTCAGGCAATGTCTTTTGCCGGAACCCTGACAACGCCTCATCTTGATCGTACAGCTTTTAAGGTTGAAAAGAAAAGGATTTATGCTACTTTACACGAACCCAGTGAAACTGTTAATTTGAAACTTTCTTTAATTGACCAGTCTGTTTTTTGCACTTTTGACAAAAAAGCAGTCTATCCTGTTCCAAATAAATGGGGATTACAAGGCTGGACTACCTTTGAATTACGAATGGTTCCTGAAGAACTAATGCTCGATGCGTTGCGAACCGCCTATAAGGAAGTTTTTATTCAGGTAAAAGGGAAATAAATACTTTCATGCAGTTTAAATAAAGATCGGAGAAAAAGGTGAATGAATAAGATCAAATAGGCTTCTCTCCAGCAACCTTGTTTTACTATCAATGGTTTACCTGTCCTTATTAAAAACCACTGCTTGCACCTCCGCCTCCAAATTTACCACCTCCAAACAGCGTGCTTTCTTCAGTCGAACCTTGCCCGGTCTTGGAAAAGGTTTCAGAAATAACCAAGGATTCGACATTGAGTTTATCAATTAGATCGGGATTTTCTGTTTCGGCAGAAGTAAAACCGTTCCTTGGTATTCTTAAATAGTTAATTACAATGTATGAAATACTTAAGGTTATTATTCCGCAGAGACTGAGCGCTAATTCTAATGGTACTAAATGATAATAGTTACGTATTGTAAAAGCTGTAACAGCAATTAATAACAAGCCGGTTCGCAAAAGAGTTCTGTTTCTCTGAAGTAGACCAAAACCAATATACAAAAAAGGTAAGGTGGCGGTCCAAAGCCAGAAGAACCAATCGAAAGGAATAGACTCATTTTTGCTTCCGCTAAGCATATTTCCCAGTTCCCTTACAAAAAAATAATTGCCTGCCAGATAAAGTGTTATCAGGCTTATTGCCTGAAGTACTACTAAGCTGCCTGCATAAAATTTAGTTTTAGTGCTTCCGGCATTTTTTCTTACAAACCAGTAAATTAATCCCGAACTGAACATCAATATAAATGGGAGAGTTGTTAAGCCTAAGCCACCCATTTTTTGCCAGGCAAAAAACAGGAAAGCGAGGCATGATAAACAGCATACGGCACTCATAAGCACATCGGAAAACCGAAGGGATAAAATTGCACTTAAAATGAATATGAAGCCTGAAATCCTAAGATAATTGTCTGCATTTTTATTACTGCCTGCCCAAACAAATGCTGCTGTTAATAACCCGAACGTAATCCATAATAAAGCATCATCTGCACCCGAGCGGAAATGAAACTTTGTTTGTACAAGAAATTCCAGTGCTATATAATGAACGAGTGCAAGAAATATGAGCCAGCCATAACTTTCAATAACATGAGCATCAGCCAATATCAGGCTTAAAAAACCGGAGGAAAATATCGAGATAATAAGGGTTAGTAAAAATAATCCGGCACGTATAAACAAGTTTGGAGAGTAAAACCCTACCGGATATTTTTCTTTAATATTTCTTAATTCCTGGTTAGTGATAAGCCCGGCCTCAAATTCTTTTTCTACCTGATTTATAAGCAACAGGTTTGACAGCCAGGTTTTATTATAAATGATCATGCCGCTTTAATTTTTTTGCTTAGATTAATGAGAACCCTAGCCAGCCCGATACCTGAACCGATAAAATACAGGAAACTGAGGTAGATACTTAATTCGGCTTCTTTCATAAATAAAGTTCTTATTATAAAACCGCTTAAGGCAATGTAGCTGTAAACCATGCAAAGAAGAAGGAAGTAAAATGATTTGCTTTTTAAGGCATCCATGTATATAAACCAACTAATAATCGCTAACAGCGTAAGCCATATTAAAGAAGGTGAGTAGTTGTAATAAAAGTATCCGGATAACAAGGCGATGTATATGATATGTACGCTGTAATGATGATAAGTGAAAAAGAAATGTTTTTTCAGATTATAACGGCTCGTGGCATGTGCTGCTGCCATAAGAAAACCACCAAGAACAAGGTAAGTATAAATAACACGTTCGTTATTAAAATCCATTTTTTCCAACAGATCCTTGGGAGTAACAGTGACGCCCATCCACACGGCAAGATTGGCAATAGCAAGCGTTAAAATGCCGATATGATCAAAATAATACGCGATAAAGAATAAAGCGAGCATGGGAATAAAAGTTGCCAGGCCATATCTGTTTCCAAAAACTTCATATTGAAACTGCAGATAACCAACAAAACTTAAAAAACTTAATGTTCCCAGCAGGAGGATATAGTCAAAAAAAGAATCAGGAGATTCAGTCTTGGAATAACTGAAAGGAGCTTTCTTTTTGTTGCACCAGGCGAAACAGCCTGCGCTGACTGCAGCAATAAAAATCAGCACAGCCTGATGACTGATGCTATCGATGTTCTTATAAATTAAAATGCCCAGGCCAGAACTCAATAACAAAACGCCAGTGTATAATAAGCTCTTCAATTCCCAATAAAGAGAAAATAATGGATTGGCGTGTTTTTGCCGGATGGTATGCAGGGTATTTTCGCTGATTAATCCTTCAGCCTGAAGATCTTCAAATGTTGAATTGCGCATTGAGAGTACGATATTAAGGTATCAATTATAATATTAGTAAATACAAGTGAAAATCCGAACTTTAATTTCTGAATTCGAAATAAAAACGAGATGATTCAAAATGAAAAAATAAACCAGCGAAGGGCATTTTTAAACAAGTTTATAGGTTTAAGTGTTGCCAGCGTAATTTCTCCGGTAATTTTAACTGCAGGTTCCTATCCGCCCCCAGCGCTAACTAAGGAAGGCGAAGGTTTTGTTTTCTTGTTTCAGGGCGATTCAATCACAGATGGGAACAGGAGCCGGAATAACGATTGGAATCATGTAATGGGACATGGATATGCCTACTTAATTGCAAGCAGACTCGGTTATGATTTCCCCGTAAAAAACTTTCATTTTTTCAATCGCGGTATCAGCGGGAATAAGGTTGCCGACCTTGCAGATCGGTGGGAAGCAGATACAATTGAATTAAAACCTGATCTATTAAGTATTTTAATAGGTATTAATGATACTTCTGCTTTTATTGGCGGAGATCAAAACTATACAGCAGATCAGTATGAAAGCAACTACAGATCTCTGTTAGCTGAAACAAAACTAAAACTACCGAATGTAAAATTAGTTCTTTGCGAGCCTTTTATTCTTCCCGTAGGCAAAGTGAAAGAGAAATGGAACGAGTATTCTGCAGAAGTTGAAAAAAGGAGGGCGATAGTACGGAAAATAAGTCTTGAACAGAATGCTATACTTGTAGAATTTCAATCTGCATTTAACAGGGCGCTAAAATTAGCTCCGGCAGAATATTGGATATGGGACGGAATTCATCCGATGCCTGCAGGACACGAATTGATGGCCAGAGAGTGGATAAACCAGGTGAGTAAACAAATGAAATTTATAAAAAGGTAGCACCTGATTTTCGGCTACAACAAAAGCAGATTCGGCTACACCTGTTTTTTGATTGTTGCAGAGTTTTGCAATATCAAAAAACAATGAAATGAAAATTATAGTAACAGGTTCATTAGGACACATCAGCAAGCCGTTGACACAGGAGTTAGTGGAAAAAGGGCATTTAGTCACAGTTGTAAGCAGTAAACCCGAAAGACGAACAGCAATTGAAGCATTAGGTGCAAAAGCAGCTATTGGTACAATGGAAGACGCTGATTTTCTGTCGGCGACCTTTCAAGGAGCAGATATTGTTTATGCTATGGAAGCCATTGCAGCAGGCAGCTTCTTTGATCAAAATCTTGATTTTAAGGCCGCAAATATCAAAATAGGTACAAATTATAAAGAAGCGATTCAGCAATCGGGCGTAAAACGCATAATACATTTAAGCAGCATTGGTGCTCACATGGAAAAGGGAAATGGTATTCTTGCTTTTCACTATGAGTTGGAAAAGATTTTGAATGAACTGCCAGGCGATGTTTCTATTAAGTTTATGCGTCCTGTAGGTTTCTACTATAATATGTTTGCTTTTATACAAAGTATAAAAACACGGGGTGAAATTATTCAAAATTATGGTGGAGATGAGCGGGAGCCCTGGGTTTCGCCTATTGATATCGCCACTGTGATAGCCGAAGAGATGGAAGCGCCTTTCACCGGAAGAACAATTCGTTATATCGCAAGTGATGAATTTTCTCCAAATGAGGCAGCCAAAATTTTGGGTGAAGCAATCGGAAAGGCGGATTTGAAATGGGTGGCTATTCCCGATGAACAATTTTTAAATGGACTGGTTGCAGCAGGAATGAATCCCAAAACAGCAAAAGGCTTTGTAGAAATGAATGCAGCAAGAAGGGGCGGTGTATTGTACGAAGATTATCAACGCAACAAACCCGCATTAGGACGAGTAAAATTGAAAGATTTTGCGACAGAATTTGCAACAGTTTATCATCAGCAATAAATGATCTCCGTATGCATTAAGTGATAAAAAATGATCGAAAAGTTACAGCAATAACATTATTCAGCAGCAGTATCTGCGAATCGTTCCGTTCTTTAGCGAAGAACGGAACGAACGTATTGTAAGCTCAACTCCTTAGGATTATATTTAATTATATTTAAAATTTTGGTATGGCAAATACAAAATCATACAGAATTAAAACGATCAATGAATTTCATCAGATCAGAGGCTTATCCAAGCCCGAACATTCGTTGATCAGTGTGATAGATTATAGTACAATTAAGCATTCCGAAGAAAATAATGTGTACAATTGGGTATTGGATTTTTATTCTATTTCTTTAAAAAGAACCTCGAACGTCAAACTCAAATATGGGCAGCAGCAGTATGATTTCGACGAAGGTGTCTTGTTTTTTATGGCCCCAGGCCAGGTTTTTAGTGTAGAGGTAAACGAAAGCGAGAAACCGGCACATAAAGGCTGGATGTTGCTTATTCATCCGGATTTCTTTTGGAATACTTCACTTGCAAAAAATATACACCGATACGAATACTTCAATTATTCAGTCAACGAGGCGTTATTTCTGTCAGAAAAGGAAGAAGCTACCATTACTGGTATTGTTCAAAACATTGAACAAGAATATCATTCCAATATTGACAAGTTCAGCCAGGGTATTATCATCTCTCAAATTGAAACTTTGCTGAATTATGCGGAGCGTTTTTACCAGCGGCAGTTCATCACAAGGAAAATAACAAATCACAAAGTTCTTGACCGTTTGGAGAAGTTACTCACTGATTATTTCCGTAGCGAGGATCTGGCAACAAAAGGTTTGCCTACGGTTCAATACATTGCGGATACATTAAATGTTTCGCCCGGTTATTTAAGCAGCCTGTTAAAAGTGCTTACGGGCCAAAGTACACAGCAGCACATTCACGAAAAGTTAATTGGGAACGCGAAGGAAAAGCTATCCACAACCAACCTCTCAGTGAGTGAGATTGCATATGAATTAGGTTTTGAACATCCGCAGTCATTCAGTAAGTTATTTAAAGCGAAGACGAAGCTTTCGCCTCTTGAATTCAGGCAATCATTTAATTGATTAAAAATAATACGATCAAGTTAGCAGAAGGAATAACAAGTAACGGTTAGCTGAACAGGAAAACATATAGCAGATATTTATCTAATCCGCGAATATTTTTTATGGAATTCCCGATATGTACATTTAAGTAATGTCTTAAATAGTTATTTACTTATTTGATGTTCTGCTGGTATTTACGTATCGCAAGGCTGGATTTTTAAAATAAACAAATGAAATAACGTTAGATCTGTAAGGCGGGCTATTTATGTAGTCGAACTGCTTGATGGAAACAAGAAAGCCACTGAATTTCAGTGGCTTTCTTGTTTACGTGATCCCGCTGGGACTCGAACCCAGGACCCCAACATTAAAAGTGTTATGCTCTACCGGCTGAGCTACGGAATCAACCTTTTCGGTACCCTTTATCGTTTCCGTTAAAGTGGTGCAAATATAGAGTTATATCTGTTATGCTGCAAGTAGTGGTTTGAACTTTTTGTAAAAATCAACTTAACTTATTAAAACACAGTTTAAAAAATTTAAAAACAAAACATTTTATTCCTGTTCCAGCATCTCCAGCTGCCATATAATCTCCTCCTGCTTTATTGGATAAGGAACATCCAGCCTGATATGGTTATAAATATCACTGAAAAGATCCATGTATTTTCCCTTTAAGGATGGTAGTTCCATATTTTCTTTATTACCATTTTCATTAATCCAGCTCAGCAACCCTTCTTTTCCCTGATCTTCAATGCCAAATCCGGGATCGGAAGGAAGTATTTCTTTTATCAACTGGTCTTCCTGGACGTCTGTTCTGTCCTTAATAAAAGTACCCAGGCTACCATTTATCACGTAAGAAGGTAACGGATTTACAACCAGCATACTCGCGGTGAGGAATACGTTTACCTGTTCGGGGTAAACGAGGTGAAAAGTTACATAATCATCCACCTGTGAATCTTTTCTGTAAATCCCTTTTGTTTTTGTGAAAGACAAAGGTTTTCCAAAAAGGCAGATAGCCTGGTCTAATAAATGAGCGCCGAGGTCATAGGCAAGCCCGCTTCCGGCTACAGGCGTTTCTTTGAATTTTTTAGGTCCGATTGCGTTTCTATACCTGTCAAATCGAATGTGTAGCTCAATAAGTTTTCCAAGTTTGTTGCTTTTTATTGCCTCTATTACAGAAAGAAAATCGCTGTTGTACCTTCTGTTCTGATAAACCATAATCTTTTTACCTGTTTCATCTGCAAGCTTAAACAATTCCTTAGCTTCAGCTACGGTTGGGGTAAATGGCTTTTCAACAAGTACATGTTTTCCGGCAAGAAGAGCCTTCTTAGTAAATTCATAATGTGTATTGTTGGGCGTATTTACAATAACTAATTCAATAGCAGGATCAGCAATCAATTCGTCCACAGAGTTATAACTTTTTATATTCTGATAACGTTTTGAAGCATTTTTTTCATGTCTTTCGGTTACAGCATAAAGTTCAAAGCCAGGATGAACATAGATAAAAGGTGCATGAAAAAGCTTTCCTGACATGCCGTAAGAAAGAATTCCCGTGATAATTGGATTATTCATAATTAAAATTTAAAACAAAGTAATACCAGTGAAGAGACAAATATATCTTATTCTTACCTGTAATTTCTTTGATTCTATGCTAATCCTTATTAAAGTTTAAACTCAGCAAGTTTCGGGTAGGAGGAGGGTATGTCGTATCATAATTTTGTTTAACAAATACGAAAAAGATGACAGAGCAAAACAAAACGAATTACAACAGGATTGCCGAGGCGATAGCCTATATTAAAAGTAATTTTAAAGCCCAGCCAGGCTTAGAGGAAGTTGCAGAAAAGGTGAACCTCAGTCCGTTTCATTTTCAGCGGGTTTTTACAGAATGGGCAGGAGTAAGCCCTAAAAAGTTTTTACAATATATTACGGTGGAGTATGCAAAGAACCTGCTGAAAGAAAACCAGGCTACACTGTTTGAAACGGCTTTTGAAACAGGACTTTCCGGAACTTCACGTTTGCACGATTTGTTTGTAAAAATTGAAGGGATGACCCCCGGCGAATATAAAAACGGGGGCGAAAACCTTTCTATAAATTACAGCTATGCCGAAAGTCCCTTTGGCAAGATACTCGTCGCTTCAACTTTTAAAGGGATATGCTATATCGCTTTTGCTGATAACGAACGGGAGGCATTACAGAAAATGCAGTTGAAATTTCCCAAGGCGTCTTATCGGCAAATGGCGGATTTGATTCAGCAGAACGCACTTGCAGTTTTTAAGTACGATTGGACAAAGCTAAGCCAGATAAAGCTTCATTTAAAAGGAACTGATTTCCAGTTAAAAGTTTGGGAAACACTTTTAAAGATTCCTATGGGAGGAGTATCTACATATGGAACTATTGCAAAAAAAATACAGCTACCTACTGCTTCCAGAGCCGTAGGAACCGCTATTGGCGAGAATCCCGTCGCTTTCCTGATTCCCTGCCATCGTGTAATACAGTCTACCGGCGTTTTAGGGCAGTATCATTGGGGAATCATACGTAAAACAGCTATGATAGGATGGGAAGCAGCGCAGACTGAATTAAGCAGAGCATTATAGCAGATCTATGAATAATATAACTGAAAAAATAAAGAGCATTCTGTGGAATAATGTTCGCGGAGATATAAATGAAAAAGGGTTTGCCCTGCTACCTCAATTGCTGTCGGTTGAAAATTGCAATGAATTAAAAAGGGATTATAACCACGGTGATTTATATCGTAAAACGGTTTGTATGGAACGTTACCGGTTTGGTTTTGGCGAATATAAATATTTTAACTACCCTCTGCCCGAAATTATTCAAACGATCAGACAGGAAGTTTACCCTCATCTTGTACCGGTTGCAAACGGCTGGATGAATGCTTTAAATCTGCAAACTAATTTTCCGGCAACATTTTTAGAGTTGCAGGCGCATTGTCATAACCATAATCAAAAACAGCCAGCTGTTCTTATTCTGAAATATGGCAAAGGCGGACATAATACCTTACATCAGGATTTATATGGTGAAATTTTCTTTCCGATCCAACTGGTATTATTTCTGAATGAACCCGACAGGGATTACACAGGAGGAGAGTTTGTATTGACTCAGCAGATTCCAAGAGCGCAATCCAAAGCGATTGTTCTAAAACCAGGAAAAGGAGATATGCTGATTTTTACAACTAATTTTCGTCCTGTTAAAGGAAACAAGGGCTATTATCGTGTAAATATGAAACATGGTGTAAGCGAGGTGCACGAAGGTGAAAGGTACACCTTAGGCATTATTTTTCACGATGCTTTAACATAAGAACATGTTTCTGCATAGTAAAATAAGCGATAGTGAATTGAGAAAACTAATCCGTGATGGTTCAATTTCTTTTGGAGGAAACCTAAAACTTAAAATTTACGGTACACTCACGTGTAAATCAGGCAAGCGAATGAAAAAGCAAAACCGGGTTTTCTTTGAAACAGAAAATGATGCGAAAGAAAACGGCTTCCGCCCCTGCGGAAGTTGCATGAAAAGCGATTATTTAAAATGGAAGTATGGACTTATTTAATACAGAAAGAGTAGTTAATTTACTGCCTTACGATGGTGTTGCAAATTACTACGGGAGAATAGTAGATAAACAGCAGGCAAATTATTATTTCGACCGCTTACTTCATACAATACAATGGAAAAATGATGAAGCCATCATTTTTGGAAAACATATAATTACCAAAAGAAAAGCAGCCTGGTACGGAGATTCTGATTACTTGTACACGTATTCAAATACTACTAAACAAGCGTTAGTATGGACTCCGGAGCTGTTATCCCTCAAACAAATAGTAGAAGAGCTCACAGAAAAGCAATTTAATTCATGTCTGTTAAATTTATACCATACAGGAGAAGAAGGTATGGCCTGGCATAGCGACGATGAAAAATCACTGGGCAAGGACACTGTTATAGCTTCATTTAGTTTTGGTGCCGAGCGTAAGTTTGCTTTTAAACATAAAAAAACAAAAATTTCTACCTCGCTCATTTTAGAAAACGGCAGTTTGCTAATAATGAAAGGTGCTACTCAAACAAACTGGCTTCATTGCTTACCTAAAACAAAGAAAGTAAGTAAGCCCAGAATAAATTTAACCTTTAGGACTATTGTGAATTGATCTTCGCAGGTTAAACCTCTATCTGTTTACTTAACAGGTCGTTATATTTTTCAAGAAGTTCTATGTATTTATTCATCCAGTAAATTTCCTCCTGTTTAGTATTTTCTTCATCCATATTTCTTTCAGCGGTTTCTTTTACCGGGTTTTCTAAATTCAAATCAGGAAATTCACTCGAAAAATCATATCCTGCAGCTTTCCCGATAGTAGATATGATTTCAGGGTTGAGTTCCTGAAGGCTTAACCATTTATTTATTATACGAGGGGTCTCGCCAATTATTCGTGATAGTTCGGCAATACTTACTTTAATTTCTTTGAGGGTACTTTTAATAATTTGTCCCTGGTGCTTCTTCATAGGTAATAAAAGGATCGATGTTAAGCTAATTTAGTGTATAGAATGCAAAAGATACATACGTAACAAAAATATTTATTCGGGATGACTGGAGTATATTAAAAAGCCCTCTGAAAAACAGAAGGCAAAAGTTCTTTCTTTAATGAAAAATGTAGGGTGATAATAAAGGTAGAAAAAAAATATAACTAATTGTATATTAGTGTAGAAAAAAATAAAGAACGATATCGGTTACAATAAAACAGCAACTTTAATCTTTATATAAAAGGACATTCAGTAAAAAAAATTATCTTGCTTCCCTTATCAGGCTTATTTGAATAAATGAATATAATTCCTAAAAACTTATTGGCTATTTTGCTTTTATCGTGTTTTTCCTGCTATTCCTGTGCTTCGGGCAGCAGGCTTTCAGGTAGTTTAGCTTCGCAAACAGATTCTACTTCACACACCATGTTAATTGAAAAAGGCGCCAAACTTCAGTTAGTTTCAAAACAGTTCAGCTTTACAGAAGGGCCGGCTGCAGATAAAAAAGGAAATATTTTTTTTACAGATCAGCCTAATGATAAAATATGGAAATATAGTACAGATGGCAAGCTCTCTGTTTTTTTAGATAATTCCGGCCGCTCTAATGGTTTATATTTTGATAAAAAGGGAAATCTTATTGCATGTGCTGATGAACATAACCAGCTGTGGTCAATAAGTCCGGAAAAGGAGGTTACAGTTCTGTTAAAAGATTTTGGAGGAAAGCTTTTAAACGGGCCGAATGATTTATGGGTAGATACAAATGGCGGAATTTATTTTACCGATCCTTATTATCATCGCGATTACTGGAACAGAGATAAGCAGGAAATTGAAAAACAGAATTTATATTATTTACCTAAAGGGGAAAATCAGGCAATAATTGTGGATGATAACTTTGTGCAACCGAATGGAATTATTGGAACACCGGATGGTACTTCTCTCTTTGTAGCGGATATAGGAGCCGGTAAAACCTACAGATATACCATAAATGCTGTAGGACAGTTAACTAATAAACAGCTATTTGTGGAGCAGGGATCCGACGGAATGACGCTCGACCAGGAGGGGAATCTTTACTTAACTGGTAAAGGAGTTACAGTTTATAATAAGGGCGGAGAAAAAGTTCTTCACATAGATGTCCCTGAACCCTGGACAGGAAACTTAACGTTTGGCGGAAAGGATAGAAATATCCTTTTTATTACGGCTTCAAAAGCAATTTATACGCTAAAAATGCAGGTAAAAGGAGCCAAATAAAAATTTCCCCTTATTTACCGACCGGATTATTTACTTTACCGAAAAGTTCATGCAATTCACCTAATTCCCATTGTTGTGCCTTCAATGCTGTTGTACTTTTGAGATATAAAAATAACAGCCATGAACACTTTAACAAACCTCAAACAACAATTAACAGGAAAAACAATTGCCGGATTAATACTCCTTTTTATCGGATCGCTCTTTCTTGCTCAAAATTTCGGATTTAGTTTCCCTTCCTGGCTGAATGCCGGACCCATTATTGTTCTTGCAGTTGGAATATTTTCAGGTATAAAAAATGATTTTAAGAAGCCGCTGGCTTATATATTGATTTTTATAGGTTCCTTTTTTCTTATTCAGGATATTTTTTCATCAGTAGGTGTTTTTATTCCTTCTTTTCCTTTTGTCCTGATAGGAGTGGGACTTTATATGATCCTGAAACAATACCTGCGTTCAAAAGTAATCATTCATTAAAATTCTCCTGCTTCAGGCAGTCGTTATATATGAGGAGCCTTCTTATTCAGGAAGGCTCTTTTTTTATTCCTTCTGTTTTATTTTCAATAAAAAAATGATATTAAAATAATCCTGCTGACATAAGGTTGTCATTGCTTATGAGTTACTTTGTATAACAAAACAAAAAAGCTATGCCAACACTAATTCAATTATTATTAACAGAACTTGATCAGGAAGCAGAAACAACAAGGAAAATGTTATCCAAGGTGCCAAACGATAAGTATGACTGGCAACCTCATGAAAAAAGCATGTCTGTACGCCGGCTTGCTACGCATATTGCTGAGCTTCCTTCGTGGATTTCAATGGCTTTGACTACTGATGGACTGGATTTTGCCAACAATCCATATACTCCTGAAGTAATTAACAACACGGAGGAGTTGCTGAATTATTTTGAGAAGTGCCTTGCCGACGGAAGATCGCACCTGCAGAACGCCCGGGAAGATCAATTCTGGGAAAATTGGACACTGAGCAACGGAGATCAGATTTACAGTAAATCCAGTAAATACGAAGTTATCCGGATGAGTTTTTCGCAGATTATTCACCACAGAGCACAATTAGGCGTATTTCTTCGTCTGCTAAATATTCCAATACCTGGTAGTTATGGCCCGAGTGCAGATGACGACGGATTTTAGTAAAAGAAGCTGTTGTATTCCTGCCGGGAGTACAACAGCTTTCAACTAATTATTCATTTTTAAATTCCACAGTATATTCGGATAAGTATTCTCCTATATCGTCATGATTGTCTTTGAAAAATAAACGGGCTTTCTGCCCTAATTTCAAACAGGTGTTTTTATTTTCTTTATCTGTTGATGAACTTAATGGTTGTACTGAAGGATACCAGAGAGTATGTCCGGGTTTGTTAAGTAGTAGTTCCGGTTTTGACCATTGCTGCGAATTGTTACCGTGCCCTAAATCTTTATTCTTGTTAAATGAAATGTAAATACTGCTGCCTTTCCAGGAAGGGCCTTCGGCTTTTGCCATTAACATAACCCAGGCTTTTAAATAGGTGTTCCAGCTTACTGAAGGGCCCCAGTAATATTTCCCGGTAGGAGAAGAGGTTGCTCCACCTCCGGCTGACTTCGGAATTTGGAGGGAAGCTATGGGTTTTCCTGTAGCATTATAAGGAGTATTAAAATCTTTTCCGCCCCATCTTTTCGCTTTTCCTGCCGGATTGTCCAATTCTTTTAGTGGGATTCGCGCCATACTAATGCATTGGGCAGAATGTTCAATATCTTGATTGTATGTTGCAGGATTATAAGTTCCGGGGTAACCGTACTCGCTAAAGAAGATATAAAGGTAATCGCCGCTGGCAACTGCAGACGGATCACCAACGCCGCCGGCAAAATTAATTGAAGTGTTATGCGGTTTTAAAATCATCCGTGTCTGCAAATCTTCAAGAATAATTCCTTTATCAATCCAGCTGCGTCCGCCATCTACAGATTTCATAATTCCAATTCGACAAACCGCGGCTGCAGAAGTCGGGCCTTTTAAACCTTCTGGCCATTTTGTATCTATATATCCTTTTCCGGTAGAAGGATTATAAGGCAACGTAGCAGGATAATTCTCATTATGATACAATGCAAATAAAGTTTTGTCGCTTTTATCTCGTGGGTCCTGGTAAATGGTTTCAAACCATACTGCTCCGTGTAGGCCAGGTTTTCCGGGTGCAACATTTTCCGGCATTTTGGGTTCAATAAATTCTTCCGATTTCCGACTGAAAGCTTCATCAACAGTAAACCCATTTGTAAATTTTAATTCACGTGAGTTTCCCCAGACAGGATCTTCTCCATATTTACCAGGGAAGATCCGAAATGTATCGGCAATCCATACTTCTGCCATATTACAATCCACAAAAGAATTAAACAGGAACTTTTTTCCGGGAATGAGCACCGCTTTCAGTTTTTTTGTTTTTGTCGGATGGGTCTTTTTTGAAGGAATAATAAAGGCTGAAGCGATAAGCAGAATGCTTACAATACCAATAATGAAATATTTTTTTGTCATTTATTTCCGTTTTTACACCGGTATATAAATTACTCAAATTTTCAAGAATAGTATTGTTAAATTTTTGAAAAAGATATAGAGCTAAAAGTTGTCTTCATTTAATGAATAAGAAAGCACCTGCAAATAATTATTGCATAAAAGATTTTATATTTTGTCCAATTACGCCAGCCTTCTTTGATATATGGTAAAACATTAATAAAAATTAATTTTAATCAAAATGGAAGAATTTATTTTAATTTTCAGACACGAAGACGGACAAAAAGTAGCTTCACCTGAACAAATTCAAATCTGGATGAAACAAACAATGGACTGGATAGGCGGCATTGCTGCACAGAATAAATTTTCGGGAGGCAATGGCCTTCCATTTGAGGGTGCCAGAGTGGTAAGACATAATAATATTGTTACCAACGGGCCTTTTGGCGACATAAAAGAAACCATCGGTGGTTACATTATTGTTAAAGCAGATACAGTAGAAGAAGCGGTTGAATTTGCAAAAGGTTGTCCGGTATTACAAGGTGAAGGGAATAGTGTAGAAGTGCGAAAAATTGCAAAAGGAGACAACATTCATTAAATCGTTAACGCCTCTGTATTAAATGATGATACAGAGGTTTTTTGTATGATGAAACAGGAGTTAATACCGCACTTATTTCGAACTGAATTCCGGAAAATAACTGCGGTAATTTGTAAGCTTTTAGGAATTGAAAATATTGAAAGTGCAGAAGATATTGCAAGTGAAACTTTTGTAGCGGCACTTGATACCTGGACTTACAAAGGTATTCCTCAAAATCCAACCGCATGGTTGTATGCCGTGGCAAAAAATAAAGCCAGGAATTATATCAGCCGGAAAGGCATTTTTGTTAAACGAGTTGCTGACGAAATAAAAAAGTCTTCACCCCGGTACCATGAACAGGAAATTGATTTATCAGAAGAAAATATTCGGGATAGCCAGCTGCAAATGCTTTTTGCAGTTTGTCACCCTTCCATTTCGGCTGAATCGCAGATAGCTCTTGCGCTTCGTGTTCTTTGCGGTTTTGGTATTGAAGAAATTGCCAATGCTTTTTTAAGCAATAAAGAAACTATCAACAAACGCCTTTTCAGAGCAAAGGAAAAATTGCGAAATGAAAAAGTTCCTGTTGAACTTCCCTTGAAACAGGAGATTGATAAGCGCCTTGAAAACGTTCTTACAACTTTATATTTACTTTACAACGAAGGATATTATTCAGAAAGTCAAGACTCTGTTGTACGAGAAGACCTCTGTTTGGAAGCAATGAGATTAACCTATCTGCTTCTTGAAAATGAACAAACGAAGCAACCGCAGGTGAATGCTTTATTTTCTTTAATGTGCTTTCATTCATCCCGCTTTCCTGCCAGAAAAAATGAAAATGGCGAACTTATTCTGTATCAGGATCAGGACAAAGCCTTCTGGAACCAGGAACTGATTACAAAAGGAGCTTTTTATCTTCACAAGGCGTCCCGTGGAAACAGAATGTCAAAATACCATGCAGAAGCAAGTATTGCGTACTGGCATACAGTTAAGGAAGATAATAAAGAGAAGTGGGAAAATATTTTACAGCTTTATAATCACTTACTGCAAATCGAATATTCCCCTGTTGCAGCGCTGAACCGGACATATGCACTTTCAAGAGTAAAAGGAAAACAAGAAGCTATTAAAGAAGCAGAAAAACTCCGGTTAACCGGCAATCGCTACTACTTTGCTTTGCTGGGTGAGCTTTATAAAAATATTGACAACAACAAAGCTAAAACTTATTTTGACAAAGCCTATTCTTTAGCAAAATCAGAAACTGAAAAACGGGCGCTCGCAAAGAAAATCGAAGAATTAAATACCGGCAATACAGAAAAACCAATTTATGAAAACTGAAAAAGAAAAAATGCTGAATGGCGAACTTTACGATGCTTTAGATCCGCAGCTTTCTGATGAACGGGTATCTGCAAGGCTATGGCTAAAAAGATTGAACGATGCCAGGGAAGATGAGGTGGAAGAACGGGTACGCATATTAAAAGAGTTGATCCCGGATGCAGGAGAAGGTTTGTGGATTCAAACACCCTTTTACTGTGATTACGGCTATAATATCGAAGTTGGCGAGAAAGTTTTTTTCAATTTTAATTGTGTAGTTCTGGATGTAATGAAAGTTAAAATTGGTAGCAGAACCTTATTTGGGCCCAATGTTCAGATATATACAGCTACGCATCCTCTCGATTACAAAGAAAGAGCCTCAGGGTTGGAATATGCAAAACCTATTGTAATTGGTAGTGACGTTTGGGTAGGTGGAAGTGCTGTTATTTGTCCCGGAGTGACTATAGGAGACCGTGCTGTAATAGGTGCAGGCAGTGTGGTAACTAAAGATATTCCACCAGATGTGTTTGCTGCGGGCAATCCGTGTAAGATAATCAGAAAATTAGATCAGGAGGAATAAATTCAAAGGAGGAATTTTCTGGATTAATATACTATAAAATGATAATAAAAGAGATTAATAAAGAAGATACGTGGCTAATAAGGCAAAAGGTGATGTGGCCCGACAAGCCGATTGATTTTGTAAAAATAAGCGATGATAATGCCGGCCTGCATTATGGTTTGTTTGTTGACGGAGTACTTACATCGGTGGTTTCATGCTTTGAAGCGGGCACTGATATGCAATTCAGAAAACTTGCTACCTTAACTGATAAACAGGGAAAAGGTTATGGAACGCATCTTTTAAAGTACATTTTAGATGTAGCCGGGAATAAAGGGATGAAAAGGCTTTGGTGCAATGCAAGGGTAAATAAAAAGTCTTTTTATGAAAAGTTTGGATTGATAAATACGGGAAATACATTCGTAAAAGAAGGAATTGAATTTTCCGTAATGGAATTATACCTTAGTGACAATCATTGACTTGTATGGAGAAGCCTTTAGTACAAAAAGAGTATATGTTGCAGAAATTCCCGGGAAAGGGAGGCTGGACATTTGCTGAAATTCCTGAGATTCCGCAGGACAAAAACTCGCCTTTTGGTTGGGTAAGAGTTAAAGGAAGGATCGATTCGTATGAGTTTGAAAAATATCACTTAATGCCAATGGGGAAATAAAAAAAAGCATCCGTTACCAACGGATGCTTACGATTCAATGATATGTATATTGTTATATAACTTTTACATTTACCGCGTTCAGACCTTTTCTACCTTGTTCTACTTCGTAGTTTACTGTATCATTCTCACGAATGTTATCAATAAGGCCTGATGAATGAACAAAGATTTCGCTGCCACCTGAAGTAGGTGTGATGAATCCGAAACCCTTAGTTTCATTAAAAAATTTTACTGTTCCTTGTTGCATTGTTTTTTTATTTATTCTATAAATGTACGATTAAAAAACTAAGACATCTATTCTTATTCAAAAAGAAAACGGTTTATTGATAACAGGATATTTAAATGACACTACCAAGTTTTTTTATATGCAAAATGTGCGAAATAAATGCTTTTCCTATTGTATTGTGTTCCAGGTAAGAGATATCGAATTCTCTGCACGTTTCTTTTACGAGTTTATTTATATGAGGATAATGTATATGACTGATTCCAGGAAATAGATGATGCTCCACCTGAAAGTTTAATCCTCCTAAAAACCAGGAAATCATTTTGCTTTTTGTTGCAAAATTTGCTGTAGTACTTATTTGGTGCACTGCCCATTCTTTTTGAATCTTATTTGTATCTATATCCGGTTCAGGAAACTGCGTTCCTTCTACTACATGTGCTAACTGAAATACAATACTGATAGAAAAGCCGCAAACAATACTAACAATCAGGAATCCGATAGAAGCTTTTATCCAGCCTACTGCTATTACCGGAACGGCAATATAAACCATCAGATAGCTTGTTTTAGTTAGCCAGAAAATAACATGCTCTTTCAAGTTCATTTTTTCGGTTTTCCCCAATCTTCCCATCTTACCTGAAAAATATTTTTCAAAATCCTGGTATAATACCCATGCCATATACGATATCCCATAAAGTAATATCCAGTAAATATGCTGAAATTTATGATACCAGTGCTGCGGTTGTTCCTGATGCATCCGCATAAATTTCACATCTATATCATGATCCATTCCTTCAATGTTTGTGTAAGTATGATGGTCAATATTATGTTTCTGTTTCCAGAAATGGATAGTGCCTCCTAACACGTTTAACGAATAAGCCGATAGGGCATTCAGCCACTTGTATTTTGAAAAACTTCCGTGTCCTCCTTCGTGCATGATATTAAATCCGATTACTGCAAGATTAAATCCAAGGAAACAACACAGTATAATTGCTACAAGGCTTGAAGGTGTAAAGAAAATAAGCACCATGTATAGTATTATAGCAGACAATGTAATGAACATACTCTTAACGAAAAGTTTTAATCCACCGGTCTTTGAAAACTGATTCTCGATGAAATAATTATTAACCTTAGCCTTTAAAGATTTGAAAAAAGGGTTGCTGGTGTTATTAAAGCTGATTTTTGACATAAATTATTAATTGTTCACGGGTATTATTAGCAAAAAAAGATCTGCACTCGATCGAGGTAAATAATAAAAGCGGATATTTGGTTAAGGTACTCTTTTATTAATGTACCTTTAGTCGGGATATTTAAATATGATATTATTTTCCAAAAGAAATTTAATCTATAAGGATTATAAATGGTCATTTTATCAGACAACCGATTTGAAGGTTTATGGTAAGTTAGACGGTACTGAGTTTGACCGGGGCGAAGGCAATGAAGTCGTTTATCTTATAAACAAATTGATGATATTATGGGATTACCGGTTTTCAAACACCGGCAACAAAATGGAGAAACTTATTCGCAATACCTTACCTCCACATATTAAAAGCCAGGAAGAAGTAAAGGACTGGATAAAGAGCAACCTGAAATTTTAAGCTAATTCAGCTTAGCTGCTGGTATTACCTGTCTCTATTTACTCTTTTTATTTTTGGCAGGCTCCTTTGTTTCAGCTTTAGAAGTTTTCCCCGATTGGTAATCTGATTGGGTTTTTGCTGCTTTAGCCTCATAGCTCTGCTTTGATTTTTTCTCGTTTTTACTCATTATAGTAGTGTTTATTTAGATAAGGTATTTCACAAACTTCTTAATAGAAGATGCTCTTTGATAAAGAGTCCGTCAAACAAATTGTTTTAGTATTCTGATAATAGGAAGAATAGAAGAGAGAACGATAGTAGTAGTGTACTTATTCTCTCTCCGTAAAGGGCAGAATGTTACTGATTAGGTAATCAAGCCGCTGCTTTTTTCCTTTTATGCTGTTTAAATTGCTTAAAAGGCCGTTTTGCTTTCTGCTTCTTCTCCTTTTCAGAATTTACAGGGCCGGTAATCAACAGGGGATAGGGATGATCTTTTATTACAGGAATTGATTGCGCCGTAAGCTTATTTATATCCTGCAGGTATTCCCGCTCTTCTAAATCACAAAAAGATAATGCAGTACCGCTTAAGCCCGCTCTTCCTGTCCTTCCGATACGGTGAACGTAGGTTTCTGGCAGATTAGGCAGTTCAAAATTTACTACATATTTTAATTCTTCTACATCAATACCTCTTGCTGCAATATCAGTAGCTACCAATACCCTTATCCGTCCTTCTTTAAAATTACCAAGTGCCTTTTGCCGGGCATTTTGAGATTTATTCCCGTGAATTGCATCTGCAGTAATACCCGCACGGTTAAGAATTTTTACCAGTTTATCGGCCCCGTGTTTTGTCCTGGTAAATACCAGGATGGTTTCCATACTCTTGTCTTTCAACAAATGGATCAAAAGAGAAGGTTTGTCCTTCTTCTCAACCATATAAACACGCTGGCTTATTTTTTCGGCAGTAGAAGATACAGGTGTTACTTCTACCTTTGCCGGATTGTTAAGAATACTGTAAGCAAGTCCTGAAATTTCTGCCGGCATGGTAGCTGAAAAAAACAGCGTTTGCCGTTTCTGAGGAAGTTTTGCAATGATCTTTTTCACATCATTTATAAAACCCATATCCAGCATTCTGTCGGCTTCATCTAAAACCAAGATCTGTATTTTTGCCAGATTAACCGCTTTCTGTGTTACCAGATCAAGCAATCGTCCCGGCGTGGCAATTAAAATATCAGTTCCGTTTTTTAATGCGCTTATCTGATTATTTACCGGTACGCCCCCAAAAACAACCCTGTGTCTTAATTCGGTATGCTTTCCATATGAAGTAAAGCTTTCACCAATTTGTATGGCCAGTTCCCGGGTAGGGCTTAGAATTAAAGTTCGGATTGCTTCTGAACCGCTGTTCTTATTAGCTAATAAAGTTAAGATAGGAAGTGCAAATGCTGCCGTTTTTCCGGTACCTGTTTGTGCACAGGCCAAAAGATCTTTTCTTTCTAATACCACAGGAATAGCTTGTTCCTGTATTGGGGTAGGATGAGTGTATCCTTCTGTCTTAAGCGCCTTTAGTACAGGCACACTAAGATTTAATTTTTCGAATGACAAATTGTTTTTTATTTAATAATGATAACAACCAAATGATCTATACAAGGGGAAGTTTATTTTGTATATCTCCCTGTCTTTTACGACAAGCTTTTTAAAAGGGTTAGAAGATCTTTGGTCAACTAAACGAGTTATTTTAATCAAAGATAGTGATTTTAAGTTAAATAAGCTATTGGAAACAGTTAAGAGTTTATTTAATAGTTTGTAGACAATAAGTTGTGTCCTCTCTTGTAAAGCTGTGAGAATTAAAAATAGAGAATTTCAGCAGGTTGTTCTTTAAGAATAAGTGTAAGGCGACGGTAGAAAATAAAGATTTAAGAGAAGAACAGAATAAAGCAAGTATTGATCCTTTTACGGTAAATGATTCAGAACTATGTTTAATCTTACAATAGAACATCTGACGGAAAGCTATAAAAGAAGCAAATTCAAACAGTAAGGTTCAGTTGGTAAAATATCTTGCAGAAAACAGTGAGGGCTAATTGATCATTGGATAATTACTGTTTTTTCTATTGCTAACAGTACTACTAATGGTAGTCCCTAAGATAATTATAACCAATTTTTGCCTATAGATTTTATTTATATTTATTTTTACTTATTTGTTTCTCTGTTGCTTATGTATTTTATATTAAATAACAATATATGTATATAAATTAACCTGGCAAATGCTGACTTACAACGGAGTTCTTGTCAAATTTTTAAATAAGAAGCACTCAACTAAATAATTTTAGTGGCAAAATTTGCTACCCATCTTTAACAATTTTGTCGGAATTAATTATTTTTAGAAATCTGGCTTAAGCCGATGCACTATTCAAATAGCCTTTATTACCTATCAGTATGAAAGATCTGCAAAGAAGAGAATTTATTAAAAAATCATTAATTGCGGGAATCGGTACTTCTTTAATTCCCGGGATTTTACAGGCAGAAGATGACACCACTTTGCCGAAGGAAGCCGGTAACGAACTCTACCGTAAATCTGTAAATAGCAAAAAAATTATTGTTGCGGGTGCGGGTATCACCGGACTTTGTTGTGCATACGAATTGATGAAGAGCGGCCATGAGGTAACGGTGCTGGAAGCAAGCGGAAGGCATGGTGGTCATGTTTATACTGGCCGTGATGGATTATCAGAAGGGTTATATGCTGATTATGGTGCAGATCATATTACCAAACCCGGGTACGAACGCTTTTTTGAATATGCTCAGGAGTTTAATCTTACCATACTTCCTTATCCGCATGCCGAAGGCTCAGAAGCGGCACCTGGAAGAAACGGACTTAAAATGATAGATGGTAAGTTTTATACAGATGAAGTGCTTGCTGATCCTGCCATCCTTAAAAAGTTTGGGTTTAACGACAGGGAAGTAAAGTTTCTTTCAGAAAATCCATGGTATGCACTCAGGTCATTATTTCTGAAACCTTATTTGGGAAAATTTAAGGATGAATATCAGCCTTTTGGGATAGGGTATGACGATCTGGATAAAATTTCCATCGCTGATATTTATAAAAAGGAAGGTGCTTCACCCGCTGCGCTGCGCTTTCTTGGCGGTAAGAATACATCAGCACTTTACGTGCTATGGCGATTGGCAATAATGCATTTTCGTGGGATTCCACTTTCGGAAGGAGAAACTTTTCATTTGAAAGGAGGGAACCAGGAACTTCCAACAGCTTTTGCAAAAAAACTTGGTTCCAGGGTAAAGCTTGCACATCCCATTCAGTCAATCAATCATAACGAAAATGGCGTTACGGTTACTTATAAAGCATACGGTTTTGATGAACCCAAAGAGATGAATGCAGATTTTTTAGTGAATTGCATTACCCTGCCAGTGTTTAAAAATATCCCTGTAACACCTGCTTTATCGCCCCAAAAGCAATACGTAGTAGATAATATGTCGTACAGCTCTCATCCTTTTTATGTATTTGAAGCAAGTTCAAAGTTCTGGCTGGATGACGGTTTTAAAAGCATTAATATGGAATTTGAACATCCCGATATTTCCTCTATCTGGCAGGAAACGAATGATGTGGATACAAGCAGAATTATTTTAAAAGCTTACGGTCCTGGCGGACTTTCTCCACAACGGGTGCTTGCAGCCTTTCGAAGTGTTTATCCCGGCAAACAGGATACAATAGTTCAAGCTTTAACTGTAGACTGGACAAAAGACAAATTTGCACCTGCCTGCGAAATGGAGCCATTCCCGATTGGCGAAATGCACAGGTTCTGGCCGGAAATTTTAAAACCGGAAGGAAGAATTTATTTTGCCGGAACTTATGCAGATAATCTCAGCCGCGGAATGGAATCCTGTATCCGCTCTGCACAGCGGGTTGCAAAAGAGATTAATCAGTTATAAAGCATTCGGAATCATGATTAAAAACACAAACTTTTTTTATCTGAATAGTGTGCTTTTTCTTTTGCTGTTTTTTGCATCCGGGTTTAAAATCCTGAATTCTAAACTTGCTACTCCAATTAATCTGGGTGCTCAGCAGAATCAGGCGCCGGTTGTTAAGATTGTTTCTCCTAAAAATAATAGTGTTTTTGAATGGAATGCACCTGTACAGTATTCCATTGATGTATCCGATAAAGAAGACGGTGACTCGAAATACCAGGAAATAGCCGCAAATGAAGTATTTCTGAAAGTAAAATTTGTGGAAGAATCCAAGATAGCGACTGAATTAAAAAACGCTGTAAAAGACGATCCTCCCGGCTTTGCCGCAATTAAAACATCCAACTGTTTAAACTGCCATGCTTTTAGTTCAAAGCTAATAGGCCCGTCTTTTTATGAAATAAGTAAACGGTACCGGTCTGATAAAGCAACTATAGATTTGCTGGCAAAGCATATACGGGAAGGTTCTACAGGTGTTTGGGGAAAAACTGTTATGCCTACCCATCCGGAACTGAGCACTGAAGAAACGCAAAACATGGTGCAGTGGATTTTGGAGAATGCTGCTGAATCAAATGTAAGCTATTATTCGGGTACAGAAGGTTTCTTTCGGCTTAAGCTGCCCGTTAATTCATCACAGAAAGGTGCTTTTGTTCTTACAGCCAGCTATCTGGATCATGGATTAAAAGATAAACCAAAATTAAGTTTACGCGGACAGGATGTACTGCTTATCCGGGGGAAATAAATAGAGGATTTTTTTCTATAAAAGAGATCGATTTTCATTTTTATCTTAAAATCCGTTAAATTATACCGACCTTAGCAACAAAAGCTCTTTAGAGTAAGTAAAAGTAAAATATGGGTAGATCAACAGAAACATTTAGTAAAAAAGAAAAAGAAAAAAAACGATTAAAAAAGCAACAGGAAAAAAAAGAAAAGACCGAAGAACGTAAAGCCAACTCTAGTAAAGGGAAAGGTTTAGAAGATATGATGGCTTACGTGGATGAAAACGGTAATATATCCTCAACTCCTCCTGATCCGAATAAAAAGAAAAAATTTAATACGGAAGATATTCAGATTGGAGTTCCCCGACAAGAATTTATTGAACAGGAGACTGTTCGCAATGGAAAAGTAACATTCTTTAATGAATCAAAAGGCTACGGTTTTATTAAAGATCAGCAAACACAGGAAAGTGTTTTTGTTCATATAAATGGCTTACTTCAGCCGATAAAAGAAAATGATAAAGTAAGCTTTGAAGTTGAAATGGGTCAAAAAGGTCCAACTGCTGTAAAAGTTAAAAAAATAGCTTAATTAATCATTTTATGCCTTCAAATCCTGTTGAAGTTTGGCAACGCGGGCCTGTACCGGAAATTACTCCCTTGCTGCAGCCCGTTGCCCATGCCTTGTTGCAGGCAAGAGAAGAAGTGGAAGAGAAGATACGCTCATTCCCAACAGAATTACTTTGGGTTCGCCCGGCCGGGATGGCTTCATGCGGCTTTCATCTACAGCATCTATGCGGAGTGATAGACAGGCTATTTACTTATGCCCGCAACGAAAAGTTAAGCGAAAATCAATTTGCAGAACTTAAGGCAGAAAAAGATGCAATCCGTGGTTCTACTACCGCAGAATTATTAGAACGCTTTACCAGGCAGGTAGATAGTGCAATAGAACAACTTAAATCTACTCCCGAAACAATTCTTACTGATTATCGTCCGGTAGGCCGGGCTGCTTTGCCTTCAACCGTAATTGGGTTACTTTTTCACGCTGCAGAGCACACTATGAGACATTTAGGTCAGTTAATAGTTACCTCCGGAATTGTTTCAGAGCAACAGGCCTAAAAACAGTACTGTTTACCCAAAACTTTTTATAAAACGTCAAGTTAGGTATAGTAAAAACTTATGCCTGAACTTCCCGATCTCCAGGTCTTCAGCCGTAATTTAAATAAGAAACTTGCTGGTAAAACACTTAAAACAATATCTGTTTATAAAGTCTCTAAATTAAATATCTCGCAGCAGGATATTAAGAAACAGCTAGAAGGGGAGAAGCTTGAAGAGATTTACCGTGAGGGAAAGGAATTACGTTTTAGGTTTAAAAACGGGCACAAACTGGGTATGCACCTGATGCTGAACGGCAAACTCTTTTTGTTTGAAAAAGAAAACAAACAAAAAAATATGGTTGCAGAGTTAGTCTTCAATGATGATACAGGTCTTGTTCTTGCGGACTTCCAGGGCCTTGCAACTCTGACTTTTGATCCGGTTGAAGGAGAAGCGCCAGATGCGCTGGGTAAAGGCTTAAAAGCAACGTATCTGGAAGAAAAGCTTCAAACAACTCGAACAGCTATTAAAAACCTGTTAATGGATCAGCATATTATCCGGGGAATTGGAAATGCATATGCGGATGAGATTTTATGGCATGCTCGTTTATCCCCGTTCTCGGTTTGTAATAAAATTCCAAAACATAAAATAGAGGAGCTTACATCTTCAATAAAAACAGTTTTAAAAGAAGCGGAAGAACAGATTTTAACCTCGCATCCTGATTTAATTCATGGTGAGATACGCGATTTTTTAAAAATTCACAATCCAAAAAGAAAAGAAAGTCCTGCAGGTACACGGATTGAAGTACAAAGTTTGAATTCAAGAAAAACCTATTTTACAGCCGAACAGGAGCTGTTTAACTAAATAAACCGCTCGTTATGCCCGAAGGTCCTTCAATTGTTATTCTGAAAGAAGCTGTGCAGGAATTTAAAGGAAGAACAATTTGTGTAGTTAGCGGAAATTCAAAAGCGTTTGATCTGTCTGTTCTGATTAACCAAACAATTCTCGACTTTAAAAGCTGGGGTAAGCATTTTCTTATCTGTTTTGAAAAATGTACTGTACGCATTCATTTTATGCTTTTCGGTTCATACCGGATAAACGAAGAGAAAGCAGCCACCCCCAGATTATCGTTGAAATTTGAAGACGGGCAACTCAATTTTTATACTTGTTCAGTTCAATTGCTGGAGCAGCCTTTGGATGAGGTATACGATTGGTCTGCAGATGTAATGAACCCAAATTTTGATGCAGGTAAAGCAATTGCAAAACTTAAATCGCGACCCGAATTGTTAGTATGCGATGCATTGCTTGATCAGAATATTTTTGCAGGAGTTGGCAACATTATAAAAAACGAAGTTTTATTTCGGATTCACTTACATCCTTTAAACCAGATTAAAAATTTGCCCGATAATGTTCTTAAGGATTTAACCAATGAAGCGGTTAATTATAGTTTTGATTTTTTAAAGTGGAAAAAGGAGTTTACTTTAAAGAAGCATTGGCTGGCTCATAAAAAAACGGTATGTCCCAGAGATGGCTTTCCGTTAATTAAAGAATATTTGGGCAAAACAAACAGGAGGACATTTTATTGTTCAGTCTGCCAGCTTTTATACTCCCTATCGTGATGCTGTTAACTGTATTTTTAATGGACTTAATCGCTTGTTTCGTATGTTTGGGTTTTAATATTTATGGAACACAAAAAACTCTTTATGGTGCTTGCAGGATGTAAACCGCATGGAAGGCATACCGAACAACATGATGTCTTTTTTGGAATTGGCAGTCAAATTTCCGACCTGATTCCTCAGTTACAACAATTCTGGCCTGATGCCGGGAAAATACATCTGGATGCATGGAGAAAGGTAACGAAAGTAAACGGTTATTCGGTAGCTGTTATATCTTCTGATGAAGTACACTCTTCTAAGGAAAAGTTGTTTTTTATCAATCTTGGAGGTTACAGAAAAGGAGAGTTTGATGAATTTCATTATAAACTGCTGATTGTTTCCTCACATCTCAATGCTGCTAAAGCGGACGCTAAGCAATCTGCTTTTTATAAACATACCGGTTTTGAAGGTGCACCTTCGCATATTGACGATAAATATGGTGTTGATGTAGATGATAGCTACGCTGTAGAGGATATTCTTCCGGAATATTTAAGACAGCAGTATCAGATTATACTTTCTAAAACAAATGAAACTAAGGAAGATGAACTTCATTTAGGGTATTTTCCTCTTGAATCTCTGTAGCAATTTGTATTATTTTCTTCTGCGGCCTAACCACAAAAGACCGTCAATCACCAGGTTATTCTGTACAGAGTTGTCGAATTGAAATGACAATTCTTTATTTGTTTTGTTCTCATAATCAATATCGTTATGGCCCATATTTATGTAAAGCATTCTGTAATTTTTGTTAGTCCATACTACGGGATAATATCCGCTGTGCCATATTTCATGTTGCTTGGGGCCGGTTCCTAAAGGAAAACTGGTTGAATCAATTGATAAAAGTATTTTAATATCCGGATTAGCCTTTAAGTCATTCGTCCACTTATACCATTCATTAGGCGAGGATCTGAATGTTGTAGGCAAATGTTTAGTTGCGGGATGCTTGAGATCTTCAACCCGCAATACAGCTGAAGTGGGCCGCCATGTATTTCCTGCATATTCTCCTGCTCCTAAAAAATGAGTGTGGTACCAGTCCCAGTTTTGAGGATATGCGGAAGGGGTCAGAGCAAATCCCGCAAAATGAAAACCCATCCAGGCACCGCCATTTTCCATGTATCTTTGAAAAGCAAGTCTTTGTTCCGGCAATTCAGGACGAGTATCTAAAAAAATTACTACCTGGTATTGCGAAAGAAATTTGGCATTTAAATTACTCCAGTTAGCGGTTGAGTCATAAGTAAAATGATATTTTTCTGCTATTTCAGGAAACCATCTGTTAGCCTCATGAACAAAACTAATATGAGCCTGATCATTTTTAGCAGTATAAAATGCAATGACTTTAAATTTCTGCTTCTGAACTTGCGCCTTACTTAAAAGGCAGAAGAACAATAAAAACCCCGCAAGTAAAGTTTTCAATACTTTATTTATATACATAAGGTAGTTAAAATATTTATCTGCGGAGGGTTGAGCGTTTAAATTTTTTAGAATACATCCAGTTAATGCTTAAGGCTATAATAAGGATAAGCAAACCAAAAAATTCTCTGGTTTCTTCTATCCATGGCTTTCCGGCTTTCATACTTTGGGCTATGTTTTCTGCCTGATGCTCACTGGCCCAGTCTATAACACCATATTTGTCGAAGAAAAGATAAACAGCATAGGCAAGATACACTATTATGCCCGCAAGATATCCTTTAGGATAAAATTTCTTTTGTGAAGCCAGGTAACATAAAGCGGCACTATATAGATATATAGGCATCCATATATAAGGATCAGGGTCATTATATTGAAGTCCGGCAAAAATTATAAAAATGATACAAAAGAAAATGTTAACTATTTTCATATGATTACTAAGAATTGTTTTACAATTTTAATATATAATTCTTAGCAAGTATAGTTATTGTTCTTTTTTAGAAGAAAATATAGACTATTTATCATATTTCATTAGGCGTCCGCTGTAAGATATAGGTTCTCTGTCGTTACTATATACCTGCAAGGTAGCTTTTCCATTATCAAAAACGGTTAAAAGTATTTTTCTTACTTCATTACCCGGCCCATTGGGTTCTATTGTAACATTCCAGCTTTTTTTTCTTCCGTTGTCCATTTCATAGGTAAACTTAGTAGCTGTAAAATGAATCCCGGCTTCTGCCGGATTCATGGGGGCTGTATAAGCCCTGCCAAAATAAGGAAGATCAGCAGTTAAAGAATCGTTCGAGATAGTTAAGCCATATTCAGTAGTAAGGTGTTTTGCAATGCTTCCACGCGGGTAAACCATTTCTGCCCTAAATTGATATTTTTTGGATTTTAGAATATCTTCTACTGGTACAGCCTCTTTTGAGGCTTTCTGAGCCAGAGATGTATTTATTCCTGAAAAAGTAAAAATCAGTAGAATAATACAACTTATCAAAATCTTGTTAATCGTATTCATAGAATATTTTTTATATAATAATAACGTAAATGCTTTATAATATGTGTTGTCAAAACCTAAAAAGATAGGCATAGGAAAGGCTATAAGAAATGGAATAATTTTTATTTGTTTGAATTATAACCAGTTGCAAAAAACTTAGAGAAAACATTCAAATAGTACTTGACAGAACGAGAAAAAGGTTGCACTTTTGCAAACGCTTTCGCAAGGGGAGCGAGGATTGAAAGAGAGGTTGAAAAGAGGGATAGCAGGGAACAAGAGAAAAGGTTTTGGGTCTTCAAAAAAAAGTTAAAATAAATTTTGGAGAATAGAATAAAGTTTCTACCTTTGCAGTCCCAAACGAAAGGGAGCTACG
>NZ_JBKOPS010000020.1:0-20903 GCF_047272945.1 Rubrilithobacter danxiaensis
GGTATTGCGCTCCATAACATACCCCTAATAAAGGCAATTTATTATGAAAACGTAAAAAGTCTATTTCAGGTGAAGCCTTGCAACCAAGCAGTTATAAAAAAAATCCAATCTGAAATTATTGTATAATTCTCTAAATAACCATTCAGTTCCAATAGACAAAATCTGGATATGAAAACGGCCTGATGACAAATCGTAGAAGTAGAAAAGAAATTAAGATGAATATGCTCTGGATAAGTTTTTAGCTTAAAAGTTGCAATTAAAGGATAGAATAATTGTAAGTTACAATAATAGATCGCAAAATTAGGACATTTCAAAATTCCGTTGGTTACCTCATCAATGCTTTTATTATTATATAGGGTATCACCAGAATTTAAGAAAAAACAATAATCTCCTGTTGCAATTTTCCATCCTTTATTCATTGCATGATAAATGCCATTATCAGCTTCAGAAGCCCAGTATGTCAGTTTATCTTCTACCGATCTAATAACTTGCACAGAGTCATCCGTACTGCCCCCGTCTATAATAATAAATTCGATTAGGTGGTAGGTCTGGTTTAGAACTGAATCTATCGTTTTTTTTAAACCTGAAGAGTTATTATAAGTAACCGTTATTATACTTATTTTAATCATTATTAAATTCTTACCATATAAGTATCATGGGTTAATTAATATTTATTTTCCATCTTTTTAGTCGTAAGACTCACTTCAAAAAATTAATTGTAAGTTATAGAAACAGGTTTAATTGGTCAAAACGCTCTTTTCCCTTGCTCCCGCTTACACTCATTTTGATTTTTTGGGAACAATAAGAAATTTTCTGTTACCTTACTCAATAAATTTAAATCGGTTATCGAATCAATTTTACTAAATCCAGGTAGAGCAAAAATTTCATATTCGAACTCTTTTGCAAAATCTATAAGATCAGAACTTCTAAAACCGAATGGCTTAATATTAACGGAATTCCATTCCATTAATATTGCAGGACTAAATTCTTTTATACAAGAAATTCCTCCTCTAAGCGCTAGCAAATCCGCACCTTCTATATCAATTTTTATAAATGATACTTCCGGCCTTTGTAAAGACTCCCAAATATCATCAATTGTCGTACAAACAATCTCAATATTTTTATAGAAGCTTACACGCTTAGTATCTTGCATACTTTCATATGCACCATTTGCTAAATCTGTCAGATGAAACTGCACCGATCCAGCCCTATCAGAAACCGCTTTATCGACAATAGTCCAACGATGTTGAAAGGAAGAATAAAATTGTGTTTTTTTTAGATATGGAGCGGTATTTGGGGAAGCTTCTATTGATACTACCTTAACTGATTCATCAAAATTAAGTAATGGAATTGCCATTAAGCCTATATTTGCTCCAACATCAAAAATTGTTGAATTTGGCATTATAATCGACTTAATAATTTTTAAGTTCACTCGTTCATAAACACCTTCTTCAATTGCCCGTTTAAAAATTATACTATTTTTAGGAAAATATACTTTTTCACCGAAATATTGAAAGCATTCATTAAAATTCCAATACCATTTACAAACCCTTTTCTTAATAATTCTTTTAAAACTAGTCAACATTTGTATTTATTGTATAAGTAAGATTAACTATCCCCCTTACTGAAGGATCATACGAAGTATCTTCCCGAAGCATTTTTGACGGCAAGATTGTAAACTGGAATAAGTCCAAATAATTTCTACGACATATTTCATCATCAATAAACAAACCTATACTGTAATCTCCTTCTATTAAGGGTATAGCTTTGAAATTAATATCTATATGAATTGATTTATTCGCTGAAATTTTAAAATTAGGATCTAATTGATTTCTTAAATCGACTATTGCAACTCGTTGGCTAAATTGATTATAAATCAGAGGAACAATATTTTTTATCTTTCGAGAACTCTCACTCCTAATGGTTAAGGATAACTTACAGTCACTTAAACTATATATAAGATAAGGTGAAAAATTAATTCCTAAAACGGTATAATTACTATCTATACTAACAATATCTTTTAAAGTGTTTTTTTGCGAATTTTGATACTGTAAGATAATACTCGAAGTGTCACTTTCAGCAATGATACTTCCATTTTGGAGAAGGATACTTTTATTGCATAATCTCTGCACACTTCCCATGTTATGGCTCACGAACAACACCGTCCTTCCCTCTCCCTTACTTACCTCACCCATCTTCCCTAAACACTTCTTCTGAAACTCTGCATCCCCCACTGCCAGCACTTCATCTACAATTAGTATTTCTGAATCCAAATGTGCTGCAACTGCGAAAGCCAAACGCACGTACATTCCCGATGAGTATCGTTTTACGGGTGTATCTACATAGCGTTCAACTCCTGCAAAATCAACAATCTCATCAAACTTCCGCTTGATCTCTTTTTTACGCATCCCAAGTATAGCGCCATTCAGATAAATATTCTCTCGCCCGGTCAATTCGGGATGGAAACCTGTACCCACTTCCAGTAAACTAGCTATACGTCCTTTGCCCTTTACGTTGCCTGTAGTTGGAGAAGTCACCCGGCTTAATATTTTCAGCAAAGTGCTTTTGCCCGCACCGTTTCTTCCAATAATACCTACAGCGTCTCCCTGCTCAATTTCAAAATTGATATCCTTCAAACTCCAAACAATGTCACTGCTTCCTTTCACGGTTCGATCGTTTGTTTGGCCAATTTTTAAGAAAGGATCTTCTTTTCCCCGTACTTTCGCTATCCATCGTTCGAGGTCCCTAGAAATTGTACCAGTGCCGATTTCCCCTAATTGATACGCTTTCGAAAGATTTTCTACTTTTATAGCAATGTTACCCATTGTTAAACTGTTTCCCATTGTTAAACTGTTTCCCATTGAATGTCTTATATCACGTATATCAGAGTCCTTATCAGTTATCCTTCTACCACCGATACCGTCTTTTGTTTAATTGAGTATCTTGATTTTACTTTCAAAAAAAACCTCTCAACCAAGTAATAAGATAACATAGAGAACAGCATTATAAAGATCAGATTGTAGGGAAATAAATTGGTGGGTAAGTTATAATGCCCCTGTGTAAAAATCTGTTGCCATAGGTATATGCTATATGAGATTTTAGCTATATAATCTATAATAGCATTATTGAGAAATTTAAATCCATTTCCAACGTTATGAGCACCAATAAAAATCAATAAGGCCATTGCCGCTGAGCCCAAAGTCGGACCAACTGGCAATAAGAGCTTTCCATACATTCCATTATACATAAAATGTTCAATTATCCAAAAAACGATGATGCAAACGGGAATAATCCATTTAATATTTGCTTGAATAAGATTATAAGTAAGAATATTTTTAGCTCCCAATATTGCAAAAATAGAACCTATGAATATTGCATTTGCATTTCCCCAGAACGGAGCCAAGAGGTAATTTTTATAAGCCGGATAGATATAGGCCAAAACACTAATAAAGGGCGTAAAACAAATAATAGTTAATGTTAGAGGAATAAGGATCCGATTGAACTTTTTAAACAGAACAGGCCAGATTAAATAGTATTGTTCTTCAACTGCCAAACTCCAGGTATGGGTTAAAATTGAGGGAACAGCAAAAAATTGAAAATTAGTTAAGTACAGGAAGGCACTAAGAAATGCTGTTCCTGTTATCGGTATTTTATAATATATCGAAAAAAAATAGGTAAATAATAAAAAAATAAATAATGCGGGGATAATTCGCAGAGACCTTCTTACATAGAAATTTCTAAGTGATATCTTTTGCTTTAAAAACTGCTCTTTTATCAATAGTGTTGTTATCAAAAAGCCACTCAATACAAAAAAAATCCTTACGCCCATCTTGCCATCATGAAAATAAAAAGTAATAAAACTTCTTAGGCTATCTGGAATGTTGTCCATTCTATTGAGATGAGCCACGACTACTATTAGGATAGCAATTGCACGAAAACCATTAAGAGATGGAATTACTCTGTCATTCAAATAGGAATGCAAGCTATAAGGTTTACTATTGAAATCCTCGTATAATTTAATTTGCCTTCTTAATAACATATCAAGTGGTTGTGTTATCACTTCTAAACGGTATCAACAAAGTTCTTCTCTACCTTATTAAAAATCACTATACCCGCAAGCAATAAGATGATTGTAATTAAAGTCGAATACGCTAGTGAACGCCAGGAAAAGCTTCCTTCTCCTAAAAATCCATGCCTGAAGGTTTCAATAATTGCAGTCATCGGATTTAATTCTATTATCCATTTGTATTGTTCGGGAGCAGCAGACAGGGGGTAAATTACGGTAGTTGCATACATTAGTAATTGTACCCCAAAGGTCACTAAAAAAGCTAAGTCTCGATATTTTGTGGTCATAGCTGAAATGATCATTCCCGTGCCTAATCCAAGGGCCGCCATCAGAATTATTAAAACTGGAAACAGGATTATCAAAGCATTGGGAGTAAACTGGGCACCGTTAAAACCATAATACAACATTACTGCAAAAAATAATGCCAACTGAACTCCAAACCTCACCAGATTAGAGATTACTATACTTAATGGCATAATTAAGCGGGGGAAGTACACTTTTCCGAAAATGTTTGCATTGTCTTTAAATACAGTCGATGTTTTTGTGAGACAGTCTGCAAAGTAATTCCAGGCGGTAATGCCTGCCAAATAAAAGAGCGGTTTCGGTAAGCCGTCAGTCGATATCCCCGCAAGGTTACCAAAAATAAAAGTAAAAATAACGGTAGTGAAAAAGGGTTGAATAAAAAACCATAATGGACCCAAAATAGTCTGTTTGTAAAAAGACACAAAATCTCTTCGCACCAGTAACATTAGTAAATCCCGATACTCCCATGTATCTTTAAGTTTCAGATCCAATAGTGAATTCTGAGGTTCAATTGTCCAGTGAAAATCGTTCTTACTCATCTAACAAATTATTCAGCTTATATACGTAATCCTTGTAATTAAATCCTCCCAGAGCCTTTTTCTGTTGCGCTTGTTTATTTTCGCTTTTATAAACACTGTGCAGAATGGCCGCTTTAATCTCTGCCGAAGAAGCAGGATTGACAAGAATTCCTAAATTGCCATTCAGTAAAGCATCTGTGCTTCCATCCTGATTTCCTGCTATTAAAGGAAGTCCACACGCAGCCGCTTCAATAAAAACAAGTCCAAATCCTTCCTCTTTAGATGGCATAATAAAAAGGTCGCCTAATACATAGTGGTCAATCAGTTCGGTGTCTGAAATAAAGCCCGTAAGAACCACTTTCCCCTCAAGCTCATATTGTTCAATGAGCATATGAATTCTTGCTTTTTCCTTCTCATCATAGCTGCCCATTAATAAATATTTAAATTCAGGATTTTTCAATCCTGCCAAAGCTTTAATTACCTTTTCATACCCTTTATATTGTTCAAGATAGGATAAACGGCAGAGTGTCAGGATTACCTTTTCGTCGTTAATTTTATACTTTTCCAGCAGTCGAACCGGCTTTTTAAACTCACAAGGAGGATTAAAAAGGGGATCTATACAATTATTTAAAACTCTTAATTTAGTTTTCAAGTGGGGATATACTGCTAAAACCCTTCCACTGGTATAATCAGATACCGCAAAAATCCGGGTTGCCTTTTTTAGCAAGAATTTCTTCCATATACTAAGGCCCCTCCATACTTCGATCCCATGAGCAAAAAGAAATATCTTTATTCGAGGATTTACGAGTTTAACAATTAGTGCAACCAAGGCAAGATTAATGTGAGTAAGCACCAGCCGATCGGCTTTCCTGCCTTCCTTTACCGCATTTAAAATAAATTTAAACCTTCTTCCGGAAAAACCGCGATAAACATCCTGAGGACAATATCCTAAATCAGACAGTGAATCATAAACACTTAAATTACGGAACTTGCAGCTCTGCGAACTGCTCATTTCATAAAAAGCTTTCGCAAGCACCCTGCTTACTTTTTCGATACCTCCTGTTTGCGAAAAGGCATTGAGGTTTAAAAGCAACGTATTTTTCCTTTCAGGCCTCAAAATTTTGCATCAGGTAATAGGCCCATAATTTAGACCAATGAAGCTTCCCTTTATCAAAGGATTTTAAAACATCGGCTCCTGCTTTTTCCTTTGTCAGACTTTCTCTTACCGACTTCATATTTCCCAGCCAATGCTGAAAGGGGAAACTAAATCCCATTTTTTTACGATTCCATATAATTTCAGGTAAAATGTCGTTGAAAGAATCTATCAGCAACTGCTTGGGAAGTTTCCCATGCTGATATAACAGGGAGGTATTCAGGCTAAAAACTGCTTCCAGAAATTCCTGGTCCAAAAATGGCACCCGTAATTCCAGGCCATGCTGCATGCTCATAGAATCTGAATCTTTTAAAAGCTGATTCTGCATATATCCGTTAAACTCCAGCCAGCAAGCCATTTCGTTTTTTTTTATATCTTCAGCTATAGGTTGAAAAGAAAGAGAAGTTATCCTGGTTATTATCTCTTTTGAACTCTGCCCTGTAATATTGCCTATTTCCGAAGCAGTATAAAACCCTCGTAGTGCCAGATATAGCCCGGTTGTACCATTTACTTTAAGCCATTCTAATCGCTGAAAACGACTATCACGGATATAAGGAGTTATTAATCCTGTTACTTTGGAAAAATTTCTCAATTTTAAAAGAGAAGACATCCTGTTAAATGAGGGATAACCACCAAAAACTTCATCACTCCCAATACCCGACAATACGGCTTTGAGGCCATTTTCTTTAGCACATTTAGAAATGAACCATGAATTAACACCATCATTACTAGGCTGATCATAGCCTGATAAAATATCGTTAAAGTTATCCTCCAGATCTTTGGCTGAAACCTGATAAAACTGATGCTGACATTTCACCTGATCAACTACAGTCTGCTGATACACTTTCTCAGAATAGTTATCCTCTGTAAACGTTATAGACAATGTATGCAATTGCTTTTTAAGGTCTTTTGCAGCCATTATGGTCAGTAAACTGGAATCTATACCCCCACTAAGGAAAAGTCCTATAGGTGCATCTGCTATCAAGTGCCTTTCTACTGCTGATTGTAATTTTTCGCGAATTGTGCGTATTGCTTCTTCTTTTGATAAAATACTTGCGAGGGTAAAACCAAGTTTTCGATAAGAATTTATAGTATAGGAGCTATCTGAAAGATTATAACTCAAAAAATGGCCTTTTTGCAAGGAAAAAACGTTTTCTAAAGTAGTATAAGGCTCTGGAATATGTCCGAAAGCAAGCAGAAGAAGTCTCCAATCTGGATTAGATCTCCATGAAGAATTTCTTTGCTTAAATGCTTTTACTTCGGAAGCGAAAATCAATTCCCTATCTGAACAACTGTAATATAAAGGTTTAATTCCGGCCGCATCTCTTACAAGGTAAACTTTTCCAACTTTTAAATCCATTAAGGAAAAGGCAAACATTCCATTAAATCGACTAAATGCTTCTGTTCCCCATTGTAAATAGGCCTTAAGGATAACTTCAGTATCAGTTCGGGTTTTAAAAATATGGCCAAAGCTTTCTAATTCTTTCTGTAATTCTTTAAAATTATAAATCTCTCCATTATAGCTAAGCCAAAGCTGTTCATCTGATTCTGACATAGGCTGATGCCCTGCATTACTCAAATCCAATAAAGATAATCTTCTATGTCCAAGACAAACTCCTAGACCCGGATTTAAATAAATCCCTTCATCATCAGGACCGCCATGTTGCATCCGATCACACATCATCTTAACCCGCTGATATAAAGTATCGGCTTGTTTAGTTTTTGATACTATTCCAGCAATACGACACATTGAATTAAAAAGAAATTAAATTAAAAACATCCTTCAACTCCACTCCTGATGACTCCGATAGCAGAACTATTAATATCAATTTTGTTTGTTATACATGGCTTCGCCGCGTCAGTCACAGGTTCTGTTTTTGCGACTGCTATTTTTTCAGTTTGTACTTGCAGGTTATAAGTTGTATGGAACTTAATTTCCAGCTTATATGTATTTCTCATCTTCTCGCGTTTCACTTTGTTTATTCAAAGTGAAAGCGTGAGAATTTATATTTATTTCTTAATACTCAGTTCTTAAGCTCTCTCCTATAAAGCAAGAGCTATCGAGATATCTATCGGTTCTATAAATGCTGCCGGCACCTGCACCAGCAGGGATTGCCCGATATGCTCTATTCGAACCAGCAGTTTTTTCTGCGATTGAACCGTGACCAGTTCACCGCGAAGTCCCTGTAAAGGGCCTGCTTTAACCATCACCTGTTCGCCTTGTTTAAACTCCCGCATGCTCAGCTCGAGGTCCGACTCATTTGCCAGCAATAATTTTATATTTTCGATTTGCCTTTCGGGCATAGATGCTATTTTACCGGAGAAGTAGATGAAACGGCAGATCCCGGAAGTCATCAGTACCGTTGTATGTTCTGCCGCACAAATCTTCACAAACAAATACGATTTTATCAGCGGCTCCTCCACCCATTTTTTACGATCGCTCCATTGCTTTAACTGACGTTGGAGCGGCAGATACGCTTCAATTCCTTTTTGCTGGAGAGAAGCAAAAGCTTTCTTCTCCGCCCTGGGATTGGTGCAGACCGGATACCATTGATATTTTTCCGTACTCTTCATCTTCGTACCTATCTTGCTGTTTCCAACGTGCTTCTAAAAAACCTGTCATACTTCGACAAGCTCAGTATGACACAACTATCCCCTTTTCCAGAATTTCCACCACTCTTTTTTAATGTCTTCTGTATAATATCCGTTGTTATTATTTCCGGAGTAATCCGAGTAATAGTAAGCGCCTTTATAACCTCCAGGATAGCTTGCGCTATAATAGCGGGAGTATAAATATTCTTCATAAAAGGCATTGAAAACAATTACTGTATTATTTACCTGATATTCACTGTCTATACGCTTAGGAACGCTTGCGGCACTCAACTTAGATACCCCTGCCCGAATCACAAAAACGTTGATATCGCTCATGCGGATAATCGGAACTGCATCAGAAACCAACCCTACAGGTGCAGTATCGATAATTATAATGTCATAATCTGCTTTTAACTTCTCTAATAAGTTATTGAACCGGGCGCTGTACAATAATTCCGAAGGGTTTGGAGGAACAGGGCCTGAAGTTATAAAATCCAGATTCTCATGACCGGTGTGAAAGAGTATTTCTTCCAGTTCGGCCTGATTTGAAAGATATGAACTGAGACCTTTGTCATTTTTAATCTTAAAGGTTTTATGCAGTTTCGATCTTCTCAAATCCGCGGCGATTAACAGTACCTTTTTATCGATAAGCGCCATTGTTCCCGCCAGGTTTGCCGCTACAAATGATTTTCCCTCACCGGAGATCTCGGAAGTGATGCAAATCACCTTACTTTTTACTTCATTGGCCAGGAAGCTGAGGTTGGTCCTCACAGAACGGACAGATTCGGCGAAAATAGACTTAGGTTTTTGAACAGCAAGGATCTTGATATTCTCGTCTTTTGTTTTCTCTTCATACCTCCTGATGATTCCCAGAATCGGAATGGTTGTCAGGCTTTCTACCGTTTCCTTATCGTAGATGTATGGATTCATGGAGCGGGCAAGAAAGATCAAGCCGATTCCCCCAAGAATGCCTAAAATAAAAGCCGAACGCCAGATAGCAGCAGAACCCGGAGAGATTGGCTGGCGATTGGGAATAGCCGCATCAATTAGTGTAGCACCCGAAATAATGGATGCTTTATTTATCTGCGCTTCCAGCTTTTTCTCCAGTAATAAATTATAGATCTTCTCATTCACCTGATAATCCCTGCTCAGATTGAACAATTGTCGCTCCTTCGTTGGCAGTGTGCCCAGGGCGGTATTTTGCTGGTTTAGCTGCTGATCGTAATATTGAATACTTTTAATTATGCGGTTCTTTGTTGCTTTGATGTTTTCAAATGCCGCCCGCCGAATTTCAGCTATCTGGGATTGCACCTCATTAACAGGCCTTGAATCAGCTGTGTAAGTGGATTGTAATTGTTTGCGCTGTAATAAAAGTGTATTTAACTGCGAAATGAGGTTACTTAACAGGGGATCAATATTTCCTTCCAGGTTAAAATTCAGGTTCACATTATCCTTATCTTTCAAAATCTGCTCTTCCAGCTGTTCGATAGCCAGTAATTGAATTTTGAGAAGTGATTTTTGGGCCTCCAGTGTATTTAGCTTACTTAAAACCTGTGATGCCGAACTTCCTATATCGAACAACTGTTCGCTCTGCTTATAATCTTCGAGCGCTTTACCGGTACTGTTAACTTTACCCTGCAAAAAATCGAGTTGTGTATCAATAAAATCAATGATCTGGGAAGCTGATTTTGTCTTATTCTGAAGGTCTTCCGCCAAATACTCCTTAATAATGGCATTTAAAGCATTAGCTGCAAAATCAGCATTCTGATCAGATTTTACCAGGTTGGCCACCGAAGATAACTTTGCAGATTCTTCTATAGCAAATCCGCCCACCATACGGTTATACCAGCTATCACGTGTATTGAACTTAAAATTATAAACAGAACTCCTATTTATCGATTCAGGCTTTTTTATAAAGAACTCAATACCGGGAAGCTTCACAGTTGCTCCATAATTCAGGGTCTTATCAAGCTGTTCTTCACCTACAGGAAAGGTAATTTTATACTGGCGATCATTTATGGGTTCAAAACGGATCAAACCTGTATAAAAAGCAGTGTCCTGTTTTAAAATCTCAACAGAAAAAGGTTTATTGGGATAAAGCTCTGTAGTCCGTACTTTCCCCTCCAAATAATAGCTTACCTGCCAGTCAATGTGATTCAGCGCATTAAGAACTACCTGGCGGCTTTTAAATACCCAGCTTTCCGACTGGATCTTATTTTCATATTCAACCCCATTTCCAAGTCCTACCACACTGTTAAGCTGGTTTTTATTTTCGATTTTAATATTGGCGGAAGTAGAATAAACTTTTGGAGTGTACCAAAGATACAACCAGGCAATACCAAGGGCAACAATGACAGTAGCAACAATCCAGTACCAGCGGCTCCGGATAATTTTAAGCATTTTGCCAAAATCAATTTCCTGGGTAGGAATTACGGCTTCTTTTATGCTTACCTGATTCTCCATCTTTTCCGGCCCTTATTTACTTAGATTATAGACAAGCAGAAACGTATTTAATATCACCAATCCTCCCTGCAAAAAGGTATTTGCAAGATTCAGATTTTCCTGAGAGCGAAAGACTCCGCGGGGAGCTGCATACACGATGTCGTTATTCCTTAAAATTAAGCGAGGATCTGAAAGGGTGTTTACATTTTCCAGATTCACCAGAATCACTTCCGGGTTTTTCAGGTCTCCACGGATAATCTTTAGGTGTCTTTTGTCAGCCTTGGTGCTTAATCCACCCGCTTCACCTATTATTTCTACCAGGTTAGTCTGATCCTTCGTAAGTAAATAATTTCCCTGGCTGCCAAATTCTCCAAGTACGGTCACTTTCAGATTCACAATGCTCAGCGTAATGATAGGATCAACCAAAAGTGTTTTCTTATATTCCTTTTCAAGAAACTTCTGTGCTTCCAGCCGTGTCATTCCGGCAAGTTTCATTCGCCCTAGAACAGGAAGGGAGACCGTTCCATCATCTTCTACAAGATAAGGCTGAACGTTTGCCTGCATCATTGACGAAGAACTTGTACTACCAACAATTTCTCCTGCTATTAAATTTTTGTTCTGAAGGTTGCGGATGTTTAGCAAATCACCTGCCTTAATTACCTGAAGTGTATTACTTTCTGAAGAAGTCCCCTGAACTACGTACGTAGTCTTCACGGTATCAGGCATTTTTTTCAATGTCTGAAACAAAACGTTCCTTGGCTGTTTTGAACAGGAAGAAAAGATGAACAAAAACAGTATTAAAGCAAAATCAGAAAACCTGACCCCTAAACTTAACCTCATTGTTTTTATAAGTAAATTGTACGCTTGTACGAGAAAAGAAATACAGGGTTTCGGAATTGTGAAAAAGCATAACTGTAAGGAAATAACAGGAAGATGAAGTATTTAAATAAGAAGAAAGTTGAAAAAAACGAAGCAGCATATAAGTAAAAAAATGAAGCGTTAATTAAAAATTGGTCTCTAATCCCAAAAGTAAAATTTTTTTAAGATTTTTAACATTTATTAAAACATTTTGAAGATATCAATTGTTACAGTCGCCCGCAATGCAGAAGATTTTATAGAAAGCTGCATAGCCTCTATTTTAAACCAGTCGTACCACGATATAGAATATATTATTATTGACGGTGCTTCAACAGACCATACGGTCGATATCATTCAAAAGTACAGGCAAAATATTCATCATTTTATTTCCGAAAAAGATAATGGAATATACGATGCGATGAATAAAGGCATTGAACTTGCCAGCGGCGAAGTTATAGGGATTCTGAATGCTGACGATTTCTTTCCTGATGCGGAAATAGTGTCTAAAATTGCAGCAAAATTTTTGTCGGGTAACGCTGATGTAGTGTATGGAGATCTTTTATATACAGACCGGGCAGATACCGATAAGATTACCAGAAAGTGGAAGTCTAAAAACTACAGTCAGGGACTTTTTCAATGGGGATGGATGCCTGCACATCCTACTTTTTATGCACGCAGGACACTTTTTGAAAAGTTTGGAAATTATAAGCTGAACTATGGAAGTGCCGCGGATTACGAACTTATGATACGTTTTATACATAAACACCATGCAAAAACAGCCTATCTGCCGGAAGTGATTGTAAAAATGAGAAGCGGAGGTGTAAGCAATCAATCGCTTAAAAATCGACTAAAAGCCAGTAAAGCAGACCTTTCGGCAATGAAAGCGAATGGAATAGTGTTTCCCTTACTTGCCGCTTTTTTAAAACCGGTAAGGAAAATACCGCAATTTTTGGGATTGTAGTGTTCATTATTTCGACTGTAGGGAGAAATCTCTTACATCGAACAGAAATCATCAATACGACTTCGTTATGTTTCTATTATAGACTTCGAGATTCTTCCTAACTCATTTGTTAAAAAGATGAAAGTGATTGTCATTTCGACCGCAGGGAAACTTCGAGATTCCTTCTGTAGCCGGAGTGACGACTTTATGTTCATTCAAACGTACAAACACTCAGTCATTTCGAACGAATGCCTAAGTGAAGGAAGAGCGGAGAGAAATCTCAAACGTTGAAGCAAGTAACGATTCAATACAATGTGGTGATTTTTATGTAATAAATTCCCGGATTCCTCCTCACTCACTCGTTGGAATGACGGATTTATCAAGTTCAACCTAAATTCCCTTATTTATAGCCTCCCAAAGCATATCCTTTAATTCTATCAGTCCTTTTTGGGCGACGGATGAAATAAAAATAAAAGGAGTTTCGGGAAGATCCTGGCTCATTTCTTTCTGAAGCTCATCATCCAGCATATCGGATTTTGTGATGGCAAGCAAACGCGGCTTGTGCATCAGCTCCGCATTGTACTGCTCCAGTTCGTTCAATAAAATCTTGTACTCCTCTTTAATACTTCTTGAAGTGTCAGCCGGAATAATAAATAATAGTACCGAGTTCCGTTCGATATGACGTAAAAAACGGAATCCTAAGCCTTTTCCCTGTGAAGCGCCTTCGATAATTCCGGGAATATCGGCCATAACAAAAGATTTATTTCCCCGATAGGAAACTATACCAAGATTAGGAACAATTGTGGTAAAAGGATAATCGGCAATTTCTGGTTTAGCTGCCGACATAACTGAAAGAAGAGTTGATTTTCCGGCATTTGGGAAACCTACAAGCCCAACATCCGCAAGCACTTTCAGTTCAAGTATCATCCATTCTTCCCGGCCAGGTTCTCCCGGCTGAGAAAACCGCGGTGTTTGAAGTGTAGGCGTTTTAAAATGCCAGTTGCCTAAGCCTCCACGGCCACCAGGGGTTAAAATTTCCACCTGCCCGTCGCGGGTAATCTCAAAAAGAGTTTCTCCTGTTTCTGCATCTTTTGCTATTGTCCCCAGCGGAACTTCCAGGATTTCGTCCTTTCCATTTTTTCCGGTTTTCAACGCACTTCCACCCGGCAAACCGTTCTCTGCAATTACATGTTTACGATACTTCAGATGCAGTAATGTCCAGGTTTGGCTGTTCCCTTTCAGGATAACGTGTCCGCCACGGCCACCATCGCCTCCATCAGGACCTCCTTTTGAAGTAAATTTATCACGATGCAGATGTGCAGAACCAGCCCCACCATGTCCGGAACGACAACAGATCTTCACATAATCAACAAAATTAGAGCCCTGGGCCATGGAAATTATTATTTAGAGTGTTTAGCATAAGCTTAGCTATGAGGCATAAGCTATCAGCAAGAGTTTTTTTATTTTACAAAAAAAGCGGATAGATGTCTAGTCTCTATCCGCTTTCGCAATTTCTTGTGAATTTAATAAGAATCGACAACAGCGCAAATATTAGCAAATATTTCGTCGATACTTCCAATACCGTTTATTCGGGTGTACTTTTCCTGATCTTTATAATAATTAGCTACCGGCGCAGTTTTGCTATTGTATTCCTCGATACGCTTGCGTATGATTTCCGGATCCTGATCATCGGGCCTACCAGAATCTTTACCGCGTAAAAGAAGGCGCTTGTGCAATTCTTCCTTATCAACTTCCAGCGCGATCATCCCTGAAATAGCCGCATTTTTTGAAGTAAGCAATTCGTCAAGTGCTTCGGCCTGTGCTACTGTGCGTGGGAAGCCATCAAAAATAAAACCTTTTGCCTCTTTATTGGCATCCAGCTTATTGCTGATCATGCCGATTACCACTTCATCCGGAACCAGCACTCCCTCATCCATCAGCTTTTTTGCTTCCAGTCCCAATTCTGTACCGTTGGATATCTCACTGCGCAGAATATCGCCTGTAGACAAGTGAATGAGCTGATATTTATCAATAAGTTTTTGAGATTGCGTTCCTTTACCGGCCCCCGGAGGACCAAACAATACCAGGTTAAGCATTAGAATAGATTTTAAATTTAAAAAGCCTTTCCGAACTGGACGAAAAGGCTTTTGTTTGTGGACTTGAAGGGAGTCGAACCCCTAACCTTCTGATCCGTAGTCAGATGCTCTATCCAATTAAGCTACAAGTCCGTTCCCTGAACCCGATTATTTCCGGGCCGAATTGGGACTGCAAAAATATGTTTTCTTTCGATAATCGGTAAATATTTTTAAAAATTGTTTATTTCTCGCTTTTTGCAAAGCGAATAGTGCCTTTTTACCCGTTTAATTGCTGTTTAACTATTTCCAATCCTTCTTTAAATGAATGTGGCTGATATCCCAGCTCCTTCCTTGCCTTATCCAGAATAAAACCGGTTTTTACAGGCCGTTTAGCGTCCTGGTTTAAGCTTTCTGCAGAAATGGGATTGATTAAAGATTTGTCAAGCCCCCAGAAATCCGCTACGGCTTGTACTATTTCCAGAATACTCATCATATCTTTTCCTGAAGCATTAAAAACACCACCAATGCCTTTTTCTGCAGCCAGCATGCAGCACTCAGCAAGATCTTCTGCCAGCGTGGGCATCCGCCACTGATCGTTCACCACATTAATAGGCGCTCCTTTTTCCAGCGCTGATTTTGCCCACAGAATAATATTGGACCTGCTCATATCTTTTACAATTCCATAAACAATAATGGTTCTTAAAATTGTCCATTTACAGGCAGAGGCTTTTAGAATATTTTCAGCTTCCAGTTTAGATTTGCCGTAATAACTTAAAGGGTTCGGTTCATCCTCTTCTGAATATGGCCCCTTCTCTCCATCAAAAATAAAATCTGTAGAAAGATGGATCAGATGTATATTCTTTTCTTCACACACTTCTGCGAGGTATTTTACTGCGTCCACGTTAAGCTGCCAGCATAATTCCTTATTTTTTTCGCAGGCATCCACATTGGTCATCGCAGCGGTATTGATAATAACATCCGGATGGTGGCCGGATACTACTGTTCTTAACTGATCAATATCGGTAATATCAAGTTCATCGTACACATAGCCCGTTTTAATCGGATGACGATTAATTCCCTTAGATGTTGCTATAATTTCAGCTCTCCCCGTCTCCAAAATCAAATCCACCAGTTTCTGGCCTAATAAACCGTTACTGCCAGTTATCAATACTCTTTTCATGGGGGCAAAGATAATGGAGGAAATTCAAATTATATTATTACAATCTTGCTATCCAATACCACGGCAACCTTTCTTTGTCATTATTTTTTTACTTAGAAGGAATTAAATACAAACCTTTTATCAACTTTGCCGTAAAAGTGTTTTTTCATTTCGTTAAACTATATGAATAATTATAAGAGAACTACTATAAATACGATTGAACTTCAAATAGTTAAATCCGAAACAAAACAACTGTTTGGTTCTCTGACGCATCTCGAATTAATAGTTTAGCTTACTATCTTATCTTATTCTAACCTTCATCTTCTATCAAAAACATTCCTTTTGGGGCTTTAACTGATTGCTGAAGAAGCAATAAGTAAATTACTATAATGCCTGTAAAAGCCATTTAATAATGTTAGGATATTTACCCTATTTAAGATTTATATCGGTATATCAATCGATTCAATTTCTACTAGAAAATGGAGTAGTAAGCCCGGTTACTATCTGTGGCAGTCAATTATCTTCTGCATATATAAATAATAGAGTAAACTTTTTAAAAAGGCTTTCTAACAGACTTTTTCAGTTAAACCAACATTTGAATAAAGTTTACCGGAGATGAAAACAGTTTACAAATTCAACCTCTTAAAGTTTCTGGTAATAACTCTTTTGTTAAGTGGAATTAACACTTATGTAAACGGGCAAACCATTATCACACCCTTTAAAATACGCTATCAGGTTGAACAGAGAGGAGGTATCGTATATGTTTCAAATAACATTTTAACCGCAAAGGATTATAACAACAGCAGCAAGAATGCCTATAATGCTGTAAGAGAAAATCCGCCAGGAGGAAACGATAACAATAACAGTTATAATGGAAAATACATTGATATTGACACAGATAATGCCACGTTCAGTTCAAGCTCTGCTGACCTTGCTCTTCCAAACTGTTCTGAAATAAGTTTCGCAGGGTTATACTGGGGTGGAGCCGTAAGCAGTGGGAATCCCAGATATAATGACAGAAACAAAGTTCAGATAAAGTTGCCCTCCCAAACATCATACACATCTTTAAGTGCGGATGTTGATTTTCTGATGCTCCCCAATGGAAGTGTGAACTTTCACTATCAGTATTTCAAAGACATAACTTCTATAGTAAATGCCAATGGCATTCAAAACGGAACATATACGTTGGCGAATGTTGTAGCTGATGAGGAGGTACCAGATGTAGAAGCAGGCTGGACAATTGTAATTGTTTACAAGCAAGAATTAGAGAATTTCAGAAACCTGACAGTTTTTGATGGGTTTGCGGGAATTCCAAGCAACTCTCCGGATCTTACAATACCAATTTCCGGTTTTCTGACGCCTCCTACCGGTACCGTAAGTTTTGAGCTTGGATACATTGCTTATGAAGGCGACCGCGGGGTTCAGGGAGACGTTATGCTATTCAATGGTAAAACAATATCAGACAATGCTCATGATAATGACAATACTTTTAACAGTTCTATTACAAACAATGGCACCGTTGTAACAACCAGAAATCCGGCACATGCCAATACTTTAGGCTATGATGCGAGTATCATTTTTCCCAAGAACTATAAAAACGGAAATGCTGTTTATCTGAATAACAGCGCTACATCAGCAGATATAAAATTAAGAACAGCATCTGATAAATATACAATCGGGGAGGTTTCAACCGCTATTGATGTTTACAACCCCTACTTTACATTTACTCATACTTACACCAATGTTTCTCCTGGCGGGCTACCCGCTGTTAAACCCGGGGAAACTATTCAACTTTTATATCAGTTTAAAAATATTGGAAACGACATCAGCACTAAATCCTCACTATATAACGATCTGCCTTCTTTATTAAGTAATATTAAAAACCTGCAGGTCAGCTATGATAACGGATCGACCTGGAAAAGCTATACCAACGCTTCTGATAACGACCAGGCAGAATACATTGCTGCAACAAACCGGGTGAATTTCAGGCTCGGAGCCGGAGCAAATGCAACTACAGGGGGCGCTATTGCGGCGGGAAGTACAGTTTTAGTTCGCTTTGAGGCAACACTAACTACAGATTGTGATTTACTAAGATGTACTTCCGGAACTTTTGGAAACTTTGGTATGCTTGACTTTTACGGAAATGTAAATGCTTCCAATCATTATACTTTAAAATCCGCCCCGGTTCCGGCAGCAGGTCAATGTGCAATAAGCGGCCCTTTGCAAATTTCGGCTGATATTCCTTCCGTTTGTCTTAGTCCCTATCCGGATAGATCTTATACAATTGCATGTTCGATTGATGTGTCTGAATTCAGTTTACCTGCAAATTATACCTTATACAATCCTGCAGATCTAACAACTCCCCTAACCACCGTTTCTTCTGCCGGAACCTATACCGCACGGCGGGTAACAGCCAATGGCTGCACCTATACATTTAATGTAAATGTAGTTGTCATCCCTGTAACGGTAACACTTACAAACACAAAAAATGTTACATGTACTGGAGGAACTGACGGAAAAGCTTCCCTATCAACAAGTGGAGGAACAGGAACTTACACGTATAGCTGGAAGAAAAATACAGTAGCTTTAGGAACTCCTCCCGATCTGAATAATCTGACTGCCGGAACATATGAAGTAACCGCTACTGATGGCAATGGCTGTACAGGTACAGCAATAGTTACTATTACTGAACCTGATGTTCTTCAGGTTGTATTTGATAAAATTAAAGATGCAGATTGCAACGGAAGTACAGGCAAAATAGATTTTAGTTACAATTACCCTCCTGGTGATGTAATCGTAACCTGGTATGATGGCAGTAATACCCCCATTTCAGCGCCGGATCCTAATGCCTTACCGGCTGGCAGTTATAAAGTTAAGGTAAAGGATAAAAATTGCGGTACAGAAGTTTCGAGTTCTGTAGTAATTATAGAACCTTCAGCATTAGAAGTAACTTTTGAAAAAGTAAAAGATGCCGATTGTACCGGTGCTCCAAACGGCAAAATTAATTTTTCATATGAAAACGAGGTAGGAACCATACATGTTAAATGGCTGGATGAAAACGGGGCAGAAATACTACCTGCACCCGATCCGAACGCACTAGCACCGGGCAGTTATCAGGTTGAAGTATGGGATGACTGCAACGATCATAATCTTTCTGAAATAATAATCGTCTCGGCGGTAGCATTACGTCCGCAATTAACTAAAGTGCAGGATGCAATCTGCCCTGGCAGTATTTCAGGGAAACTGAACTTAAATATACTATATGCCAACGGAAGCGTTCAGCAACAATGGTATAAAGATGGGGGTCCAATTCCCACTCCAACCCTAAATGCATCTAATGAAGCCATAGTAGATGCAGGGGTTTACAAAGTGGATGTAAAAGATGACTGTAATATTTGGGTAAGTTCGGACGCGGTTGAAATTAAAGATCCTGCTCCTATTCTCATAACACTCATAAAAGACAACGATGTCAGCTGCAATGGTGGAAACGACGGGAAGGCAACTCTAACTATTCAGAATGGACAAACTCCATTTATTTCTGTGTGGAAGAAAGACAACGTGGTGTTAAGTACTCCGCCTGATCTTACAAATTTAACAGCCGGCACCTATACGCTCACTTTAACAGATAACAATGGATGCACTGAAAGTTTATCCTCTCCACTTGTAATTAGTCAGCCTAATCCCATAAGCATAGTTTTTACAAAAACAAAAGATGTAAGCTGTTTCGGAGGAAATGACGGAGAGGCTATCTTGTCTGTAACTGGTGGAACAGCCACTTATACTAAATTTTGGAAAAAAGATGGTGTCGCTTTAGATTATGAACCAGTCCTTAATCAGTTAGTAAAAGGTACTTATGAAGTTTCAGTTACAGACAATAATGGCTGCAACAGTTCTTCATCCTCTATCATCATTTCAGAACCTGCCCAACTTACAGTAAGTCTCGTTAAAACAAAAGATGTAACCTGCGAAGGAGGAAATGACGGAAAGGCAACTTTAAACATTCAGGGAGGAATACCCAACTATACTGAAGTATGGAAGAAAGATGATATAACCTTAGCTTCAGCACCTGATTTAAATAATTTAACAATTGGAAAATATGAAGTTATTGTTAGCGATCAGAATAATTGCACTGCGTCTTCTGCAACGATTTACATTAACAAACTGGTATCAATGTCGGCCGAATTAATTAAAGCTGCAGATGCAACTTGTCCGGGTGGAGATGATGGAATAATAAGATTAATTATTAGCGATGACCGGGGGCCAATAACAAAAGAATGGTTCAGAAATGGCATTTCAATTCCGGAACCGGCTGATTTAGACAAAATAACTGCCGGAAAATACTATGTAAAAGTTAACGACGGATGCTCGGCTGAAGTAATAACTGAAGAGATAGAAGTATTAGAGCCAGCAAATATTACCCCTGTAGCCGATAATGATAATTACTCAGGATTTGAAGATAATACGGTTGCAGGCAATATTAGCGGTAAGGTAAGTGACGATAATACCACCTGTGAGGTATTAACTCTTTCAAAAGTAAGCGATCCGCTACCTGCTGAGGGAACAGTGTCCTTCGACCCATTCGACGGCTCCTTCACATTCACCCCCCAATTAAATTGGAATGGCACTACCAGTTTTACCTATCGAGTAACTGATCGTTTAGGCCTTTTCTCAGATGCTACCGTTACTATTACCATTGCTCCCGTCAATGATATTCCTGTTGTGGCTCCTGTTTCAAAGACTGCTGACGAAGATCATACCGTAGCTTTCTCTGCTGCTGACTTTAGCAGCAAATTCACT
>NZ_JBKOPS010000021.1:0-16611 GCF_047272945.1 Rubrilithobacter danxiaensis
ATTGCCTTTACACAGTACAGCTTAAATTCAAAACTGTGCTTCTTTTTCTTTATCATAAAAATGCCCCCAGAAAGTGTCTAACTTTTTGGGGGCACTGTAAAAAAAATCGGGCGGCTTTTTTATTTATTTCTTTGAGCTACAGATTAGCACCGGCGTTGCTTGCTACATCATTGGCTCTGTTAGCGGCATTGTTTGCCATATCACTAGCCCTGTTGGTAACATTATTTGCCAGGTCGCTTGCCTTGTTAGAAAGGTTACTTGCCATATCGCTCGCTTTGTTTGAAAGATCGCTCCATCTGTCAGTTACCTTGTTTCCAATATCTTTAGCAGATTCTGCCAGATTATTCACTAAAGATTTTCCTTGCTCAGTTCCGAATAAATACCATATTGCTCCACCGGCTGCAAGCCCTGCAAGAGCCAGGGGTACTAATTTTGAATTCTTGTTGTTCATAACGCTATTTTTTAATTGTCAATACGCTTCTGTAAATCCAACAAGAATAAGAAGTGATGGTTTTTATTATCTGAAGATTTAAACAGCTACTTACTGATTTTACCGGCTTTTTAGTAATCCTATTCCCCCTCCTATTGCAATAACATCTTCTGCCAATCCAAGTAAAGAATCCGGCAGACCGGAGCCTGCCTTCATTTTCTTTCTTAAATAAAAAGTTGCATAAGTTGCCACAATAGCTGTTGCACAACCAAGCAGTGCGCCGTTAGTAATTTTTCCTCCGGAAGATTTATAGATAACAGCCCCGGTTATAGCGCCTGATACAGCCCTCCCAGCTAAAACCCCACCCGAGATTCTATCAGGCATAGCAGGCAGTTTATCGCCAACCATTTCAGATACCGCTAATACTTTCAGCCCCTTATTTATTAAAGGCTTTTTTATAAAACGAAGTGGCGACCGGTTTAAGCGATATGAAATTTTATTGCTTAAATAATGACTGATCAAAGCTGGCGCAGACAGGCTGCGCATGCCTGCAATTAATCCAAACCCAATGGTTTGCCATACTCTTTCTGAGGATAATGATTTCATATGCTTATATAAGTAATATCAGGATAACAGCCAGTTCTTAGCCTCTTCCAACTGGCTTTTTGAAAAACCACGTGCCTCTCCCGGGATAAAACCGCTTATCCCGTTCGTCAATTTATTTAGTCCTTCCTGGTCGGATACGATGGCTATTTTATGCCATTTGTTAAAATGTTTAAATCCTACCAATATATCGTTTAATCCAGCTCCTGCGGTATAATTCTGTATGTCTGTATCTAACAGTAGTAAAAAATTTATTTTCCCTGTACTTTCTGCCACCGCATCTACGGCGGGAAAAACTATGTTCTTGTAATCTTCTGCTGTTACTTCACCACTTGCTCTAAAACCTACCAGTGTGGAAGGCAAATCAGCTAATAGTTCTACCATCGTGTTTTAGTTTTAATATAGTTCAAACATGAAACAGGACAAAAAGTTGGAAAGTGATTAATAAAAAAGCAAATAAATATCCCCTGAAATCAATTTTTATTTTTTAAAAAAGAAGAACCTTAATCCCTTATTTTCGTAGCCACAATTACTTATACAACATCCCGAAAAAGAATGATTAAACAATTTACTTTCGCCTTTTTTTTAAGTTCAGCCGTATTTATTTCCGCGTGCCAGTCTAATGCTGACACCCGGGAGAATTCTGCTTCAATTGCTAAAACCGACAGTACCACAGCAATTAAAACAGCCTCAGCAGAGAGCACACCAATAGAACCAATAGAAACTACCAAAAAAGTAGCGGATGCTGCAACCATACTTGCTCGTCCTCAGGTTCCTATTTTGTGTTACCATCAAATCCGTGATTGGAGACCGAAGGATTCTAAAGTCGCTAAAGATTATATTGTTCAGATAAATGATTTCAAAGCACAAATGAAAATGCTTGCGGACAGCGGTTATCATACTATTTTACCGGATCAGCTTTATAATTATCTGAATACAGGGGCAGCACTTCCTGAAAAGCCAATTATGTTGACGTTTGATGACACAGATCTGGACCAGTACACTATTGCCGCCCCCGAAATGAAGAAATACGGATTTAAAGGAGTATTCTTCATCATGACGGTTTCGATAGGAAGACCGAATTACATGACGAAAGAGCAAATCAAAGCTTTATCAGATAATGGCCATGTAATTGGCAGCCATACCTGGGATCATCATAACTTTAAAAAATACGAAGGCGAAGATTGGGTAACGCAAATTGAAAAACCGACCAAAAAATTAGAAGAAATAACCGGTAAACCTATAAAATACTTTGCATATCCTTTTGGTTTATGGAATACAAAAGGAATTCCTGAACTAAAAAAACGTGGCTTTATTGCTGCGTTTCAGCTGGCAGAAAAAAGAGATTCTATAGATCCTTTATTTTCTATCCGCCGCATCATAGCGAGTGGCTACTGGAGTCCAAAAACACTAAGAAACAGCATCGTTAACAGTTTCTAAAAAGAAAAGAAGTAAAATCAGGGGTCTAAACAGTATCAGTATTCCTGATTTTATTAAGTACCTTTTTGCCCCTGCTTTGCAAAGCCGCAGAACCATCTTTCATCAAAAATTCTATCTGAGCTGCAAGTTCCTCTCCTATCCAGAGATTTTTTTTATTAAAATAGAATAGAATGTCAAAGCAGTTTACAGCAACGGCTACCGGAGTTTCCGAATCAATAAGCCATTCAAAACTTGTTTCAATAAGCGATTCAGCATATTCATCCAGTATCACACTCTCATTCCTTTTAATTAGCAAAAGCAGGATTTTTGTATAGTGCCGCTGGCAGCTGTGATTTTTCTGTTCAGGATACACCTGCAGAAAGAGTCTGATGTTGGGAAGAAAGAGTGCATAATACTTTACCGCAACTTCTTCAAGTATCCAGGCTGCCCTGAAAGCGATTTCTGTCTTTTCATCAAAAGTAATTTCAATTAAACTAGGGGTGGAATCTTTCGATTTTCCGGCCAGCTCTGATAATATCTTTACTTTTTCTTTAGTGAGCGTTTTAGAAATCTCCTCTTCAAGTGCATCTTTTGTCATAGAATAAAAATAATTCAGCCAATAATAAGAAACAACTGTTTATCCTTTAAATAAAGCTGTTAAATCTGTACCTTTGCACCTCATTTCCAAGAGCATGATTACGGTATCAAATCTATCTTTACGCTACGGCAAACGCACTCTTTTTGAAGATGTTAACTTAAAGTTTACACCCGGTAACTGTTATGGCATTATCGGTGCAAACGGGGCAGGAAAATCTACTTTTATGAAAATACTTTCAGGAGAAGTAGACCCTACAACCGGTTCTGTCAGCTTCACTCCCGGAGAGCGTATGGCCGTTTTGAAACAGAATCACTATGAATTTGATGAATTTCCTGTTATAGAAACTGTTTTGATAGGGCATAGAGAATTGTACAATGTGATGAAGGAAAAAGATGCCTTGTACGCCAAAGAAGATTTTACCGAAAAAGATGGCGAGCGTGCCGGAGAGCTTGAAACCATTTTTGCCGAAATGGATGGATGGAATGCTGAAAATAACGCTGCAACCTTGTTAAGCAACCTGGGCATCACCGAAGATTTACACTACAAATTATTAAAAGAGCTTGACGGGAACCAGAAAGTACGAGTTTTATTAGCTCAGGCCTTATTTGGAAATCCGGATATTCTGCTGCTGGATGAGCCTACCAACGATCTCGACATTACTACAATAGCATGGCTGGAAGACTTTCTCGCCGGTTACGAAGCAATAGTCCTGGTAGTATCTCACGACCGCCACTTCCTTGACACCGTCTGTACGCATATTGTAGATATCGATTTTGGCAAAATGACCATCTTTACCGGGAACTATACGTTCTGGTATGAATCAAGCCAACTTGCTCTGCGTCAACGTTCTGATCAAAATAAAAAGCTGGAAGATAAGGTAAAAGAATTACAGGAATTTATTCGCCGCTTCAGTGCAAATGCTTCCAAATCAAAACAGGCTACCAGCCGGAAAAAGGCACTGGAAAAGATCAACCTGGATGAAATTAAACCATCCAATCGTAAATATCCGGCCATTATGTTCAATAACCAGGGCCGGGAAGCTGGAGATCAGATCCTGCAAATAGAAAAATTAAGAAAAGAATCTGGCGGAGAACTTCTGTTTTCTGATGTGGATATCCTGGTAAATAAAGGTGACAAGATTGCAATTTTATCTGAAAACAGCCTGGCAACAACAGCGTTCTATAATATACTTACTGAAAAGGACAAGGATTTTACCGGATCTTTTAAATGGGGTGTTACTATCAGCACTGCTTTTATTCCTAATGATAATACCGAATATTTTGAAGGTAAAGACCTGAACCTGATTGACTGGTTACGGGAATATTCTGAAGGAGATAAAGACGAGCAGTTTATCCGGAGTTTCCTGGGAAGAATGCTATTTTCGGGGGAAGAAGTTCTGAAAAAATGTTCTGTACTTTCCGGTGGTGAAAAAATGCGCTGTATGTTCTCAAGGATGATGCTGCAGCAGGCAAACGTGCTTTTGTTTGACGAACCAACCAATCACCTTGACCTCGAATCAATCACCGCTTTAAATAATGGGATGAACGATTTCAAAGGAACGATTCTTTTTACTTCCCGTGACCATGAACTTACGCAAACGGTAGCCAACAGAATTATAGAATTGACACCGGGAGGTGTTATTGATAAGCTGATGAGCTACGACGAATACATTAACAGTGAAGCTGTAAAAAAGCAACGTGAAGAACTGTATTCAATCGCGTAAAATCAATAATCGCTGGTATTACTTGTCAGCTGCTTATACTTTTCTGATGCTAAGGAAGCAAGAAAATGATTTTGGAATGTAATTCGCAACGTTCCATTTGCCGTTGATTCGAGTACAATAAAATCACCATTCTTCAAGGACTTCTGTGTACTCCAGTAATGGAAAAGCTTCCCGTTACCGGTTTGTACTGCTGTAAGTTCTCTTCCGTCACCTAAATAATACGGAGGTTCAAACCAGCAACGATCCTGTCCATAGCCATAATTTGAAACCAGTTTCAGCTTCAGCATATTGAAATCCCCGACAATATCTGTACTTGCAAATTCAGCGCTTCCCTCGTAAAACCTGTCGTCTGTAAATTTTAAACAAACGGATTTGCAGGTTTTTCCCATAAACTTCCAGTCGTAAAGGAGCAGCATTTCCTGTTGCTCGTTAAAAGAGAAATAAGCAAATTCCTTTTTAAGTATTTCTACCGCTTCCTCACGACACAGGCCGAAGTTTACACCCAAAAAAGAATTAATTGATATTGTTTGACAATCAGCATAAAAAGGGATTAATGCCATCAGCGTCAAAAACAGGTTTTTCATATAACGATGTACAATTTTTCATGGCAGATGCTGCGCCGTTAAGATGATACAATACAAAAAAGCAGGTAACTCTCCTTAAATTAAAATAGGTACACCGGCAGATGTTCAGTAAATAGTTCTCTTTATACAGGCAGATATATGAGAAACATTAATCAGAAGAAATTGTTTTTACTCCTTTTATGAAATATTAACTGAAAGGAATAGTAGTTTCGGTAAAGTATTGTAAAAGCTATGAAGAAAAGCTTTTTACCACATTAATAAGCTCATCAATATCGAAGGGCTTCTTTAAATACGCATCGGCTCCGCAACGCTTTGCTACCTGTTCCAGATTATTTATAGCAGAAAACAGAATGACGGGGACATTTTTGGTAGCCGGGTTTTGCTTAAGTTCTTTAATAAGTTCGCTGCCTTTTTTAACTGCCATCCATTCATCAAGCAGCAGAATACAAGATTGTGCTTTTTCAATATCGGCAATGAGATTTTTATGATGAGACACAACTACATGATAACCTTCACTTTGCAAAATTTGGTTCACTATATCCAAAATAGCAGCATCATCTTCAATAACTATAATAGTTTTCAATGACTATATTATTAGGAGAAAATATTTACTAATAAATAAAGTCTAAATATACAATTATGTAGCAAATTTTAAATTGGCAGGAAGACATTTTTCCACTACTTTTATCAAACGCTAATTTATTGTAACCTCCGGGATATTTTATCGTACCCTTTAACTCAACTTAATAAAGTGGAATATCGTTACAGATCTGCCTTACTTATTGATGATAGTTTAGCTGACAATCGCATAAACACGGAAATAATCAGAAGTTGCCGCTTAGCTAAAGAAATAATCGTTATGGAAAACCCGGTAACTGCGCTGCAGTATCTGAAACGATGCTTTAAATCACTGAAGAACATTCCGGATCTCCTGTTTATAGACATTAATATGCCTGAAATGAACGGATTTGACCTGATTGATGAGATTCTTAACTTTTCAGGGGTTTTACGTGGTGGATTCAAGATTATAATAGTATCCTCATCTATGGATCCGGAAGATATAAAATTGGCAAATGCGAGCGGTTTTGTTCAAATGTTTATTCAGAAACCCTTAACACCTGAAGTGCTTTTAAAAATAAAGAATAGCGTATAAGTGTTGCACTGACTAATAGAGTTCTAATTCTCATCCAATTTCTTACTAATTATTCAAAGGTAAATACCTTCTAAGAATTGATTTCGGCCGATTCAGATTAATCGTGTAATTTCCTTATTTTCTGATACTAGAATCCTCCTTTACTGATAAACTTTTAAGTTGAGACCTACGATCACCAAATACAAGTAGTAAAGCGATAAGCCCGATAACAAAAAAGCTCAGCACCAATGGAAAAACTCCGTTTACCATTAAAAGACTAATAACCGATCCAAGAGATGCACCTATAAAGAAGAAGGCAGTTCCATAAACAGCTGAAGCAACACCTGCCACATCTCCCAAAGGTTCCATTGCCAAAGCACTGCTATTGGGTTCAATTGCAAGATTGATCGCTGATATAAACGCAATAGCAATGAAGAATACCGGCATCTTCGGAGGATCACCGTACAAAGCTGTAAAAAGCAATAACAGTGCGCTCGTAACGGTATAAATTATGAGCAGCCATCTGATAGTTCGTAGTGCGCCGAAGCGGGAAGAAAAATAGGAATTTACAAAAGTGCTTAGCGCCATAAGCAAACCCGTACCTCCAAAAATCCATACAAATAGTTGCGGCCTGCCATAAATTTCACTGATTATCCGTTCAGAACTGGCCTATGTAAGAACTAAATGCTGCAAAGAGAACTGTAGTTATACCGGTATACCGAAGGAAGGTAAGATTGGTCATAATCTTAAAAATCGACTGCCGTATATTCATCCAATTGATTAGCACACGTTTTTCTCTCGGAAGAGATTCTTCCAGCCTCAGTGACCAAAAAAAAATCAGTACAGCAAACAAGGGCGGTGTAAGAAACACCATTCGCCAGGAAGAAATTGAAAGGATACCGGCGCCTAAAAAGGGTGCAACAACGGGCGTAAAAAGGAAAATGGTGAAAATAAGTGACATGATATGCGCCATTTGGTCTCCAACAAAGCGGTCGCGAACACTGGCAACTGTTGTTGAAAATACAGCCGACGCTCCCATACCGGCCACAAATCTGGCTGCATACATGATATTCAGACTTGGCGCAAAGGCTGCAGCTATACCACCTATGATATAAAGTGGAAAACCGGTCCATAAAATTCGAAGCCTGCCAAAACGGTCGGACAACAAGCCAAAGACGAGCTGGGCAATCTGGCCGATAAAGAAAAACCCGACGATATTTGCTGTGGCTGTAGATTCAGGCTTTAATCCAAAATAAAGCCGCAACTCTCCAAATACCGGAAGCATAATGTCAATTCCAAGAGCTGTTAGCATCATGGTGCAGGCTGATAAGGCAATAAACTCCTTTGATTTAATTTTCATGGGTAAGATAATAATATGTAAATCCTACTTGTGATAAACTTCAACCCAGCTTAACAAAAATCACCTTGTCTATTGACAATATTGGATTAAGCAAAAAAAATGGGACAAAAGCTGTCTTTAACTTTGTCCCATCAAGTGACCCCGCTGAGGCTCGAACTCAGGACCCACAGATTAAGAGTCTGTTGCTCTACCAACTGAGCTCCAACTAGAAGGCCGTTTTTAGGTATTATAAAGAAAAACGTGTCACTAAACGTGTCACTTTATGATTTATACTGAACCTAGAATTGTTGCGACAAATGATTTAAAAAAACGAAGTTATGTAATTTTTTATTTAAACGAAGAGCGAATAAGGGAATTCAATGGTAGAAATATTGGTCTAGATATCTACCCAAACAGAGCGAAAAGTTTAGAAGAGAGAGGTCAGCTTTTAAGAAAATTGGAATTTGAACTTCGTAAAGCTTTAGAAGCAAACTTATACCCTACCACCAAAAAAACATTTACCCTTAAAAAAGAGAAAGTGATTGCACTCACTGACAAGGTAATTCTTACAAGCAGTCAAATATTAGAAAAGGCACTTCGCAAGAAAATTGAAAGCAATCTTAGTAAATCATATAAGCGAAATCTAAAGAGCGTCCATAAAAGCTTTATTAAGTTCTTAACCGAGGATGAATTAAATGAAAGTATTCGGTGCATTTCCACATCAAGAATAGAAGAATTTTTATCCCAATTTAATACATCAGGTACCTATTATATGACTCAAAGAAGGCATTTAGGAGTACTTTTTTCAGCAGCAGGAAAAGAAATTGGAGAAAAATTAATAATTGTACATGAATCAGAAACACGGAGAAGTAAGGCTAGACTACATAAAATATATGAAAAGGATCAAATCAAACCAATCTTACAGTTTCTTAAAGAAAATCATTATAATCTTTATCTCTGTTGTTTACTCACCTATGGATGCTTCTTAAGACCTCATGAAGAGGTAAGAAAGCTTTTTGGCTTTCATTTCAAAAAGGACTTTACAGAAATACATCTTTCTGGTGATGAAAATAAGGGTGGAAAGGTGCGGGTAGTATTCATACCAGACTACGTTAGAAAGGTGTTGCTTGAGAGATTTAAAAATATAAGTCCGAATGTAAATCTTTTTACCCTGACAACTCAAGTTTTTAATGAGTACTACTTTAGTACAGCATGGAAACGAATGTGGCACAAAATGTTAAAAAAAGGTTTAGTTCAAGTTAATCAGACCCCCTATTCATTTCGTCATACTGCAGCAGTTAATGTTTATAAAAAGACTAAGGATATTCACTTACTTCGAGAGCTTTTAGGGCATAGTGATATGATAGTAACAATGAAGTATCTGCGAGGACTTGGAGAAGTTAATCAAGAATATCTGAAAGACTCACTTCCAGAATTGTAACTTCGCTCAGCAGCGGAGTAACTATTTACTTCGCTGTTGCTATTTTAGCTGTTTAATAATATTAAGTATCAGTATGCAAGAGAATCAACACTATGCCTTCCAAATTCAATTAAGTAAAGAGTTCTTAATTTGGACTCACTCCCACAGACTCATAGATAACGTGAGTCTAGATGGAGATAGCTGGGAAGATTTAGAACCCTTTAATTTCGCTGGTAGGTTTGGAACGCAATTTACTTCTGTTGATCAAATCCAGAATTTCCATAAAGCCTTTAACAATCTGTTAGCTAGAAAATCTATTGATTATAAACATAAGCCCTCTCTGCTATACTTCATTTTATTTTTTGATCAGGATACGGAACAGCAAAGTATAGAACGTAATAATAGTAATAGAATGAAGGATTATGCCAACTTCCTATCTGATCTATACATTCAGGGTATTAACGACATTAAGAGAATGTCAAAGAAGAATGACTATACAGCAGTTCATGATCCATATACGAAAGAGTTATTCTTTGCAAAGAACCATCTAGTTGATTCAATGGAGATGGAGGACCTTATAGTTTATGTACCTGATAAAAAGCATTCAGATGATATAGTAAAGTATTTAAGAATTACTATAGGAAAACATGAGGCTTATGTTCCAAAAGAAATGCGACTATCCTTACTTAGTAGTACAGTAATAAAAAATACTTTGGGAGAAACTATACAGACATTAGACTTTCCTTTTTCCATACATTATCAGCTTTTAAAATATACTGTTAATACTATGATGAAAGAGCTTAAAAAAGGAGATGAGGAATTCTATAACCTATTTCAAGATGAAGAGATCAGTGTAGAAGAAGAACTTAGGAAGAGGTATAAGCCCTATAAAAAGCATAAGATCAGTAATGTTAGGCCACTAAGTAAATTGGGTATTGTAATTACTGATTATATAAGCGAGAATAGGGTTCTGAAAACGAAGACTGATATAGCTGACTTCCTCTGGGAATACTTTGCATTATTCAAAGCCTATGAGCTACCTAAAGTATCAGTATTACCTACTTCTTACAGTGAGTTACGAAACTTTTATATTCAAAACGGAATAACAAAAGAGTCTGTAAGGCTGATTATGAAAAACGCTCATATAATCTTTCCATTGGAAAACCACTAGCAGTTGGGGATTTTTAGTTTTCAAAAGATATTAGAAATTTACACAATTTAAAATTATTCTACTTCATTATAAGATAGTTATCTTCCTTCTCTCATTTATTTTTATCGTTACTGCTTATCAAATAATCCCCAATCCTCCTTTGCACCATTCCAACGCAACTGAGTAAAGTAGCTACAGCATAAAAAACTTTATTAGTTGTATGGTTTGGGTTAATGTGCCACCCAGAAACGGCATTAAATCATTAATATTAAAAGAATGGAAAATCCATTTCAAAAGAACAAAAAGGAGGATTTCAACAAATCTCCAAAACAAAATTTAAGAGTTATAAACGCCCAAAATTTCTTTGGCAAGGATGGGTACGATGAAAAACACAGCTTTCTAACTTGGGGAGAAAACTCAAGAGATCCAGATGTGGCACAGGTAGCTAAGTTCTGCTTATTAGCAAAAGCAGGGTGTAAAATAATAAATACGTCCACAGAACGAATAGATGAGGGCTCAATACCTTATAAATATATTATCTTCCTTCGATCATCACAATCCAATGATGGAACAAAGTTAGTCCTTAATGGTCCATGGAGAAAAGTTTTGGAAGATTATCAAGATGGATTAATCAAAATCGATTTCACACTTGATGAATTAGTTGAAGAAGCAAGAAAACCTTAACTAACTCTAATTTGTGGTGCCAGGGTAACTCCTGGCATCTTTCTTTTTATACACTACATTATAATCTTCATTTTATGCAAAAGAGACTTACAGAAGTAGTGATAGATATTGCAATAAATCAGTATTTATCAGATATAGAACCATTTAAAACTATTGGAATTCCATCTAATACTATTGTCAATAAAACCTTACCTGGGTTAGGAGCAACTACATGGGAGATCCTTTATAAACGTGATAGCATATGTGTTCTTCCTAACGTACCAGCGATAAAAGGCAAATTAAAGAAGCACCCTAACATTCTTGGAGTATATAAAGGAGTAGATAAGTCCGAAGTGGATGCTTACCTTAAATCCCCGGTTACTCCTAAGAAAATACTTTGTACTCCAGAAGGATATATTGATAAGGTAAAACCAGTACTAGAAGCAAACCACCATTACAAATTATATAATGACTTCTTCTTACTGCTAGACGAATGTGATAAGTTGGTAACTGATGTGGATTACAGAGGTAAAATTACTGCTCCAATTAAAGATTTCTTTCTATTCGATAAAAAGGCTATGATCTCTGCTACCGTGTTGATTCCATCACATAAGCAGCTTTATACTCAAGGATTTTCAGTTTTAACAGTCAAGCCCACATTTGACTACAGGAAACCTATTGCCATCATTAATACAAACAATATCATAGCCACGGTGGCCGAAGTATTGAGTAAACCCAGAACTAACCCACTTTTTATCTTTCTAAACTCTACAGATACTATTCATGCTATTATTAAATTGCTTAATATAGAAGTAGAGAGTAAAGTATTTTGTGCAGAAGACAGCGTAAAGAAGTTAAGCCTTTTAGGGTTTGAAGAAGCATATTCTGATTTAGATCTGTTCGATAAATTCAATTTCTTCACAGGACGTTTCTTTTCTTCTTTAGATATTGATCTGGACTACAAACCCGATGTAGTAATGATAACAGATGTTTACCTGGCTAAACATTCCATTTTAGACCCAATAACGGAATCAGTACAAATCTGCGGAAGGTTTAGAAATGGCATTGGCGAAGTTACACATATTACAAATTTCAATAGTAATCTGTCAAGTAAGAGTGAAAACGGAGCCAGAGAATATTTAAACGGTGGCTATTCTGCTTATTCAGATATTTCAGTTAAGATTAAAACATCTCAAAACGAAGGTGAAGTTGCCACTTATAAGCAAGCGATAGCGAATGTTGAAATGCTTAAATACATTGACGACCAGGAGGAGTTAGACCCATTCATGGTAGATAATTTCGTGAGTGAAGAGCGAGTGAAGGGATATTACCAAGCTAGTATTAATTTAGTAAATGCTTATGATGCTTCTTCACATTTTGATATTTACCTCACTCAACATCGATCAACTGTCAGTGATGAAGATAATATGCGGTTAATGAATGCAAAAAACAAAACTTTACTTATAGAAGCGGTGTCAACTCTCTTGCAAAAGTATAATACTCCAGTTCCTGAAGGAACCTTTTTATTTTATGACCCTCAAACTGAAATTAATAAGTTGAAGGAGAAATATAAGGAAATTTATGAAGCTTATGAATTATTGGGGTATAAAGGCTTGGTAGAACTTGAATTTAACAAAACAGCTGTTAAAGCTGCAGTAAAGAAAGCCTTAAAGGAAAAGATGATACATAATCCAGCGATGGTATCAGAAATTCATTTAAAATTTGAGAGCGGTGAAGTTTATCAAGAATCACAAGTCTCCAACGTACTGGCAGAGATTTACACGCAGTATAAGGTTAATTTCAAGGTTGCGGCTTCACATATCCTAAGATATTTTAATGGTCACCGGACATCTGAAAATAATGTTAAAGCTTATATGTTGAAAAGTCCAATCAATTCTACGCAGATAGATTGATAGATAATCCAAGAATATCGAAAAATAGACTTTTAAAGGGGTCGTTAAATTCCTTGGATTAAAACTTTATTAAAGAGATATCTATTCAGATGTCTCTTTTTTATTTTAAAAGCTACCCTATTACCTCTACACATTGCTGTGCAAATCCTTATACATTCTTTAAAAGCTAAAGCAGTTGGCATATAACTTGTAAAAGAAGGGTAAAAACAATCCCTTCTAAGAAGGTCTATCATATACTTGGTTACGTGTTGAGCAAATCCCTTACTGATTAGTAAGGGATTTTTGATTTTAACCGAAACAGAGAGGTTCTAACTAAGATTATCTCTTACCCACTTACCAAAATCCTTATAATAAACTGTATCACTTTCAACTTTTAACCAAGCTTGTTTAAAGGCAGGTTTCTTTAGAGCAAACGCTATTCCTTCTTCCCAATCCTTCCATGTTTCCTGTCCGATTAACCCCTTTTTTGCAAGATCATATTCCTCGCTACATAAATCAAAATATGCTCTCATATACCTCATAGTTTTATTATAGATAATTCTATCCAATTTCTTGAAGTCAAAGTCGCATTCATTGATATTTTCAGGAAAGTTCAATATGATTTCTTGATATCTCTTAGTATAATCTGTATAAAATGTTAACTCCATTTGTTTTCTTAACATTGAAACTTCCCTTGCATTATTGTAAATCGTCCATATTAGAGCTATGATTGTTACAAGAAGTATAAGTATATCTCCAGTATTCATATTACCTCTTTTATGGTTTACAAACTTTACAAGGCTCATATCCGTCTTTAATTGCTTCTTTCTTAGATATGCTAATCTTGCTTTTGCTTAAGTAACGACAGCCATCTCTGTGGTACTTTGAGCCAGTTTTTGTGACGTAAACAGTAACATCTTTCTTAACAGATAATTCAGATTTAACAGGGTTATTCAAAGCGATTGATGGAGAAACGAGAAGGCTTAAACCTGTAATTAATAGTAATACGAGCTTTTTCATAATTATTTATTTAAGTTATTAACTTAAAGTTACAAAAAAATCGCTAAATACTCCTATTAAGCTTCTTTACTGTTGTAATAGCCAAGTACACTTAAAATGTTCAGCTTCTAAAAAATCAGCTCAAAACAAATAGGATGCTAAGTGGTCTGCTTCTAACCTTATTTTTTAAAAGCTAACGTAATCAGGATAGAATTACTATTATTCAGGTTTTGTCATTTATACATATCTGATATGGATATGTTATTAAGATATACGTCTATTAGTTTTCGAGACTTAAAAGGTTTAAACCCCACTATCTTATTTTCTTCAGCATCATACTTTACTTCTACAAAGAACTCGTCTATACAGTACAATTGGTATTTAAAAGCAGTATCTTCTCTGTTACCTATAAAAGTTCCATTCCAAACAGCATTTGCTTTGTCTGCGGTATTGAGAGAAATGAATTCGTATAACGTCATTTAAACAAGCCAAATATGAACGTACTTATTAAAGTTACTGTAACACATGCGAGGTAACAAAAAAATGTATTTACTAATAAGAACAGCATGTATATATAACTTTTCTTGAAGAGATTAGATGGAATGTATTCGTCTCTATAAAAGGTACTTCTCCTGGCTTTTAAGTGGAGAACTATAAATAGAATTAATGAGCAAATACATCCTATTGCAAAGGAAACAAATAACGAAAGGCTTAATCCACCGGTTAAAAGAATCATTGTTCGCCTTTATTTCTCCTTTTTCTATAAACGTAAATTATTACAGCAACCAATACACCCCATATGAGTAAGTAGGTTATATTCATTATAGTTATTTGCTATTTCTTCTAAATTCCCAGGGAGCTATTGCATTGCTCATACTCCAAATACCAATCTTCTTATTTCTTGCTACAAGCTCTAAATCTGCTAACTCTTTAGATTTATCAAAGTACTTATAGTGCCAGGCTAACCCTGCTTTTAACAGCTCCTTATTTAAAATCTTACCATCAGGGAGTATTACAATGCCAATAGATCTACCATAACGATCTACATCAGTAACCTCTACTTTAACAGTTTTACTAAAGCAAAGATCAGAGGTAAATTGCTTAGCCTTTGTTCCAAAATCTTGCTTCTTTTCAGGACAATCAATACCATGAAGTCTAACCCGGACTTGAGTGTTATCTTGAATAAGAATGGTTATAGTATCTCCATCAGCAACTTTAACAACCTTACCAGTAAGGGTGTCCTCTGCAATAGAGATAGTAGTAATGAAAAGGAAAAGTAAAACAAGAGCGTATTTCATTCATCTAATATAAAAGAAACTTATCAGAAGAAAATGAATTTCTAATTTAGAGCCATGAGAATTTATAAGATAGACTTTGAGAATAGGATTTATACAATGGCAATTGAAAGTTCTGATAAAGTTAATGATAAAATAGAGGTTAAGTTAGTAATGTATAATACAACTTACTTACTCTACAAGGATATAAGTTCAAATACATGGCACAATCACAATAGTAATTTTCAATTGAGTAAGGGTTTATTGCATGTTGTGGGAGCCAAGCTGGATGAAGTATTAGCACATTAATAATGGAAGAAACATTTACTTTAAAAGCTAACTATAAAGGAGAAGAAAGAGGGTTTGAAGCTAAATTAGTAAGCTATGGCTACTCTTATAGATTTCATGTGGATATAGACGGTGTTGGAGTATTCTTTGAACCAGATGAAGAAAGACGGTACAGGGCTATTTTAGACAACGAAGCTATAGAAAAGAATTTAAAATCTAATGTTGAATTGGTTCAACTCGTAGGAAAGAAGATTGAAGAGCTATTTCGAAATAGTAAGTAGATCAACCATTAAATAGCTTATTTCTCTGTATAGTTTTTCCCTGTCTTAACCGCACAGCATGATATACAGATGGAACGTCGTTCGTCCAACTTCGTAGTAACAGGAGAATAGTAAGGATTTCAAGTCTTGTTATAATACCTATGTAAAAGCAGATTTGAAATAATATATGGGAATCTCCCATATATATAAGTTGTAACAAGGTAGCAAATAGAGTTAACGTCCAAATCTTTGAAGCTATAGCATGTGTTGCTACTTCCTTCCTGAATTTTGCAAAGCTCACAAGATATGTTAAAGCCTCTATTCCAATAAGTGCAATGAGTTGGATATAATTCTTATTAAAGAAGTCAGGAGAATGAATAAAAGTAGAAATAACTACTAAGCACCAAAATATTTGATCCACTGTTGAATCAAGCCGTCTAAGCTTCTTACTCGAAACGTTTAGGTGTCTGGCAATAATGCCATCAAAGATATCTGACACCAGACCTATAGAGACAAGGATTACTACAATAATCTCATAATAATTTATTCCTTCAAGACTAAAGATTATAAGAATAACTCCTATAAGAAGTCGTAAGTAAATTAAGGCTAATGGAATACTCTTCATTGTATAGGACTAAGATAGTTATAAAGTGGAAAGGTCCAAATACGTTACTAAGCTAAGTATGTATCCTTAACCCTCTTACTGAAAAGTTATAAACATGAAATGATTTACTAATATTTTTAGCATTATATTTGCTGTTTAGATTGTAATATGAACAAGTTAAGTGTTTCAGAAAGGCTTATGATATATACCAGGTATATAGGCCAAAGGATTCT
>NZ_JBKOPS010000022.1:0-9357 GCF_047272945.1 Rubrilithobacter danxiaensis
AATCTCATCCTCAAATGGACAATTATAGAATGCATATTCAATCTGATAGTATAGTAAGAAATCACAGCTTAATCTGAAGTAGAAGCAGGGAGAAACAAATATCTCCATTTCATCAAATGTGCTCCTATCTCCTCTTGAGTCCTTCTCAAATACTGTTTTTAATGTTTTATCTGATGAGCTGATATGAAGATCTCTAGCTGTCTTAAGAACCCTTTTATAGATACTCTCAGTAGTCTTGTTATGCATTAAAATATTTGAACTTCCTGGTATCTGTGCTCTAACATGATTCTTGCGTAGTCTTCCAGGATAGTTGAATTCTTTTGGCTCTGGACGAATTGGTTCTGGTTTAAAAAATTCCTTTTGTTTCATGGTATATATTTTAGAAGCTAAAGCTTACCGAAGTAAGCTTTTAAATTATCAGTTGACTTTCTCCTCTATGCTAATAGAAATAAAGTCATTCTCACCATTCGCTAATCTGTTAATAAAGAAAGATTGTACGTTAGCAGGATTGTTTAGCCTTACAGAATCCTCAATATTCAGTTTAGTAGCTTCGAACATCGTATGCTTGTAAAGCTGTCTTAATGCTTTGTTGTACATTCTTGCTCCAAACTTAGCCAGTGCATCTTCATCATAAGTGAAGTACAGCATTTTATATCCTGCTTTATTAGTCGCAAGAGTTAAGTTCCAGAAGAAGCAAATGAATTCCTGATCCAGATTGGTATCTTTTCCACTCTTTGCATGATTCACTTCGATGCAGGTTCTATACTTCTTACTTTCAAATACAGTAAGTAGAGGTTTTACAGCTTGTGTGATTTGATGATAAGATTTTTCAACTTCTTTGTTCCTTGCTTTAAGGTTTTGCGCTAATTGGACTTCTTCGTCCTGTGTTTTTACAGTCATAATAATAGATTTTTAAGTGAATAGAATTGATTAAATGAAAAAGGACCTTTAGAGGCCCTTATTTTCAATGATTTGTTTGTAGTAGTTGTACTCCTTATTCCTTACAATATTCCTGGCATCATCAAAGACCTCAGAATAGTATGGGAATACCTGAAGGCAATCCTCAATGTTCACATTCGCGTTTGAAGATGCAGTTAGCTTATAAAGAATACGGATAACCTGAGTATATAGAGCTTGGCCCAAGTAGACAGAAGCACAATCATTCAGAGCATAAGCAATAGAAAAATGACCTTGCTTATCAGCATTTAAGCAGAGGTAGATGTAATCTGTCAGCACTTCATAAATCTCAGATTGAGCGTTCTGATTTTGTTTGTGATCAATTTCTATCCGTGTTCTGAGATTCTCTGATTTAAAACTTGTTGATAGTTCTGCTATCTCTTTTATAATCTTGAAATAGCATTTTTTGATTTCGTGGTTGCGTACCTTTTGGCGATCAGGTAAGTGAATTGCTTGTAAATAGTTCATAAGAGTTGAATTTTGATTGCTTGAAGGGAGTTGATTTGCAGGAAAGTGATCTGAAAGAGTAATGAAAGCAGTTTTAGCTTATAAAATAATAGGTTGAGAAGTGAGTATTTACTTTAGAAGCTAATGAGTCTGGGAAACTCAGGCACTATTCTTAGTATAGATTATGATGAGAGTTTGGGTTTTCTCGAGTAGGTGAAAATATGGGATTGGTTGCCTATCTTTCAGATCGACTAACATAAAATCTTTTACATTCCTTCAGAATGAAGGTCAGGGGCTTATATCTGAGCTGGAGCTATGCGCTTAAGACAGAGTTAATTTTATATATAGATAACGCCGTAAAATTACGAGTACCGGGGGGGATAAAATAAAATGAGGATGTTATATGAGGCTAAGAGAGGATTAAGTTATTTTGGTATAGACAAAATAGCTGGAGGCTTCAGCTAATTCTTTAAAAGCTAAATCAGTCTTTTCCTTTTTTTATAGATTCTTACACTTATCTCTATAAAGGTAACTTTATACAATTTTGAGGAAAATAAGGAAAATGATCATACTTATATGATTAACATGAAAATCAGCAAAAGCATGGTTTTAGCACAAAATTAAGTAAAAAAGTACGTTTAGCATGAAAACGAGCAAAAAGGTACGTTTAGCAACAAAATGATATAAATAAGCCTTTTTTGACACAATAGTAGCGCAAACCCTTCTAATTTGGAGGGATATACGAAGGAATAGGGACAATTAGGTATAGAGATGGTACTTCTTTCCGTTAAGATTAGCTCTCGAAATGCTTTCTATTGCTTTAAAGATTGATTTTTTTTCAGCCTTGAAGCTTTATCAGTTAGAAACCACTACTCCTTTTGATATTTGCAGTTAAATTATTATCTATGTAAGTAAATGTTGGCTAAGACAGGATTACATCAAATGACAGAACATATAATAGAGGAAAAGACAGCTTCTACTATATCGGATATTTGCGCAGTCCTGCGTAAAGCCAATCGTTAGGCAACATTAAAAGTAAGACTGTGCAAATTCATACCGACTCAATCGTACTAGACAACGGACAGCCTATTTATGTTGGACAAACGGTGATGAGTGCTATTAAGTTTAATGACTTTGTAGTTGTTCTAACTGACCCAATTGAAAAAGAGAAACGGAACAGCGAAAATGTTTTTGGCTACAACTCAAACGGAGAACTTCTTTGGCAAATCGAGGACTTGGATTTGTTTCACGAGAATCACGACTATACTTCAATTTATGTTCAAGACCAAAACTTCTATCTTTATAACAGGTGTGGAATTGAAGTGAAAATTGAACCAGCGACAGGAATCGTATTATCGACAGAATTAATTAAGTGAAAGAAAGATTAACGTTGCCTAACACCATGTTTATATTATGCCCGTGTGACGTGGTTCTTGAAGTTCTTTGCTTTTCAAGTACCTCAGTGCGGCTTGACAATGAAGTGCTCTTCATTGGGCACAATATAAACACTTAACGTTATGCGGCAGCTTAAAAGACAACAACCAACGACATTGACAGTAAGAAAATGAAATCAGATAATAAACTTGCAGGACTTGGACTTTTGACAGCAATTTCGGCATCACTATGCTGCATTACACCTGTTTTGGCTCTGTTGGCTGGAACAAGTGGACTTGCTTCTACTTTCTCTTGGCTTGACCCATTCAGACCATATTTAATTGGCTTGACAGTTTTGGTTCTTGCGTTTGCTTGGTATCAAAAACTGAAACCTCAAAAACAAATTGACTGCTGCGACACAACTGAAAAAACACCCTTTATTCAGACAAAAAAGTTTTTGGGTTTCGTAACAGTTTTTGCAGGACTGATGCTTGCGTTTCCAAGTTATGTCCACATATTCTTTCCAAAGACAGAAAGTCAAACAATCATAACCGACCAATCAAACATTAAAACAGCAGAATTTACAATTAACGGAATGACTTGTGCAGGTTGTGAAGAAAACGTAAATCACGAAGTAAATAAACTGACAGGAATAATTAAGACGAATGTTTCTTACGACAACGGCAACGCAATCATAGAATTTGATAGAACTCAAACCGACATTCAAGAGATAGAAAAAGCCATAACTAAAACAGGCTATTCCGTAACCGACAAAAAAGAAATAAAATGAACATAATCCTGCAATCAACTATCACTTGCCCTGAATGTGGACATAAGAAAGAAGAAACTATGCCGACAGACGCTTGCCAATATTTTTACGAGTGCGAAAGCTGCAAAAAGGTATTAAAGCCAAAACAGGGCGACTGTTGTGTATTTTGTAGCTATGGAACAGTGAAATGTCCATCCATTCAAGCCGGGACAAATTGCTGTTAAAGACAATGATAAAACTGACTGAAATCGAAAGCCGACCGCATAACATCGGTTTTGCAATATGGCGGGTGAAGTGCTACTATGAAACATTTGTGCAAGATTCAACATCAGTAATTCTATTGAACTTTTGTGCTAAAATGCCGCCACATCGCAAAGCCGTAAACCGTTATAGGCAAGCTTAAAATGACCTACGACCAATTCAAAAACACAATAAGAAGACCAAGCAAGTTTGACGACACGCTAAACTACGTAACGTGTATAGCATTTATCGCTGCTGGTTTGTTTTTTGCCTACCGAATTTATGTTGATGGTTTTTCCCATGAGCGAGGGCTGGAAAAATATAAGATTTTATTGCTACCTCTAATTTTTATTCTTCCCGGACTATATGGATTTTGGAGAATTTCAAAGGATTATGAAGTTGTGTATATCAGCTCTGACAAACCGAAATCCGAAAAGTTGGAAATCATAAACCGATACTTATCGAATCTAAGAGTTGAAAATCAAACAATAACTAACGACCTAATTAGATGCAGATACAGAAATGTCTTCTTTAATAAGGTGGACTTAAGCATATATATAGATGAGGAGAAGGTTTTACTGAACGCACAGGGTGTAGACCAAGCAGGCGCAAAAGGTTTCATTGACTTTGGATTAACATATCGAGCGGCAAGAAGACTCAAGACATACATGAAAGCCAGCCTATAACATCGGCTCTGTTGCTATTGCTGGTTTGGGTGGTGTATGTTATTTCGCTGCTTTCTATTACATTAGTGCTGTCTTGACAGTGACGTGCAATTAATGTCGCAACAGCAACAAGCCTTAACCGTTAGCGGTCATTGTAAGAACGACAAATCACAACTTAATTTGGCGGAAAATGCCTTTAAAAACAAACAAAATGACGAAGCAAATAAATAGTCTAAACAGCGAGGTAACAGATTTCTTAGACGAGCAAAATCACGCACTTAGAACAGAAATCGAACAGTTAAGAATTTGCATTCTATCATCAGACGACAATTTGACCGAAAACATTAAATGGAACGGACCAAATTATTGTTTTGACAACGAAGACAGGATTACAATGCGGATACAACCGCCAACTACAAAACAAATTCAAATTATCTTTCACCGGGGAGCTAAAAAACAAGAACAGCCCAAGGAAAAATTAATTGAAGACAATTCTAAATTTTTGATTTGGAAAGAGAATGATAGAGCTGTAGCCACTTTTAAGAATTTGACTGACTTAGAAAATGCTAAACCGGCTTTGACAGAAATTGTCAAGAAGTGGATTAATGCTGCAAAATAAAAACAACGAACCGCTAACAAGGTATTGCCAAAAGCGGGGCTGAAGTGCTTCGATTGGGCATTTGCGCAAGGTTCAACTTTAGGGCTTCTAATGAACTTTTGTGCTAAAAATCTCCGCCTTCGGCAATACCCGAAACGTTATCGGCAAGCATACGAAACAAACAGCATAAATCAATAAATAGACATAAAATGGAAAATAATCAAGAAATGAACCAAGCCAAGAAAGGGAAAAATCACTACACGAAATTTTTATTGATGTTGTTTGCATCATTTATAGCAATGTATATAACAATGTACTTTAATACCTACGAAATAGACCACGTATATTTTAGCCTTACACGATTTTATATGACTTGCTTAGGTATCTCCGCAATGGCGGTGATTATGCTACTGTTTATGAAAATGATGTACAAGGACAAGAAAAAGAATATTGCCATACTTTTAGGTAGTTTAATTCTTTTTGTATGTGCTTTAACATTGGTCAGAACGCAAACTCCAATAGGTGATGTATTGTATATGAAGGCAATGATTCCGCATCATTCAATTGCAATACTCACAAGTAAAAGGGCAGATATAAAAGACCCTGAAGTAAGAAAGTTGGCAGATGGAATTATAAAGGCACAAGAAAAGGAAATTGCAGAAATGAAAGAATATATCAAAAGGTTGGAGTCCGACAAATAATTTTTGAGACGACAACCTGAAATTAGTGCCCAAAGCAATAGAAGTCAAGAATGCCAGCAGATAACAGGCGTTTGGCAAAAAAGCGGGTTCAGTGGTTAATGGAATATTCTACTTCGTATCAACTTTTGTACTAGATTGACAGTTTAGCGCTTCGAAATCCGGTTCTTCGCCAAGCGCCAAACCGTTACCAGCAAGCATAAATAACGACAGCAACACAATGAAAAAACTATTGACAATTATATTCGGACTTTTGACCATTACATCTTTTGGACAAACAATCGACCTTAAATGGAAAATTGGAGAAAAAGAAAAAATTAACTATCTGACAGTTATGAGCGACATTGATACTTCTAAAGTTGAAATGGATTTTGGAAACTTTTTCAAATCATTTTCTGATAGCACAGGGAAAGGGTTATCAGAAACCAAAGACATTTTTAAGAAGCTAAATCAATCTATGCAGAATATAGATTTTGTTTCTACTCTTTCTAATAAGGGTGACGGCATTATTGACATTGTAATGACAACTAGACCAAAGGAAAAATCTAAAGAAAATTCCAAAGACTCAAAAGACAGCAAAGAAGATGAAATGTTAAAAATGATGCAGTCTATGAACCAAGGCGTGATGCTTAGAGGTTCGGTTTATGCTACAGGTGGTATTCATAGTTTTTGGGTAAAAAGCAATCAAAAGAATTTAATCTCGACATTCTTTGAACTCCCGACAAAACCTTTGAAAATTGGCGACACTTGGAAAATTGATATTAACTTAATTGCAAACGACCAAAACTTTAGTTGTGACAGTTCTTATAAAATCAATGAGGTTACATTGACAGACATTAAAAAAAATAATGGAGAAACAATAGCAGTTATTAAATACAACATTGTTGAGTATGTTAACGGAACTTTTAATTCTCCAAGTTTTATGGGTGGTGGTGGAGAACAAAAGACAATGATGAAATTTACTCATCAGGCTATCGCGGAATTTTCGGTTGACAAAGGACGATGGATTTCCTATGACGGTATTATGAGTTTGGACGCTACAGGAGTAATGACAGCTAAAAAGAAAACTAAGTTTACATTAATAAGTGAATAGAATGCCAGCTGGTAACAGCACCTACCCAAAAGTGGCGGTTCAGTGGTTAAATCAAGCATTGTGCTTCTATCAAAGTTTCTGCTTGGTTGACAGTGAAGTGCTTCGAAATCGCCACCTTCGGGTAGCTACGGAACGTTACCTGCAAGCATTGACGACACTACCGGAAAGACAAAATTGAAAGAAATGAAACGGAATTTAATAAATGAAATTACTGCAATAAAATCACGTTCGGAATTTAATTCCCGACACGATTATAGCAGTAGGCTCAACGACATTGAATATGCGTTTCAAGAAAACTTAGACTACAATGGCGACTTTAATAAAGAACTTTTAAAATACATTCCTATTGCGACAGTTGCTTGCTTTGAAGCATTTTTCCGTTCAGTTTACAAAGAACGTATTGACTTTGGCAAACCGTTTAGCGACAATGTAGTTAAATTTAATCAAGCTCAGAATGTAAAATTTGACTTTGACATAGTTAATGCCATTCAGACAAAAACGGTTACTGTTGGAGAGTTTATTTCTCATATACTTCCCTGCAACAACTTTGAAGACATAAACAAAAATCTTTCTCTTTTGGGCAATATTGACTTCGTTGACCAAATCAAAAAATTCAAACGAGATAGCATTTTTGAACATGTTAAGGACAACTCAATACAGTTCATAGAAAATGGCGACCAAATAATAGCAGATATTAAAAGGACTTTTGAGTTGCGACACATTTTTTGCCACGAATTTGCTACCAATTTACCAATAGACAAAGATGAAATATTAAGGTGTTTCAATAGCGCAAAAATTTTTCTAAATCAGACAAACGACTTTATTTGGGATTTGATTTATCCAAATGCGCCAGAAACGCAAGCTGACATGAATAATTACGCTTCGGAACAATTCGAGCAATCTGACAAGGAGTTGACAGAATTGATTTCAACAATTAAAGAAGCGTCAAAAGAACACTCTTATATAACATTAGACGCTGACTTGCTTGACCAATCAATAAATGAATGGAAAAAATACAGGGATGTAAAAGCAAAGTTAGACGCATCAGCCGTGGAAGGTGGCTCCATGTATCCGACAGTTTTTGCGGGTAGCTTGACAACGACAACAAAAGAAAAAATTGAAAGTTTGAAAAACGAATACGCAATAGACCTAAGACGATATGCCAGCAGGTAACACGGGTTTTGCGTCAGGCGGGGTGACGTGCAAACTTGGAGCCTTGTGCTTCTATCAAAGTTTGTACTTGGTTGACAGTTTTGTGTTCTGAAACCCGCCCGAACGCAAAGCCCGAAACCGTTAGTGGCAACAGCAAAAAAGAACCAGCTACTCCCATGGATATGAGAATACCTGTACTATGTGTTATCTTCCTAATCGTTGGGATTATATTAGTTAAGAGAAATAAGTTTTATCGACAAGACACAAATACAATGTTGTATCCTGCAACTTTGAAACTTTTTCTTGGCGGTCTTATCTTAACACTCCTAGGAGCTTGGGGACTTCTAGACACTGTTATAAAACTATGGAGTAGATAGCTGCTTTCCAACATGAGGGTGACAGAAGAAGAGCTGCAGCCACTAACACAGGCTCTTGCAAAAATGGCGGGTGACGTTGTTCTCGAAATTTTCTACATTTAACAAAGCTTTGTGCTGGGCGTCAATGAAGTGCTTTTATCCGCCATCTTCGCAAAGCCTTAACCGTTAGTGGTAATTTTAAAAAATCCTAGCTAACGTAATAAACGACCTGATAAAAAGTTGAAAAATCAAGGCCTTACCACTGACCAGTCGAATAAATCAAAGGTTACTCTTGTGAATGGAATTTTGACTTTCCTGTTCATTGGAACACTAATTCTGACAGTTTTCGAAATAAACATATATCGAATGACCTTAATTGATTGGTATGTTCCAACTTCCATTTGGTTTTTGACTGGACTAATAGCGACACCGTTCACTTCAACTTATTTGTCTGAGTATTACAAGACGACCAATTTCTTCTTACACGCGGTATTTAATATTTGTACTTGGGGTGGTCTCGTCATTTGCGCAATGATGATAATCAATTACAATTTTCCCACAGGTGCCGAAACCCAGATAAAAGTAAAAGCATTAAACTATGGGCATTTGGCTAAGGGAAAGAGTGGTTGTGCCGTACCTTACGTAGATGTAAATATTAAAGGATTAAATAAAGAACTTATATTCCCATGCGACTTCGAGGTTGAAAAATATAAGTCAGTCAATGTGACGATTCAAGAAGGCTTTTTTGGAATCGATATATTGACCGAAAAGAAAATCATGGTGGACTAAAGAAAAACTACCACTAACACCACCTTGTTTCTATTGCTGGCTTCCGTGGTATCTGTTATTTCACTGTTTTCTATTACATTAGTGCTGGCTTGAAAGTGACGTGCTATTAATGCCGCAACAGCCTTTAGATTTACAATAACAAAATATCACAGAATATTGACTACCGTTATTGTTGTTAGAAATTTTCTTTTTGCTTCTTTTTCTTTTGTTAATATCTGA
>NZ_JBKOPS010000023.1:0-8952 GCF_047272945.1 Rubrilithobacter danxiaensis
TTATTTCAAACATTTTCTCACTGTACTTAAATAATGCAGTTAATTATGTACTTCCTTTAATCATTGTTCCCTATTTAATAAAGGTTTTAGGAATAGAGTATTATGGATATTATGTTTTTGCTTTTGCAATGGCTAATTACTTTCGAATATTTATAAATTTTGGATTTGAAATAACAACTTCAAAATATATAATTAAATTTAGAAATGACGCTGAAAGAAGATCTCAAATATTTTCCTTCGTCTTATTTTGGAGAGTTATCTTTTTTATAATATCATTCATAATATTTCTTGTAGCATTAAATTTTATTCCCCTCGCTCATAAAATAGGATCCCTTTTTTTTATTTTAAACTTCTTCTATGTAATATCATCAGTAATAAATTTAAACGCTTACTACTATTCTTTTCAAGAAATAAAATTTAGCACTGTAGCTAATGCAATTGGGAAAAGTTTATACCTAATTTGCCTGTTAATTTTCGTAAAAAGTAAAGATGATTATTTATATGTAGCATTATTTAGTTCTATGAGCTGGATTATTCCTTCCTTGATCTTATTCATAAATGGTAAAAAACGTTACCAGTTATCATTGATAAAACCTAAGTTAGGGCAAGATAAAGTAATACTTTCAGAAGCGAAAAATGCATTTATTTCTGATGTATCTGTAAGTTTATATAGTACTACAAATGTATTTGTTATGGGTTTGGCAGTACCAGCAAGTATTGTAGGAGTATATGGAAGCCTTGAAAGGGTTTATGCAGCATTAACTACTCTTATTAGCTCATCGAATTACTTAATATATCCAAGACTAATTAAATATTACGAAATTGGTAAAGATTTTTTCTTTTCTAAATTAAAATCTATTGAAATTGGATATTTTCTTTTTAGCTTATTAGTATTTAGTCTTTTTTTTGTAAGTAAACCTATAATATTAGGTTACATATTTAATGGAAAAACAGAGGAATATGCCAATATATATTTGTCAATTTTTTTAGTAGCAGCAATTATTTCTCCCTTCGGATCGCTTTATACGCGTTGTTTATTGATACAAGATCGTTCTCTAACTCTTTTAAAGGTTACTACAATTGGCTTTTTGGTAAATTTTATTGTATTAATTAGTATAATTTTTCTATTTAAAAGCTTTGCCATTATTCCAGTCTGCGTGTTGGCAACTCAGCTTTATATATTTACTGTTAAGCGCCTATTAGTCAAAAGAGAAAGTTAATTGAAAACTTTAATAATTAACTCTATTATAAAATCTATTATACTCATATAATGTGTGGAATTTACGGAACAACTATAAATTATAATCTGGAAACAGTCAATTCGAAACTAGAAAGAATTAACTTCAGAGGACCGGATTATTCAGCTTTTAAAAGAGTTGGAAATGTTATTTTGGGACATAACAGATTATCAATAATTGATTTGGATCCCCGGTCTAATCAACCTTTTCTCTATGGTCATTTGTGGATTGTTTTTAATGGGGAAGTTTACAATTATAAAGATATACAAAAGGATTTAGTAAAAAAGGGATACTCTTTTAAAACAACCTCTGACACAGAAGTGATTTGCGCAGCCTATTTAGAATATGGGGAAGAATGTGTAATACATTTTAATGGCATGTTTTCTTTTGTGATTTATGACACAGAAAAAAAGGAATTTTTTGGAGCAAGGGACCGCTTTGGCAAAAAACCATTTTATTACAGTCATATCAATGGAACATTTGAATTTGCAAGTCAACCTTCACAAATAAGTATTGCAAGAGATTTTACGCTTGATGAACAAGCGATAAGTGAATATTTTATTTGGAACAATATTCCAGAACCTAGATCTATCTGGAAAGAAGTTAAAAAGTTACCTGCAGGTCATTCCTTTATTTATAGGCTTAACTCTGATCAGTTAAAAATAAAAAAGTATTGGGATTTAGACTATAATTGGAATAATAAATTTACAGGGACTTATGAAGAAGCAAAAGTAACTCTTGAAGAGCTGTTATATGATGCAGTAGAAATTAGGCTAAATGCAGATGTACCTCTGGGAGTTTTTCTTTCGGGGGGAGTAGATTCATCATTAGTAGCAGCTCTTGCATCGCAAGTTAAAGAGAAGGTGAAAACCTTTTCAGTGAAATTTAATGAAAAAGGTTTTGATGAAAGTGAATATGCCAAGCAAGTAGCTAAACATTTACATACAGAACATCATATTATTGAATGCAACTATAATGAAGGTATAAGTTTTTTTGAGAATCTTTCTCTCTATTTTGATGAACCATTTGCTGATAATAGTGCCATCCCATCGTTACTATTATCGAAATATACACGGAAACATGTGACGGTAGCATTAAGTGGAGATGGTGGAGATGAAGGGTATCTGGGGTATCCGAGGTATAAGGGGATAAATGAAAAAATTAACGTATTTCGCTTGCCCTATAAATTTCGGAAGTTTTGTGCTTCTATACTTGGAATTTCTCCAATTAAACTACACAAGTTAATTGCAATGGGTATTTCCTTTAAAAACCTGGAAACACTTTATGCAAAAACGTTTGGAGGAATGGAGAATTCTTGGGTAATACAGAAAAATTTAGGCCTGGAAAATATGTATTCTTCGGCCTTAAATAATCCTAACAAACCGATCCTTGAAAAGATTTCAGATTACGATATTAAGACATATTTAAATTGGGATATCAATACTAAAGTTGATAGGGCTTCTATGGCATTTTCCTTAGAAACAAGAGCTCCTTTACTTGATTACCGAGTAATTGAATTTGGAAGATCGCTGCCAACAGCTTTTAAATTTGATGCAAAAGGAAACCAAAAGAAAATTCTGAAAGATATACTTTATAAATATGTTCCAAAAGAAATTTTTAATCGGCCTAAAGCTGGTTTTGCCATGCCATTCGAAGTCTGGTTTAGAAATTCACTAAAAGAATATGTATTAGATAACCTTACTGAGAAAGAACTGAAAAATATACCGGGAATAAATGTAAAACGCACCTTGGAGATAATTGATGAGCACATGCAGGGAGTAAGAAATCGACAACCCCAAATATGGAAGTTATTAGTTTTGATTCAATGGATTAAAAGTCAGAAAAAAGAAAAAGCAGTCGCACAGCATCCGTTGTTAAAAAACATTGTTTGTGAAATAAATTGATAGAACTTCTAATACTATAAATTGAAGTATTTGGAGTAAGAATAGAAATGAAGAGTTTAAATTATTTAGGGAATTTTGTTTTAATACTTTGCGTAATACTTTTGGCAAGTAATGCCTTAATTATCTCGACAAAAAAACATTATTTCACAGCTATAGAACCAGCTACCTTTTTTGCTGCTTGTGTGGGAATGTTATTCTTACTATGCTTTTTTAATATTAAAAGTCAAAATAGCAAGTCAAATACAATTTTTAGTTATTTTAAATTTATTTTCCCACTTTTTTCTATCGGTTGTTTATACGTTTTACTTTACTCAGTGGGCTTTGGAAATCAAAAATCTGATGCTACTACTCAATATGTCTATATTATATTATTTAATATAATTTGTTCGGTAATTATTTACTCGTATTTAAACTATTATTCAGTAACTAAAGAGGTATTAAATTTTATTTTTGAAATAACATTATTGGTGATTATAATAAGTGTTTTTATAGATGTTTTACATCCTGGAACATTTTCACCGACAGAAACTCGAGCTGCGGGGCTTCCTGAAAATCCAAATTCTACATCTTTTAGAGTTGCTTCTATTCTTGCTGTACTATTATTTTCAGAGATATCCATTAAGAAAAAATATTTTTATTTGGTATTTGCTTCCTTAGCAACATTTGCGACGTTTTCAAGAAGTGGAATCCTTTTACTTCTGATTGTTATAGCCTTTTTTATCGTAAAGAACCTTCAACATTTGCGAAAAATAAATTGGTTTAAAGTAATCGGGCTAAGTATCTTTTTACTTATTTCATACGAGATTGCCACTGCAAGTATTAATCTTCCATCGCTTTTGGAGCTTTTCGATAAGCAATTGAATAGTGAAAGATTTAACATGGTCACTTCCTCAGAAAGCTTCACCAATATGGAAGATCCACGGGTGACTTTGGCACGAATGTATTTTCATAAAGCTTTAGATCAACCTTTAGTTGGATATGGGCCTTTATCCTCAACGGTTTATAGTCAAGGGCCTCATAATATGTTTCTCCTTTTGTGGTTTGAAACTGGGCTACTGGGATTAATTTTATATCTCTTGTTTTTTTTAAATCTTTATAGATATGCAAAGCTGTCAAAAGCTATTCCTGTCATTATTTGGGGTATATGTGTCTTGACCAATTCATTTTTTTCCCATAATCTTTTATCGGAATACTTTTTTGTATTTGTAACTCCGTTGATATACTATTATACGCAACAATCTGAAACAGTTTAAAACTTACTGCGTTTTCTATGAGAAAGAAAGTTTTTTTTATTATAAGCTCTTTGAATGCAGGTGGAGCCGAAAAAGTATTTTGGCTATTATCTCAATATTTTGATAAATCTCTTTACGAAGTAAATATTGTATTGTTAAACGGTAAGAAGATTTTCTTTTCACAATCTTTGGAAGATATAAATCTTATTGATTTAGGAACAAAAAAGGCTTCATTATCTTTTTTTAAATTATACAGCTTGCTGAAAAAAGAGAAACCACATGCAATATTTACTACAGGTGGACAAATAAATGCATTAATGGGTTTTACCTCGTTTTTTATAAAGGTACCTAATTTAATTGCTCGTCCCGCTAATGTTGCCGACCTATCCTTAACTAGTATAAAGGCAAAACTATTAAGCTATTTTCTCAAAATCTCTTATAACAGATTTCATACAATAATATGTCAATCAAAAGAGATAAAGGATTCTCTTTTAAAAACTTATAGTATGAGTCCGCAAAAAATGGTGATAATTCCTAATCCTGTTCTACCAAGTGGCAATGAAAAAAATTGTAAGAATAAAAGTGAGAAAAGAATTGTCATGGTTGGAAGATTGGCAAAACAAAAGGGACATGAAAGATTCTTAGATATTTTTAAACAGTTGCCAGATAATTATAAATTAACAATAGCTGGTGATGGACCTTTAAGATCTGTAATTGAAGAGAAAATTAAGAATCTACAGATTTCATCACGAGTTACAATGCTTGGTCTTGTATCTGGAGTAACCAATATTGTAGCAAAACATGAAGTGTTTGCCTTGCCCTCTTTTTTTGAGGGTTTTCCCAATGCCGTCGTTGAATCGTTGTCAGTAGGAACACCTGTTGTTGCTTTTAATGTAGGGGGCATAACTGAAATAATTAAGAATGATTTTAATGGTTATATAATTCAGCAAAATGATTTAGAAGCGTTTAAGGCAGCAATAGTAAAAGCACTTAATAAAGAGTGGGATTATTCAGCTATACAAAAAGATGTCAGCGAAAGATTTTCAGTAAGAACAATCGTTGATAATTACCAAAAATTAATAGCATAATTATAAATAAAACTAAGAGTAAAGCTCTCTAAAGCTTATTAAAATTTACCTAATTAAAAAGAATATGAAGATTTTAATCACAGGAACAGCAGGTTTCATTGGATTTTACCTTGCGAAGAAATTGTTAGAACGTGGAGATGAAGTTGTTGGTATAGATAATATTAATGATTATTATGATGTATCCATAAAATATGGCCGTTTAGCTGAAACCGGTATTTCTAAGGAAAATATTGAATATGGAGAACCTGTTATAAGTGATAAATATAAAAATTACACTTTTTACAAGCTTGATTTAACCGATAATATAAAGTTAAAGAAGATTATTAATGAGGGTTCTTTTGATGCAATATGTAATCTTGCAGCTCAGGCCGGAGTGCGTTATAGTTTAGTTAATCCCCAAGCTTATATTGATTCAAATATCTATGGCTTTTTAAACCTTCTTGAAGCATGTAGATATAATAAAATTAAACATTTTGTTTATGCAAGTTCCTCCAGCGTTTACGGATTAAACGAAAAAATGCCATTTTCTACTCATAATAATGTAGATCATCCTGTTTCAATATACGCTGCAACTAAAAAGAGTAACGAATTGATGGCTCATACTTACAGTCATTTATTCAATTTACCAACAACAGGATTGAGATTTTTTACAGTTTATGGACCATGGGGAAGACCAGATATGGCACCTATATTATTTACCAAAGCAATAACAGAAGGTAGATCAATACAAGTATTTAATAATGGAAATATGAAAAGAGATTTTACTTATATTGACGATATTGTAGAAGGAATAGTAAGGGTTATAGATAACCCAGCCCATAGCAATCCTGATTGGAGTGGTATGGATCCTGATCCTGCAACTTCAAATGTTCCTTATAGGATTTTTAATATAGGAAAAGGAAGTCCTGTTAATTTGATGGAATTTATTGAAGAAATTGAAAATAACTTAGGTAAGAAAGCTGAAAAAGACTATTTACCTATGCAAGATGGGGATGTAACAGCAACATGGGCAGACATAACTGATTTAGAGAATATTTTAGGGTATAAACCTCGAGTTTCAGTACAGGAAGGTGTAAAACGCTTTATCAGTTGGTATAAGTATTTCTATCAGGTACAAGAGGCAGAAACAGTAGTAATATAAGATTCGGATAACTTTTATTTATGACACTAATTCATCTGTTGATCGGGTTGGGAGGCGGTGGCGCGGAGAGCTTTTTACTTGAAATATCAAAAAAAATTAAAGAAAATCCTGGAGTTGAAATATTAGTAGTAACGATAACCACAATTGATACAATTGCATATAAGTACGAGGCAGAAGGTATAAAATATATCTCGTTAGGAATGAACAATTCGAAAGGTTTTTTGAAAAAATTTAAAATCTTTCTAAATATTCTGAAAAGTTATGACCAGTGCGTAGTTCATGCACACATGTTTCATGCTTGTATGTTAGCAGCGTTAGCTAAATTTTTCAGGCCAAAAGTTCGAATAGTTTTTACTCTCCACACTAATTTTGTTAAGCAAAAATATAGACGCATTCTTTTGTTCCTTACCCGGAAACTCCGTAGTGAAGATATTATTTTCTCAGCTGACTCTAAGCAGTGGTATCATAAAGAGAATTCTAAAGTTATTGCAAATGGTATTGATACTTCTAAATTTAACCTTATCAATAAACACTCCGAGATTTTTACTTTTTTGTTTTTAGGTAGATTAGCTGAACCGAAAAATCCTTTATTTTTAATAGATCTTTCCAATAAGCTTAAAGATCGATTTAAATTTAAGATTTTAGTTGCCGGTGATGGTAGTTTGAGACAGGAGTTAGAAGAGCGAATCGCAAAATATAAATTACAAGAATATTTTTCCTTGTTAGGTTTTAGGGATGATATACCCTGTCTTTTTTCTCAGGCACATTGCTTAATTATGCCTTCGCTTTGGGAGGGAATGCCTATGGCGGTTTTAGAAGCAGGTGCAGCAGGAATCCCCGTTATTTCAACTCCTGTAGGAAGTATACCCACTATTTTAAATGATAAGAACGCCTATTTGTCAAATTTGGAGGATTTTCATTTACAAATGGAAGAGGTAATATTGAGTTATGAGACTGCCATACGAAAGGGCAATCTATTACAGGATTTGATAAAAAAAGAATATGATATATCAAGTAGTGCAAGGAAACATCTAAAGCTATATAATAAGGTTTTGGGGATCAAAAGTTTAGTTTTAAGTACCACTTAAGATAATTATTTATAAGATTTTCAATTTTTTTAATTGTTTACAATAATCTATTTCATGTCCCGTTAATAGAAACAGATTAAAACAATTAAATTATGAAGATTAAAAACAAAGTTTCCGCGAAACTGTTAGGCTCTATTTTCCTAATGTCCTCAGTGCTCTTTTTAACTAATTGTAGAAAAGAGAATGATTTTTTACCTACTGAAGAATCGAATTCAACTGAAAACATTTCTTTGAACGATTCTCTTGGTAAACTTGCTGTTTCAGCATCAGAAGTAAGTTCCACTGCTTATAATATAAGCAGAGCGTTGCCTTCTGGATACGTTAAAAATGGAACGAGAGATTATACCTCTTATGTTCAAGCTGCAATAAACAAGTATAGTACTGTTGTGTTTCCTGCTTTTCCAATTTTGGTTAATGATAAGGGTATTACAATTCCTTCAAATCGTAAGATTTACTTTTTAGATGGTGCACAAATCTGGTTAAAAGGTACTTCAAAATCGTCTTATCAGATATTTAAAATGCAAAAAGTTTCCAATGTTACTATTATAGATGCAGTAATAAAAGGTGATAGAGCCAAGCACATTGGTACAACCGGCGAGTATGGAATAGGAATTGGTATTTATTCGTCCAGTAATATAACTTTGACTAATCCAAAAGTTACTGATTGCTGGGGCGATGGAATTTATATAGGTAGGTATGGTAGTTCTTCTACAACTAATACAAATATTAAGATTACTACTGCCTATCTTAAAAATAACAGAAGAGATGGTATTTCAATTATTTCCGCAGATGGATTAACATTAGATCGTCCATATGCAGGATATACAAATGGAACAAAACCTCAAAGTGGAATCAATATTGAACCTAACAGTTCTTCCTGCCAGCTTAAAAATATAAATATTATTAATCCCGTTACAGAGAATAACGTTGGGAATGGAATTCAAATGTGGTTATATAATATGTATAATGGATCTACTAAATCAGTTAGTATAAATATTACTAATCATAAGGATAATAATTCTTATTACGCTTATAAAGTTTCCAATCTTAAACGAACAGGATATTTATCAGGTAATATTACTTCTAAAAATCCAAGTTATTCTAAATCTGCAAGCTTACCCTTGTGGATGAAGCAAACTGATCCTAAACTTAAAACCTATATTACCAGTCCTTCGGTTACTACTACTTCTGGTACTCTATCTAACACAAGTTGTATCAAGAAATTAAATAACGGAGTAAAATCTGATAGTCAAAAGCCAAT
>NZ_JBKOPS010000024.1:0-7878 GCF_047272945.1 Rubrilithobacter danxiaensis
ATTCCTTAGACAACGATTTTGCAGAACGGTATTGTTCCGACATTGCCTTTACACAGTACAGCTTAAATTCAAAACTGTGCTTCTTTTTCTTTATCATAACAATGCCCCCAGAAAGTGTCTAACTTTTTGGGGGCACTGTATACCCGGCAGGATTTTGTTTTATACAGCTATTGCTTTTCAAAATACTGCTATTCTTAATTTATTTGCAATTTATTATTACAATTAGCGCATCTGCTTGTTATAATTCTTATGCCAGTAATAAGAACACCAAAGTCAGACATGGGGCATGGAACAGACATGAGTGCTGTTCTTGACAACATGGCTGATGCCTTTTTTCTTTTAGATCGTGAATATCATTTTCTTTATTTAAATCATAAAGCAGAAGATTTTTTAGGCTCTGGGAAAGAACAGGTTGTGGGCCATCTTATCTGGGATTTTTTTCCTGATGACCGCAATTCAAAATTGTCCCAGATACTGATAAGGGCATTTTCAGAAAAAGATAAGGTTTCAGATCATTTTTTTTCAACGATCCATTTCAGGTGGTACAGAATTACCGGATATTCTTCTGATAAAGGAATAGCTATTCTCCTATCGGATATACACGAGGAAAAACTGGCCGAACTGGATCTTTTGGAGAGCAGGCAGCTTATTTACCAGATAGCAGAATCTACACCTGATATTCTGACCGTCTTCAATATCAATACGCAGCGGTATGAATATGTGAATAAACAGGTTTTCTCTCTTTTAGGATATAAACCCGAAGATCTGAGGCGTATGAGCCGTAACAGCATTCTCAACCGGATTCACCCCTCCGATGTTAATGAGTTTAGGGAATACCATGAAGAACGGTTTTTAAATGCGAAGGATGACGAAATTTTGGAATCCTGTTACCGGATCCTGAATGCCAATAGTTTTTGGAGATGGCTGCTGATCCGGGGTAAGGTTTTTAAACGGGATAAGAATGGGAAAGTATCCCATTTTATAGCTATTACACAGGATATTACCGAAAAAAAGGAGGTAGAAGAGCGTCAGCAGGGTAATCAGTTATTGCAAACTACCATTGAAAAAAAGGAAGAGTTTGTTAGTGTATCTTCTCACGAACTAAAAACACCGATTACGGCAATAAAAGCTTCCATTCAGATTATTAAAAGGCAGCTCGAAAACCAGGTGGATGAAAAATCGCTGTTGGTATTTGTGGGAAAGGCATATCAGCAGGTTGATAAATTAATAGATTTAATTAATGATGTGTTTGAAACGGCAAAAGTCTATACCGGAAAGATGCACTTGAACATGCGCACTTTTAGTATTGACGAATTAATAACCGATGCAAAATCGCTTCTGCCCGAAAATCAGCGAATCATAGTGCGAAGTAATTACACCGGCCTGCTTACTGCCGATAAAAATAAAATAGAGCAGGTGATTGTTAATTACCTCACCAATGCGGTTAAATATTCCCCTCCGGGAAAAGAAGTGTTTTTAGATGTAAATGTAGAGGGTCGGTTTTTAAAATTTTCCGTTACAGATTTTGGCATTGGAATTCCTGAAGATAAAATTGATAAGGTTTTTGATCGTTTTTTCAGAATTGGTGATCAAACAGCCCAATCCACGGGCCTGGGTTTAGGATTATACATTTCTGCAGAAATAATTAAGCGGCATTTCGGAGTGTACGGAGTAAAAAGCGAGGAAGGTCAGGGGTCTACATTCTGGTTTAAAATTCCTTATCAGCGCCCCAGATAATTTATTAACAGTAGTACGAAAGCACTCTTTAAAGAAGGTGTTTTTGAAGCTTTTTTATTTGTATAATTTACTGTAGATTAGATACATCTAGAAAAGAATAATGCTCATCAAAACGTATGGTAGTGCTGTTTATGGTATAGAAGCTACTCCAATTACTATCGAAGTTAATATAAGCGCAGGTACAAAATACTTTATTGTAGGCCTTCCGGATAATGCGGTTAAGGAAAGCTTGCAGCGGGTAGAAAGTGCCATTCAAAATTCGGGGTATAGAATGCCCCGGCAAAAAATTGTGGTAAATCTGGCTCCTGCCGATATAAGAAAGGAAGGTTCTTCATACGATCTTGCTATTGCTATAGGTATTCTTGCAGCTTCCGGGCAGATCGAACCTGAAGGTCTGGATAAGTATTTGATCATGGGAGAATTGTCCCTGGACGGGGGAATTCAGCCCATAAAAGGTGCCCTGCCGATTGCAATACAAGCACGTCAGGAAGGGTTCAAGGGTTTAATTCTTCCCCGGGTAAACGCAAGGGAAGCAGCCATTGTAAATGACTTGGAAGTGTATGGGATAAGTAATATCAGTGAAGTAATTGGCTTTTTTAACGGGACTGAAAAACTTCCCGCTGTAAAAGTAAATACGCGGGAAGAATTTTTGAATAACATAAATAATTACGAAAGCGATTTCTCGGATGTTAAAGGCCAGGAAAATATTAAGCGTGCATTAGAGATAGCTGCAGCAGGTGGGCATAACGTGATTTTGATTGGCCCGCCTGGTGCCGGAAAAACAATGCTTGCAAAGCGTTTGCCCACCATCCTTCCTCCTCTTAATCTGTATGAAGCTTTAGAAACCACTAAAATTCATTCGGTAGCCGGAAAGATGTCAGCTTCAGATTCGCTGATGACGGTGAGGCCGTTCCGGCAGCCGCACCACACAATAAGCGATGTTGCCCTTGTTGGAGGCGGTGTTCACCCGCAGCCGGGAGAAATTTCACTGGCACATAACGGCGTTTTATTCCTGGATGAACTGCCCGAATTTAAACGAACTGTCCTCGAAGTAATGCGGCAGCCGCTGGAAGAACGTCGTGTAACTATATCGAGGGCTAAATTTACCGTTGACTATCCCTCCAGCTTTATGCTAATTGCTTCCATGAATCCCTGCCCCTGCGGCTTTTACAACCATCCTGAAAAAGAATGCGTTTGTGCCCCTGGCGTTGTACAAAGATATTTGAATAAAATTTCCGGACCGCTTTTAGACAGGATTGATCTTCATGTAGAAGTTACGCCGGTCCATTTTAATGAATTATCATCTGACCGGCCTGGGGAAAAAAGTGAGCTGATCCGCGAACGGGTAATCCGGGCAAGAGGAATTCAAACCAGAAGATTCGGGGAGAAAAAGGAAGTTTATAGCAATGCCCAAATGAGCTCCAAAATGGTTCGTGATATTTGCCTGATCAATGATGCAGGGCAATTATTACTGAAACGGGCGATGGAAAAGTTAGGATTATCTGCCCGGGCATACGATCGCATTTTAAAAGTTTCAAGAACCATTGCTGATCTTGCGGGAAGTGAAGAAATCCAGATGGAACATCTGGCAGAGGCAATTCACTACCGAAGCCTTGACAGAGAAGGCTGGTCAGGGTAAAGGCTGCAAAGTCAAAGAAATGCAATAAACGAGCAAAAGAACATCTGGCTTTTTTATTATTTCGTTAATATTAGAAAAGGAAGAGACATGAATTCATTAAACTATTTTTTATGCTTTTTGATTTCGGGAATATTTATAAGCTGTAATACTTCAGGACAGTCAAAAAACAGCAAAAAGGATCATAAAGTAAATTTATCGGCCACTCCCGGAAAAGCTGTCGCGGCCTTTGCTGAAGGTTGCTTTTGGTGTTCTGAACATATTTTTGAAGAGCTGGCAGGAGTGGATTCTGCAGTTTCGGGATATGCAGGCGGAACTACTAAAAATCCAACTTATGAGCAGGTCTGCTCAGAAACCACGGGTCATGCTGAAACGGTGTTAGTGTATTACAATCCTAAAGTAATTTCCTATTCTGATCTATTAGATGCCTTTTTCACTTCACATGATCCAACTACATTGAACCGGCAGGGGCCGGATGAGGGAACTTCCTATCGCTCGGCAATATTTTATAACAACGAGCAGGAGCATGAGTTGGCTAAGCAGGCTGTTCGCAAGTGGACCCCATCTTTTAAAAATCCAATTGTTACTGAAATTGCTCCGTTAAAAGCATTTTACCGTGCCGAAGAATATCATCAGAACTATACTGCATACAACCCCAGCAGTCCCTACATTCAAAATGTTTCCATGCCACGGTTTCAAAAGTTTAAACGGGAATGTAAATTGAAAATGAAGAAGTAATTGTTCAGAAATTTGTAATTAATAAACTAATAAGGTTTTTAAAACCTTATTAGTTTTGGCACTTCCTTGTACCGCTCTTTTTCCAACGATTCCCTGTGCCGAAAAAGTAAAGGTATTAATACGTATTTAACCACATTACGATACTTCCCAATACAGTAGCTTTATTAGCGTCATTAATAACGTCTTCGTGGCCGGCATTATCTACCAGCAGTAAATTGTTGGGTATCTTAAATTGGTCCAGTTTTGTTTTTAAGTCTATTGCCTGCTGAACGGGAACAATAACATCGTCTTTTCCATGGATTAACAATGTTGGTTTACTTTTTTCACAGGCATAAGTTATTGGGCTGGCTTTCTTATAAATTTGAGGGCTTTGTTCTATTGTAGTTCCTAAAAACCATGCTGTAACTATTTTCTGGTTATCTAAAACATTCCGGCTATCGGTAAGATTTGTAGGCCCCGCTATAGAAACTACCGTTTTTACTTTATTATCCTGATTGTAAACATAGGTATACAGAAGGCCCAAATGCCCCCCGGAGCTTGCACCGACTAAAGCAAATTTATCGGAAGAAATGTTCCATTCAGCAGCTTTTCCCGAGATAAAGTTAAGCGCTTTTTTAATGTCGTTTACCTGAGCGGGATGGATGTTGTTTTCGGGAGTATTTGTAAGGCGGTAATTTATATTGGCTACTGCAAAACCCTGGCTCTGGAAAAATTTAGCATATTGGGTATAATCGCTTTTATCTCCCTGAAACCAGAATCCGCCGTGGATTAAAACAACTACTTTGGTTTCAAGTGTATGGTTAGCCGGCAGATAAAGATCAAATGTTTGCAGCATATTCTCTCCATAAGCTACATTCAGAAATTCTTTTTCCTGTAAGGGTTGTTCCTCCGTTAGAGTTGTTTCTTTACAGGATGCGGTTACCAGGATAATCATTAGAAAACCTAAAAAGGTTTTAAGGGGGTTTTTCATAAGGCAATAAGATTTTGATTCTAAATATAGAATTTTCTGTGACAAAAAAGTGTGCATAATCGTTTCAAATTGAGGGAAAATGATATACAAAATTCACTTAAGCAAGGTTAAAATTGTTGTTAACTTTGAACCTAATGGATTATCAGGTTTTTACCCTTCCTAATGGAATACGTTTACTGTTTAAAAGTACATCATCTTCAATTTCTCACGCTTGTATCATCGTCAATTCGGGTTCAAGAGACGAGCCATCCGGACAGGATGGACTAGCACATTTTATCGAACACCTGCTGTTTAAACGTACCGAAAGAAGAAATACTAATCAGATTTTAAACCGCCTTGAAATGGTTGGCGGCGATTTAAATGCCTATACAACCAAAGAATATACCTGCATACATGCCTCTTTCTTAAATCCTTATCTCGACCGTACACTTGATCTTTTTGAAGATCTTGTTTTTCATTCTGTGTTTCCCGAGGAAGAACTAAAGAAAGAGCAAAGTGTCATACTGGATGAAATTGCATCTTATCTGGATCAGCCTGAAGAAGCGGTAAATGATGATTTTGAAGAATTGCTGTTTCAGGGGCATCCTTTGGGCAGAAATATTCTTGGAACTGAAGAGAGTGTTAAATCGCTTAGTAAAGCAGATATTCTGAGCTTTATTAAAACTAATTACAACACGTCAGAAATAGTAATCGGGGTACTGGGTAATTATGATTTTAATAAAATTATTAAAAGTTTCCAGAAGATTTATGAGCCAATTCCGGCAAACAATGTAATAAAGAAAAGAAGCTCTCCGGATCATTATTCTCCGGTTAATTCCAGCATAAAAAAGCAAATATCGCAGGCTCATGTTGTTTTGGGAAACAGGGCGTATTCTATTCATCATCCTGATAAAACTGCTTTGCTTTTGCTTAATAATCACTTAGGCGGTAACGGAATGAGTTCGAGGTTAAATTTACAGGTGCGGGAGAAATATGGAATAGCCTATACGATTGAATCAAATTATATCCCAGTAAGCGATACTGGGATTTTCTCCATTTATTTTGGCACCGAAGCCGATAAAACAGGAAAAGCGCTGAAACTTATTCATAAGGAATTACGGATGCTTCGTGAAAAGAAGTTAGGTGCCGGTCAGCTTCAACAGGCTAAACAAAAATTTATAGGGCAAATTGCTTTAGGAGAAGAAAACCGTATGGGATTGCTTATATCAATGACCAAGAGCCTGCTTGATTATAATCGTGTGGATAGCCTGGAAGAAGTTTTCGCTAAAATCAATGCAGTAACTGCAGAACAGCTTTTACAAATATCCAATGAAGTATTTGAGCCTTCTAAACTCAGTTCACTCCTGTTTGAGCCAGAGGAGGAATAACCTGCTATTAAAAACTTACTTAAAAGAGAGATAATTGTATTTTTGCACTATGAAATTACCTATAATAGCTTATGGCGATCCGGTACTTCGCAAAAAAGCGGCCGACATAACTGCAGAATATCCGAATCTGAAGGAGTTGATTGAGAATATGTTCGAAACAATGTATGCTGCAAATGGCGTTGGACTGGCAGCTCCGCAAGTTGGACTCTCTATCCGCCTTTTTGTTATAGACGCTACTCCTTTTCATGAAGATGAGGAAGCATTAAAGGACTTTAAAAAAGTTTTTATTAATGCCCAGGTGTTAAATGAAGAAGGAGAAAAATGGAATTTTAATGAAGGATGTCTCAGCATTCCTGATATTCGTGAAGATATTAGCCGATGCCAGCAGGTAACAATTTCTTACTTTGACGAAAACTGGGAGCAACATACAGAAACCTATACCGGCCTTGCTGCACGGGTAATTCAGCATGAGTACGATCACATAGAAGGTAAACTGTTTACAGATAAACTAAGCCCCCTGCGAAAGGCGATGCTTAAAACGAAGTTAGACAATGTTTCTAAGGGCATGGTTAAGGTTGATTACAAAATGAAATTTCCGGCTCAAAAAAAGAAGCGTTAATCGCTGCTTTCGTTCCTGCTTTTATCTCCTTTCATAATCTGCTGAATAAATGCCCCCCATTTAAAAGGATCAAGCAAAGGGTTTGCCCCACGTTGATTGATAGTTTTATTGGAAAGTGAGATATGGTTATTCTGAAAGTTTAATCCCTGTATCTCCTGCCCGTCGCGGGGCAATGTTTTCGCCATAGCCAGGATACTGGATTTTGCTACATTTTTTTTCGCTATTTCAAGATCGTCGTCGGCTACTTTCATTGACATGAAATCTTTATTAAACTCATCTACACTGGCCCACGGGAATACCCTCACCATTGGAAGATTAATAGATTCCATCTGCATTTTTACAATTACCGTGTATTTCTTTTCAGGTAACTGAGCCGGTATTACCAATGCTTCTTTTCTGTATCCTACAGCAGAGAACACAATCGTATCGCCTTCATGGGCTACAAAAGAGAAGTACCCCTGGTAATTGGCAGAGTAGTTCTGCTTGTTAGATCTGTTTACAACATTTACATAGGGAACAACGGTATTTGTATCCTTATTATAGATCACGCCGGAAAACTGCACAATTCCCTTCTCCTGCGCAAAGCTGGTTTGCAGAGATCCAAAAACAACTACTACCACAATAAATAACAGAAATCTCATTATTGTAAAACTATCAAAAATTGTGCTATAACGGTGTTAAAATCTGTTAAAATAAAAAAAGCGGCTGCTATTCTGGACTGCCCCCAAAAGTTTGGACGAATTTAGTTATTAGATTTGTAATAATGAGCTCGATATTCCATCGGGCTCATTCCATTTAAATTCAGTTTTAT
>NZ_JBKOPS010000025.1:0-7508 GCF_047272945.1 Rubrilithobacter danxiaensis
TAAGGAACAAGCTAATACTACGAGTATTTGCCTGTGTAAAACAAGATAGAAAATATGAAAAAAATTACAATAAATTAGTTGCTTGAATCATAGAAATCAATAAGCCTTAACCGTTAGCGGGCAAGTGTAAAAAACCAAGCTAATGCAAACCAGACTGAATGAAATTGAGAGACTCAAACGGAAAAGAATTTTTAGTTGGAATAATAATTTTTTTCGGACTATTCCTTTATTTTATTTACGACTTCACGAGAGTTTATCCCCCACTCAAAAAGTATGAATATTCAGGTAGTATGAGTCAATTTGCTCAAGACCTACAGAAGATATCGACTACTAATCCTCAAATTGTGTTTGACATCACAGATACAACTGGAAGCGCAGAAAACGGGTTTGCTTACTATATCAAAATTTCAATAAAAGGCTTGAAGAAAAACAACGAATATTATCTTGCTTATAAAGAAGACGACAGCTGGTTCAGCCAAAAAGAAACCAAACTTAATTTGAATGGAGCGTTCGACCTTTATCGAAAGAGCGGAGGCTATAAATTAGAAGACACAGATGTTAAACGGCTGGTTCATTTATTTGACCAAGACTTTTATGAAAAATTAGTGCGAGAAAAGAACACCAGCCCATAACATCGGGTTTGAGTTATGCCCGGCGAGGTGGTTCTTGAAGTTTTCTGCAATTTAATTACTTTAGTGCTGGGTGACAGGGAAGTGCTATTAATCGGGCACAACTCAAACCCTTAATCGTTATGCCCAATAATATAAGACAATGACGATAGAGTATAAAATTGACGAAAACGACTTCTTGACACATCAACTTTTTCTTGCCTCAAAGTCTGACCGCATTAAAAGAAAAAGAAAACGAAGCAAAGTTATCGTGCCACTAATTTATGTTGCCTTTGGAGTTCTATTTCTCTTTCAAGAAGAAGTTTCATTGACAATAGTATTTTTCATTATCGGACTTCTATGGTTTCTAATTTATCCACTTTGGGAAAGACGACACTATATCAAACATTACAAGGGCTTCATTAAAGAAAATTATAAAGACAGACTTGGCAGAATTGCAACTTTAGAGTTCAACAATGACTTTATTTTAGCAAAGGACAACGGTAGTGAGAGCAAAGTTTTGACAACAGAATTAGAAGAAATTTGTGAAATACCTACGACCATTTTCGTAAGACTAAAGGGCGGACAATCGTTAATTTTACCAAAAGACAAAATAGCAAACTTTGACAGCGTGAAAGTGAGACTAAAAGAACTTGCGACCTACTTGGAAATTAAATATGAGACAGACGAAAAATGGGAATGGAAATAATTACTGGGCATAACACGGGTTTTGCGTCAGGCGGGGTGAAGTGCAAACTTGGAGCTTTGTGCTTCTATTCAAGTCAGTGCGGGTTGACAGTTTTGTGCTCCGAAACCCGCCCGAACGCAAAGCCCTAGCCGTTATGCCTAATTTTAAAACACGACCTAACAATGAAAATATTTCCAGAAAGTGATTACAATTTTAAAATAACTACAAGTGAAATAGAAGCTATTGAACGTTTAAAAAGACGCACTGAATTTTCCAAAAGTTTGACTTCACAAATAACCGACAAATCATTTCGTGGAATGATAGAAGACAATACATTTATAATAATCTCATCTGAAATTGGGAAAGGTGCGTTTTGTGTTTTAAAAGGTAAAGTCGACAATCAGAACGGACAACTGAACATTAGTATTAACAAAGCTTTTCAGATTTTATTAAGCATTATTTTATGTTTTCCAATTGTTCTATTAATTGCCGACCTAATTTCAGAAAAAGGAAGATTTTCAATAATGACTCTTTTTACTGCAATTTTAATGTTCATTTTTATACGTTTCTTTTTTATAGAATTAGCCTTCAAAAAATTATCAAAAAGCAGTGTAAATAGGTTGTCTGACATATTAGATATTGAACGTATAGAAAAAAACTAGGCATAACCACAGGTTTAAAAAATTGCGGGCGAAGTGCTTTATGCACCTTCATCTCTTTTTATTAAATTTAGTGCGGGCAGACAAGTTCTTGCAAGTAAAACCGCAAATTCTTAAACCTGCCCATCGTTACCAGCAATTATGAAACGACATCTAACAACATACATTTTAGTTCTGACGAGTTCGTTGACTTATGGTCAGACAAATATTGATCTGACAATTAAGCGAGATACTTTTCAGTATTTTTCTATTCTTGACACAAATTTTCATAAATACCAACTACCTGACAATTTCAAGAAACCTAAAAAATGGATAAAGGTCGACAAAGAAAGGACAGGTTTTTTAGGAGATTGGTATGGTAATAAATATTCCGACACCTTTGGCCTCAAAGACGCCTTAGCAATAATTGATACTGCAACTCAACTCTCCCAAATTGGTTCCGCTAAAAGTTGGTGTATAAATAACTACCAAAAAGCATTTCCTTTTTTGGTAGCAAGGCTTTCAGACAAGCGAAAAATTGGTTTGACAAATACCGGAGACCTTATCATATGGGATAGGCTCGGAACAAGCGATTTGGAATTTTATGGTCATGGTGGCTCCATAACGGAAGACATATTCACAATTGCAGGTAGAGCGTCTTGGATACTTAACCAATTAACTGGAGAAATTTTTGCAGAAGTTCATGGGAATTTGACCGAAAAGCAATCTGAAGAATTTAAAAAACTTTGGGTGCAATATATAGATAAACTGAAAAAATAACTGCTGGTAACACGGGTTTTGCGTCAGGCGGGTTGACGTGCCATTTGGAAGTCAGTGCTTTTAATTAACTTTTGTAATAAATTGAAAGTTCGAGCTATAAATCCCGCCCGAACGCAAAGCCCGAAACCGTTATTAGCCACAATTAAACAAGACCATGCTAAATAACTTATTCCGACGAAATAGCGACAAACCTGTCGAGCCGATTTTTCCAGAACAAAGCTTCAGTATTTTAAGACTAGAAGTTGATAACTCTTTAGCACTGGCGAGTATCAACCAAGCTTACAATAATTATCCGAACAAGAAATTCTTCCCTTGGTGTGCCCAAGTGCTTTTTGAAATTCAAGATAAAAACGAAAATGGGCATCCGACAAACGAAGAAGCCGAAGTTTTGAATGACTTAGAGGATAAAGTAGACGCTTTCTTTAAAGAGAATCATGTCGCTCATTTTATTGGAAGACTTACTCGAAATGGATTTAGAGATATTTTTTATTATTTAGACAAGCCCAACTTCGACCAAGAGAAGACAAAAATATTCTTTGACGAAATTTGTGCCGTACGACCTATCGACTTTTATTTAGAAGAAGATAAAAAATGGAATAAGGTATCTGCGTTTATTGACTAAAAATTAACTGTGGCTAACATCATGTTTAAATTATGCCCGGGTAACGTGGTTCTCGAAGTTTTCAGCATTTTAATTACATTAGTGCAGCTCGACACGGAAGTGCTTTTAAGCGGGCACAATATAAACACTTAACGTTATGTGAAATTGCACGACAACAGACATTAGGAAAAATTAATGGGACAATATTGTGAGCTTTATATATCAGACTATCCGATTTCAACGACTAAGAATGAAATTGACCCATTCATTCTTTCGCTTTTTCAACCAGAGGATTTAAACCATTTTGACCGACTTGTTGGCGAGAGAAATCAATTGCTCTATGGTCGTGGTGACTCTGATGACGAAACTGAACACGCAGTTGAGTATTCGAATACGGCTAAAAACATTAAAGACCGCCTAGAAATAATGGGCTTCACCTTGAAGAAGGCAATGTCTGAATTTGAAACTAGTAAGGAAGAATCTATCGAAAGACTGACAGGCTACTTAAATGACAAAAACTTTACAAGCAATCCCGAAGTTGAAGCTAAATTGAAATTGGAAAAGGAACTGCTGGAGAAATCCTCATTCAATGACTTTTTAGCAGCTAGTAAAGAAATTATTGATAACGGTTATAGATATACAGTTAAAGTAGAAGATTTACCAAAAGAAACAAATCCCTTAATATTTTACCTTCTTGAATACGCTCATGGATTTGACCAGTTTCCATATAACTATGACCAAAGAGTTTTATTACGTTCATTACTAGAGCTTACTCCAGCCGACAAAAAAGTAACCTATGATATAACAGAACTTATTGACCAAGAGTATTACGAAGAGGAAATAGAAAATATTTACGAAGACACTATTCAGAACATTACTTACGACTACGAACTTGGAGAGAAATTTCTAATACTTACAGAAGGTTCATCTGATATTCAAATTCTTCAAGGAGCAATGAAGGTATTATATCCTCATCTAACAGGTTATTATTCATTTATGGACTTTGGAATATCAAATGCGTCCGGCAGTGCAAGTTCTTTAGTTGCAAGTGTAAAATCTTTTGTTGGTGCTGGAATAAAAAATAGAGTTATTGCATTATTCGACAATGACACAGCGGCTGAATCTGCGCTTCGAGGATTTCAGAAGACAATCATTCCAAAGAATATCAAGATTCTTCAATATCCCAATATTAAAATTGCCGAAAATTATCCAACCTTAGGACCTTCCGGAATTTCTCAAATGAATATTAATGGTTTGGCATGTAGTATAGAATTGTATTTAGGAAAAGACATCTTGAGCAAGGACGAACAACTAATTCCTGTTCAATGGAAAGGTTATGACCAAACACTCGGAAAATATCAAGGAGAAATAATTGATAAATCAGGAGTACAAAAACAATTTCAGACAAAAATTGATGATTGCTTGAACGACCCCACCAAAACAATCAATTACGACTGGACGGAATTGAACGAATTACTACAGACAATATTTAACGCCTTCAACACCGATAATGATGAAAACTAAAGCAACTTCACATAACAGCGCATTTGCAATAGGCGGGGTCTCGTGCTCGGCAGACAGTTTTGAAGTAGCCAAAAGTTTTGTGCTCCGAATGAACATTCGTACGGAAAAGCCCGCCCATCGCAAATCTGCAAAACGTTAGCGGTCAGCTTAAAAGACGAAACAGCAAGCAATGAAGAAACATTTCAACAAAGCATCATATTTGACAATTCTAACTGTTGGACTTGCGGGACTTCAATCTTACTTACTTCATATTGGGACAACAGACTATACACACAAAATTCTTTCGGTCTATTTTTTCGTTGAACTGTTTATATTTCTTTTGACATTTTCTACCGGACTTAAAAACAGAACTTTTGCGACAATCTATTTTGGAGCATTTCTTTTTGAAGTTGCTTGGTTCTTCATAAATGAACGACCAATTAGTCCCGACAATCTGATTATGATAATTATTGGATTTTTGAGAGTTTACGTTTTTTATTTGCTAACTAAACAACTATCAAAAAATGAATAATTGGAAAATAGCATTTTGGGCTTGTTTGACAGTTCTACTTTTGGTAATAGCAATTAGCGTTTATACAATCATTGACCAAGCCGTTACATTGACATATCAAAAGGAAGGATATTCAGACACAAAAAATGACCTTGAACAAATAATAGAAATCATTAACAAAACCAACTTGACCAAATCACAAATAAAAACAGAGCTTAAAGACCATAGACTTTACGAGTTTATGAACTTCAAATCGGACACTGTTGCTCTTGACCGAGTTTTGCTAATATTCGATAATGACAAACTAAAAACGGTAACAAAACAATGGTAAGACAAAAAAGCCGAACCGCTAACAAGGTATTGCCAAAAGCGGGGCTGAACGGCTTCGATTGGACACTTGTGCAAGATTCAACTTTCGTTCTTCTATTGAGCTTTAGTGCTAAAAATACCCGCCTTCGGCAATACCCAAAACGTTATAAGTAAGTGTTTCCCGAACGAAATGCATCAGTGAATGAAAGTCCCGCAATGCAGATGGCGGACATGTAGAATCGATTAAACAGCAAAGATTTGTTTAAGGTTATAATTAAAAGATAAAATGGTAACGACGAACTATCACCCAATAATTAAATCCTTTGTAATCTCATTTCTATATGTGGGCATAGGTACATTGAGTTTGATTTCGTTATATCCGCAATCTGGGTTCTATACTCCAATTTCATGGGGTGGACTTCTCCTTACTTTTCCCGTTACTATATATAGTTTTGGTATTATGTACACCGAATCAAACTCATTAGATAAAATATTGAATACTCAACTAGTAGTGTTCCTATGTTTCTGGTCTATTATCTATGTTTTAATTTTATTAAAAAAGTCGAACAATCACAAAATTAGGCCGACCGAGCCGAATAAACAAAATAGAAATCACATGGTGTAACAATCAAGTTTCAGACCGACCAAGAGGCTCAACTAAACTGCTTTGTTGAACGACATTTTCGATTGGTTTTTTAGGCGGTCCGAACTATTAGCCGACCGAATTTTTCTGGTTTTCACAAATAAGTTGAAAAGGAAAAACTACTTTACTATTGACCGAACTGAACCAAAACATACTTGAATATAATATGAAAAAAACACACCTACTTATAACAACAGGTTTGCAAAATTGCGGGGCGAAGTGCTTACACTTTCTTCATCACTTTTCACTAAATTCACTGCGGGCTGACAGAGGTTCTGCAAGTAAAACCGCAATTTCTCAAACCTGCAAACCGTTAGTTGCCATTAGCGCCACTATGGATATTTTCTTCTAAAACCATCTAATTAAATATTATAGCTGAACTTGAAAAAAATACTTTTCTTTTTAATAGTTTTAACAATAGCCAAGGTTCAAGCGCAAGGTCTGAAAGGTGAGGGAAAAGTGGCTGGAAAGATAAAGCTGCTTTCTACACAGCTAAGATCTCGGGGAGTAGACACAATATTTGTTTATCAACGCAATAGTTATGGGTATAATCTTTTTAATATCCCCAAAGGCTCAACAAAAAAACAAATTGATTCTTTAGCCTGTGAAGCAAGAGAAGCAGCCTACGTTTTTTGGCTTTCAAAAGGTCTGATGCACGCCCAAAAGCTCCATCCATGTATTCTATTTGACTCAGTCCAGCTCGAAAACTCCAAAATCAGTCATTTCATTGGGAGACAATCAATTCTTCGTGCTCCTGAAATTAAGCCTTTTCAATACCGGGATAAACAAGGGAAAACACTAACAACTTACGACGAACACATTGTGCAAATGACGTTGACGCTTAGATTAGGGACTGAAGAACGGGAAATTTTAGTTAATAGTGACGCATTGTCGAAGAGAATATTTGAAATTGAAGCAGTCAACATCAATTACGAAGAGAACAACAACAATCTGTGGGCACAATTAGCAACGATAGCGAATGAAGAAGTCAAAGCTCTGAACTTCAAGAGGGTATTAATAGACAACGGCAACTAACAAGAGCTTGTAGCTATTGCTATTCAGTGATTTATGTAAATTCAGATCTTTCTATTACTTTAGTTTAGACTTGTTGTGTTAGTGCTCTTAATACGCAACAGCCTTTAGATTTACAATAACAAAATATCACAGAATATTGACTACCGTTATTGTTGTTAGAAATTTTCTTTTTGCTTCTTTTTCTTTTGTTAA
>NZ_JBKOPS010000026.1:0-5657 GCF_047272945.1 Rubrilithobacter danxiaensis
AAGAGAAAAGGTTTTGGGTCTTCAAAAAAAAGTTAAAATAAATTTTGGAGAATAGAATAAAGTTTCTACCTTTGCAGTCCCAAACGAAAGGGAGCTACGGACTGAAAGTCAAAAGCGGAAAGCGGTAGCAAAAAAGACGAGTAAACGCAAGGTTGAAAGTTTAAAAAAACAAGCAGATTTATACTTCGACGATAAGAGTAGGAGTTTAGATATAGAAGCCGAACCGGGATGGGGAGGCGCAGAAGTTCTTTAAAGAAATGTCATGTAGCGTAACGAGAAAGATCTCGTTATGATTTTAACAAGATAAAGTCAATTCATACAAATAGTATTAACGATTCTATTTGAGAAAATAGGGTCAAGAACAAACTTAACATTACAATGGAGAGTTTGATCCTGGCTCAGGATGAACGCTAGCGGCAGGCCTAATACATGCAAGTCGAACGAGATTGGAGAGCTTGCTCTTCATGACAGTGGCGCACGGGTGCGTAACGCGTATGCAACCTACCTTAATCAGGGGAATAACCCGGCGAAAGTCGGACTAATACCGCATAAAATAATGCTATGGCATCGTAGTATTATCAAACATTTATGGGATTAAGATGGGCATGCGTGACATTAGCTAGTTGGTGAGGTAACGGCTCACCAAGGCGACGATGTCTAGGGGATCTGAGAGGATGACCCCCCACACTGGTACTGAGACACGGACCAGACTCCTACGGGAGGCAGCAGTAAGGAATATTGGTCAATGGAGGCAACTCTGAACCAGCCATGCCGCGTGCAGGAAGACGGCCCTATGGGTTGTAAACTGCTTTTGTACCGGAATAAACCCCTTTACGTGTAAAGGGCTGAATGTACGGTAAGAATAAGGATCGGCTAACTCCGTGCCAGCAGCCGCGGTAATACGGAGGATCCAAGCGTTATCCGGATTTATTGGGTTTAAAGGGTGCGTAGGCGGCTTTTTAAGTCAGGGGTGAAAGACGGTGGCTCAACCATCGCAGTGCCTTTGATACTGAAGAGCTTGAATGAACTTGAGGTAGGCGGAATGTGACAAGTAGCGGTGAAATGCATAGATATGTCACAGAACACCAATTGCGAAGGCAGCTTACTAAAGTTTAATTGACGCTGAGGCACGAAAGCGTGGGGATCAAACAGGATTAGATACCCTGGTAGTCCACGCCCTAAACGATGAATACTCGATGTTAGCGATATACAGTTAGCGTCTAAGCGAAAGCGTTAAGTATTCCACCTGGGGAGTACGCCCGCAAGGGTGAAACTCAAAGGAATTGACGGGGGCCCGCACAAGCGGAGGAGCATGTGGTTTAATTCGATGATACGCGAGGAACCTTACCCGGGCTTGAAAGTTAGTGAAGTATCCAGAGATGGATGCGTCCTTCGGGACACGAAACTAGGTGCTGCATGGCTGTCGTCAGCTCGTGCCGTGAGGTGTTGGGTTAAGTCCCGCAACGAGCGCAACCCCTGTGAATAGTTGCCAGCATGTAAAGGTGGGGACTCTATTCAGACTGCCTGTGCAAACAGAGAGGAAGGAGGGGACGACGTCAAGTCATCATGGCCCTTACGTCCGGGGCTACACACGTGCTACAATGGATGGTACAGAGGGCAGCTACCTGGTAACAGGATGCCAATCTCAAAAAGCCATTCACAGTTCGGATTGAGGTCTGCAACTCGACCTCATGAAGTTGGATTCGCTAGTAATCGCGTATCAGCAATGACGCGGTGAATACGTTCCCGGGCCTTGTACACACCGCCCGTCAAGCCATGGAAGCTGGGGGTACCTGAAGTCGGTAACCGCAAGGAGCCGCCTAGGGTAAAACCGGTAACTGGGGCTAAGTCGTAACAAGGTAGCCGTACCGGAAGGTGCGGCTGGAATACCTCCTTTCTAGAGTGTGTGGATTGACGCTCGTTACGTTACAGATATTTTCTTTATAAAAAAACAACCCGAAAAGATAAGCCAATCAGTGGCACTGCCGACCGAGAGGCGTGATTGAATCAAAAGACAGTCCCGTAGCTCAGTTTGGTTAGAGCACTACACTGATAATGTAGGGGTCAGCAGTTCAAATCTGCTCGGGACTACAAGGCGAGTTGAAAGTTGAAGGTAGTACGTTATCAGTCTAAGCCAGTGGCAACAGACTTATAACCTGCAACTTAGAACGTACAACTTAAATCTTACGGGGAATTAGCTCAGCTGGCTAGAGCACCTGCCTTGCACGCAGGGGGTCAACGGTTCGAATCCGTTATTCTCCACGCTTCGAGTTACAAGTAGTAGTTAAAAGTTAAAGGTAGCAATACTTAGAACTTACAACCTTCAACTTACAACTTGAAAAAGTTCTTTGACATATTGGAAGAAGTAATTGAAAGAGAAGACAACAGTAGAGACGTTGTTTTTGAGTTGAAAGTTACGAGTTGAAAGTTGAAGGTACTTGTACCTGCAACCAATAACGTGTAATACAGCTTGAATCAACACTCAAAAGCATACCTTGCCGAGCAAAAGCGGCAAGCGTAGAAGAAAGTAAGAAAGGGCACACGGGGGATGCCTTGGCTCTCAGAGGCGATGAAGGACGTGATAAGCTGCGATAAGCTGCGGGGATTCGCAAATAGGACGTGATCCGCAGATTTCCGAATGGGGAAACCTAATATACTGAAGGTATATTGCAAAAGCGCAAACCTGCCGAACTGAAACATCTAAGTAAGCAGAGGAAGAGAAAATAATAATGATTTCCTGAGTAGTGGCGAGCGAAAGGGAAAGAGCCCAAACCAGCTATGTTACGGCATAACTGGGGTTGTAGGACCACAACATGACTACTAAAGTGAATTGGAACGGGGTGGGAAACCCGGCCATAGAGCATGATAGCTGCGTACAAGTAAGCAATAGTAGGCTAGTGGTATCCTGAGTACTGCGAGGTTGGAGACGCCTTGTGGGAATCTGCCGGCACCATCCGGTAAGGCTAAATACTCCTGAGAGACCGATAGTGAACCAGTACCGTGAGGGAAAGGTGAAAAGAACCCCGAACAGGGGAGTGAAATAGAACCTGAAACCGTGTGCTTACAAGCGGTCGGAGCAGCGTAAGCTGTGACGGCGTGCCTTTTGCATAATGAGCCTACGAGTTACTCTTCCCTGGCAAGGTTAAGGTGTTCAGCACTGAAGCCGAAGCGAAAGCGAGTCTGAATAGGGCGCATAGTCAGGGGAGGTAGACGCGAAACCTTGTGATCTACCCATGACCAGGTTGAAGGTGCCGTAACAGGTACTGGAGGACCGAACCGATAAGCGTTGAAAAGCTTCCGGATGAGTTGTGGGTAGGGGTGAAAGGCCAATCAAACTGGGAAATAGCTCGTACTCCCCGAAATGTTTTTAGGAACAGCGTGGATATTAAGTTTTATAGAGGTAGAGCTACTAATTGGGTGCGGGGGAGTCAAATCCTACCAAATCCAGATAAACTCCGAATGCTATAAAATATGATCTGCAGTGAGGCGCGGGGTGCTAAGGTCACGCGCCGAGAGGGAAAGAACCCAGACCATCAGCTAAGGTCCCTAAATTACCGCTAAGTTGAACTAACGAGGTCCGATTGCATAGACAGCTAGGATGTTGGCTTGGAAGCAGCCATTCATTTAAAGAGTGCGTAACAGCTCACTAGTCGAGCGATCGGGCATGGATAATAAACGGGCATCAAGTGGTATACCGAAGCTATGGGATATGTAAATATCGGTAGGGGAGCATTCTATCGTCAGTGAAGCTGTCTGGTAATGGATGGTGGAGATTATAGAAAAGCAAATGTAGGCATAAGTAACGATAAGGCGGGAGAGAAACCCGCCCACCGAAAGACTAAGGTTTCCTGATCAACGCTAATCGGATCAGGGTTAGTCGGGGCCTAAGGTGTAGCCGGGTGGCGAAGCCGATGGACAACTGGTTAATATTCCAGTACTTTTTATAACTGCGATGTGGTGACGGAGTAGTGACACTGCCGCCAGCTGACGGAATAGCTGGTTAAAAGGCGTAGGTATAGGTTCGGTAGGAAAATCCGCTGAATTTGCTGAAACCCAATAGTACCGCAAACCTTCGGGGGCGCGGATAGAGCAGGTAAACAGACTTCCAAGAAAACCCGCTAAGCTTCAGGTTATAAAAACCCGTACCGTAAACCGACACAGGTAGTCGAGGAGAGAATCCTAAGGTGCTCGAGTGAATCATGGCTAAGGAACTCGGCAAAATGGCCCTGTAACTTCGGGAGAAGGGGCGCTGGAGCGATCCAGCCGCAGTGAAAAGGCCCAGGCGACTGTTTAACAAAAACACATGGCTTTGCAAAATCGAAAGATGAGGTATAAGGCCTGACACCTGCCCGGTGCTGGAAGGTTAAGAGGGGATGTTAGTCGCAAGGCGAAGCATTGAATCGAAGCCCCAGTAAACGGCGGCCGTAACTATAACGGTCCTAAGGTAGCGAAATTCCTTGTCGGGTAAGTTCCGACCTGCACGAATGGTGTAACGATCTGGGCGCTGTCTCAGCCATGAGCTCGGTGAAATTGTGGTATCGGTGAAGACGCCGGTTACCCGCAACGGGACGGAAAGACCCCATGCACCTTCACTACAACTTAACATTGATATTGGATACAGGATGTGTAGGATAGGTGGGAGATAGTGAAGCGGCTTCGCCAGGAGTCGTGGAATCAACCTTGAAATACCACCCTTTCTGTATTCGGTGTCTAACCCGGCCAAGTCGGGGACATTGTTTGGTGGGTAGTTTGACTGGGGTGGTCGCCTCCAAAAAGGTAACGGAGGCTTTCAAAGGTAAGCTCAGTACGCTTGGTAACCGTACGTGGAGTGCAATAGCATAAGCTTGCTTGACTGTGAGGCAGACAAGCCGAGCAGGGTCGAAAGACGGATATAGTGATCCGGTGGTTCTGCATGGAAGGGCCATCGCTCAAAGGATAAAAGGTACGCTGGGGATAACAGGCTGATCTCCCCCAAGAGCTCATATCGACGGGGAGGTTTGGCACCTCGATGTCGGCTCGTCACATCCTGGGGCTGGAGAAGGTCCCAAGGGTTCGGCTGTTCGCCGATTAAAGTGGCACGCGAGCTGGGTTCAGAACGTCGCGAGACAGTTCGGTCCCTATCTGTTGTGGGCGCAGGAAGTTTGAGTGGGGCTGACCTTAGTACGAGAGGACCGGGTTGGACAAACCGCTAGTGAATCTGTTATGGCGCCAGCTGTACTGCAGAGTAGCTATGTTTGGAATAGATAAGCGCTGAAAGCATCTAAGTGCGAAACTAGCCACAAGATGAGACTTCCATTGAGGGTCGTTGAAGACTACAACGTTGATAGGCTACAGATGTAAAGGTGGCGACACCAAAGTCGAGTAGTACTAATTACCCGAAGCTTTCTCAATAGCAGATACACACCGTTGTCTTCTCACTTCAATCACTTCTTTCAATAATATGTCATTGTTGATCAGTTCTAAGTAATACGTTATAAGTTATAAGTCGAAAGACAAGAACTTACAACTCCAGGCTTACAACTTACAACTCTAAAAATCTTCAGGTGCCTATATCGGCGGTGTCCACCTCTTCCCATTCCGAACAGAGAAGTTAAGCCCGCCAGAGCCGATGGTACTGCGGTAACACGTGGGAGAGTAGGTCGGTGCCAAATTTTACT
>NZ_JBKOPS010000027.1:0-4895 GCF_047272945.1 Rubrilithobacter danxiaensis
ATATTCCCGTACTGATCCTTAATGTACGCCAATCGCTGGAAATCATCATACTCATAATACGTCGTCTGCCCCTTCTCATCGGTCCTGCTCGTCATTCCTACTAAGGGCTCGTATGTATAAGTAGTCATTTGAGCAGTTGAAGGATAAAGGCGCAACTCATCTACATTGCCACTTCCACTCAATATAATTGATGTTTGACCTGTTATTTTGTGCTCATAATAAGTCCATCCACCTACCTTTATTCCCTTAACAGCATTTCCCACGGTACCGGTGATCGTATACGGAGTACTGTTCGTTGTCCAATAAGATACTATATACGTTTTTGCACTGCTTAAACCAGCTTTACTTATTGTATTGCCCGAACTTAGCGTATAGCTATTTTTTCCCGTTTTGCTGGATAAGAAACTAATGGCTGAATTGTTATATGTAAAAGTTAATGATTCACTGCCTTCGAAACTGGCATAGGCTATTTCAGCTTCCGTTGCATTTTTCACCTCAGCTACAGGATACTGATCCTTATATCCCCAAATATAAGCCAAGGGGGCATCTGAACTTTTTGACATGGAAACAATTCTACCCTTCGAATTATAATTATAATTCAACCTGGTTTCTAAAGCCGAATTACCGTTTTGAAAATCAACGGTGTTTAATACATAGGTATTAGGGAATGGATTGGAGTAATTATTTCTAAGCAGAGAAACCGGAATTTCTCCTTTCTTCTCAATCTGCTCTACAACAGGATTGATAATATTTTTTCCGGACATATCAGTGTACAGATATGCCAAAGTTCCTGAAGTTATATCAGGAGGATATTTGAAAGTTTTTACAGTACTTCTTCCATCACTCGTAGATGTAGAAACCGATTTCAAGTAAAAGTATTCAGGATCGTACTGGTAGTGTATTTCTGTCTTCACTTCTGAATTATTAGCATAATAGTCATAAACTATTGTCTTTGTCAAATCCTGCCGTCCGGCGTCAGGGTAAAAACTTGCAGACTTGAAGTAGATTGGTTGCGTCCAATAAGGTACACCAAATTGATCATCCCGAACATACTTGACAGGAGCTATTGAAACAGATTTAAAATTTTCAAGGCGAGAAGCTACTTGCCAGGAGATGTCAATTGTAGGAGTGTATTCATTTACAGTTTCTTTAACCTTATGGCTATCGTTATCGAAAATGACCTCCTTCAATAGAGCTCCATAAAACCAGTCCTTATTAGAGGGAGGAGCAAAAGGAAATGGCTTATCAATGACAACAGGAACATCAGAAAAAGAGGTAAAATACCTTTCTGTTCGTCCCAAATATACCCCTCCACCCGTAATTTTTTCAACAACTTTTTTATAGGTAACGGGGCTACCACTTATTGAAGTAAGCGGATAAATGGTAGAGCTTGACCTAACAAAAAAATTTGGACTGCTATTTTGATTATAACTCTCTACATATCCATCAACAAGTGCGAGAGTTCGTTCGTCAAAATAAACAGCAGAAGTATAAACTGGATAAACACCTAAAGTCCCTGAGGATGTGATATTATCATCTAATAAATATTCATATTCTTTAATTTTCGCAGGGGATCCAGAATCACTATAATCAATTATTTTTTTTACTCGTAATCCTCCTGCGTAAACTTGATTATGACCTATTGTACTTGTCACATGAACAGGATTCTGTAGACGGGTTTCTAACCAACGGAAATCAATATAACCAGAAAAATCTGTTAGGCCGGTAACATAAGTAGTAATTTCATACGTCCCTGGGGATAAATTTGATTTAGAAAACTGGTGAGTTGTTGGGGTACTTCCGGATGCCGGAGTTAATTGATATACATCTATTAAAAGCCCGGAGGAGTTCCTTACTTCAAGCTTAAAGGATACCAAGTTTGAAGCAGAAGTGCTATAGGCTGGTGTGATAATATTAAATTCGGTTGGGGAATTCGGATCTCCTTCAAAAGAGAAACTTGTTACTGTTGCGGTTTGGCTATTACAGGAAATTCCCATACTCGCATTTCTGGAGCTTTTTTGTTCAACAACATTTATTTCCTGATTTAAACGGTCATCAACTGCTTTGTTGGATTCAAATTCGAATGTTGTCGATCCTCCTGTCGGATATCTAACGGTTTTCAATGTTCCAGCCTTCGATCTGACAGGATCAACATCTCTGTTCCCAACTCCCACTTTTTGGTAGGCACCGTAATTGCCTCCAATTCCTACAGTAATTATTTCTTCGGGAATAAGCCCACCGTCCACGATATTATTATTATAAAATCCCCAATGATCCTGTTGTTCACTCAATCTATCAGGCAAGGGAATATCATAGCTAAATTGATATCCAGAATCTTCCTTCTCTGTTAATCCGCCAAATGGAACAACCTCTTTTAAGGTGGGCCTATTTATAGAAACGTCATGGATTAGCTTATAACCCCGTTTGTTAGATATATCTTGAACACTTATCTTTTTCAACAAAAAGTCGCCATTATTTTCTACTGTACGTTCTGTTGTACTATAGTCAAATGATATTGTTACCCCATCCGGAAATGTTATCAACTTTAACCTTTTACCCTCAATTCTAACATTTGAAATCGAAGCCGAATAGGATACCTGTGGTAGCGGCGTCTCAGAAGAATTTGTGCCGGGATAATAAATCTTTTCAGAAGCTGACTTACCGAGGTTATATGTATAATCGGAATTTTCATACTCCAAGGAGATAAAATCGCTGCCGGATGCAGTTTCAATTTTTGTTAGGTACCAGGAAGATGTATAGACAGCAGCAGCAGTACCCATAGAATTATTATGGGTAATTTCCATAGCATCAAAATAATATTTGTATCCGTTCTCGTCAGTTATTATGAAACTGCTAATCATGGAATAACCTGCTATTCTGGTTTCAAATTTTTGTATCTTTAATTTCTGTAAGTCCAGCAGGAGAGAATCATTATTTTTTCCATACACAAATTTTCCACTGCGTCCATTGAAATTAAAGGAGAATATATCATTCTGGGAATCCATTTCCGAAGCATACATTTTATTATACGGCCGACCTTCAGGTGCAGTAGGAGAGTTTCCTTCTAACACCTCAGGCACTGTTGGTGAATTGATAAATCCAATCCCATCCATCTCGTCATAGATTCCCCTCATAGTACGGGAAACAACCCCTCCTGCATTTAATGCCCATCCAATACCCACATTGGAAGAAACCTCATCTACTTTTATCCCCCCTGCATGATAATCTAGGGAAACATTTAATTTCAAACCGGAAGTCTTGCTTGCATAAGAATATAAGGGCACATTAATTTGAGGAATACCAGTTGATAATCCTACGGGAATATCTCCAAATTTTGTTAGAGCCGCGGCATTAGGTGAAGGTGGTAAAATATTTTCTAAAGACGGATTCGGAGAATTATTAGTTTGAGCTTTTACGGATAATAATAAGCCTAGCTGAAAAATTACTACGGCGACAATTAAACACTTTTTCTTCATATTGAGAGTTGTTTGAATAGAGTTCCTGATGAAAAGCAACTATTAATGCAGACATTGATAGTTCTATTGGAGCTTATTTTTTAAATACTCCACTTGCTCTTTCATTTCTTTTAATTCTGAAGACTGTTCTCCAATCTTTTGAGTCTGGTCCAGCAAAACCTTATTCTGCTCTATCAAGTGCAGTGTCAGTTCTTCAATCTTCTTCAGCAAAATCTTATTCATTTCTCCAAGATCAACTCCGTTTTTTTCTGCTTCGGCTGCTGATGGAACTTCGGGAAGGTGGTTATTCGCTTTTATAAACTTTTCAAGATCTGACAAAGAGAGCAAGGGGTAGTCGTTTCGGAATACATAATCCGGGAAATTTGCAGTCTCTACTTTAATTTCTTTTGCACGGATTCTGCCGTTTACCGCTAATTTATCTGTTGGGTTTGCTATACCAATGCCTATATTATTCGTAAAATTCCAGCTACCTGACACCGTTTCATTGGCGGTTTTTAGAGCAGCATCGGCACTTACTCCCCCTACACCCAAGGTTGCAGGATCAATTATTTCTATCATATTGTTAGCCTTATTGATAGTAATGATATTATAATTGCCTGCTGTGGAGCTGTGTCGCCAAGGCATATACATAGGACCATTTACAATGATCCCTGCCTGTGTATAAAGGTTTGAATTAAAATATTTAGGGCCGGTTATAGTTTCCTGTAATGATTTATGAAGGATATCACTATCATCAAATGTACCCCCATTTGCTAAAGCTGTCGGGTCTATCGTTTCAACAACGCCGCTATTTTTATTAATAGTTATCAAACGGTAGGTACCCACTGTTGAGGAAGATCTCCAGGGCAGATATACCGGCCCCTTTACAGTAATACCAGCGTCGAATGTCTTATAACCGGTTATAGCTTCGTCCCCACTTTTGTGAACGAAATCATCAGTTTGTGCGAAAGTAGTGGTTAAGCTAAATAAAGCCGCATAAAGAAGAATTATTTTTTTCATATGAAATAATTGAGGTTATATTTTAGTCGCGGTAAACATAAAATCTTACACTGCAGTTAAACTGCAGTAGAGAAATTATTTTTAGGAATAGTGGAACTTTTTTCTTTGTTAGGAAACTAAGCTGCGGCAGAAGTAAAATAAAATTGAAAAACAAGGATGGCTTACAATAACAAAACGCCTGGCTTAAATAAGAACAGGCGTTTTGTTTTTATCGAATTACAAACTCTTTTCCATTTGACAATCCGTAGTCCCTTACCCTTATAGCCACGCTACAGACTACGGACAGTTAGGGATGAGGAAGACCGCACAGTAGTATTTAAGTGTAATAGCCAAGACTTGATCTGACAATTGCTAGGTTTTAAAAAGTGTCAGATGTTCTCTTCGAATATATAAAAGATTCTTCGAACTCAACAGACCCAT
>NZ_JBKOPS010000028.1:0-4216 GCF_047272945.1 Rubrilithobacter danxiaensis
AATCTCATCCTCAAATGGACAATTATAGAATGCATATTCAATCTGATAGTATAGTAAGAAATCACAGCTTAATCTGAAGTAGAAGCAGGGAGAAACAAAGATCTCCATTTCATCAAATGTGCTTCGATCTCCTCTTGAGTCTTTCTCAAATACTGTTTTTAATGTTTTATCTGATGAGCTGATATGAAGATCTCTAGCTGTCTTAAGAACCCTTTTATAGATACTCTCAGTAGTTCTGTTATGCATTAAAATATTTGAACTTCCTGGTATCTGTGCTCTAACATGATTCTTGCGTAGTCTTCCAGGATAGTTGAATTCTTTTGGCTCTGGGCGAACTGGTTCTGGTTTAAAAAATTCCTTTTGTTTCATGGTATATATTTTAGAAGCTAAAGCTTACCGAAGTAAGCTTTTAAATTATCAGTTCATTTTCTCCTCAATGCTAATGGAAATGAAGTCATTCTCACCGTTAGCTAACCTGTTAATAAAGAAAGATTGTACGTTAGCAGGATTGTTTAGCCTTACAGAATCTTCGATATTCAGTTTTGTAGCTTCAAACATCGTATGCTTATAAAGCTGTCTTAATGCTCTGTTGTACATTCTTGCTCCGAACTTAGCCAGTGCATCTTCATCATAAGTGAAGTACAGCATCTTATATCCTGCTTTATTAGTTGCAAGGGTTATGTTCCAGAAGAAGCAGATGAATTCCTGATCCAGATTGGTTCCTCTAGCACTCTTTGCATGATTAACTTCAATGCAGGTTCTGTACTTCTTACTTTCAAATACAGTAAGTAGAGGTTTTACAGCTTGTGTGATTTGATGGTAAGCTTTTTCAACTTCCTTGTTCCTTGCTTTAAGGTTTTGCGCTAATTGGAATTCTTCGTCCTGTGTTTTTACAGTCATAACAATAGATTTTAAGTGAATAGAATTGATTAAATGGAAAAGGACCTTTAGAGGCCCTTCTTTTCAATGATTTGTTTGTAGTAGTTGTACTCCTTAATCCTTACAATATTCCTGGCATCATCAAAGACCTCAGAATAGTATGGGAATACCTGAAGGCAATCCTCAATGTTCACTTTCGTGCTTGAAGATGCAGTTAGCTTATAAAGAATACGGATAACCTGAGTATAAAGAGATTGACCCAGGTAAACAGAAGCACAATCATTCAGTGCGTAAGCAATAGAAAAGTGACCTTGCTTATCCGCATTTAAGCAGAGGTAGATGTAATCTGTCAACACTTCATAAATTTCAGATTGAGCGTTTTGATTCTGTTTGTGATCAATTTCTATTCGTGTTCTTAGATTCTCTGATTTAAAGCTTGTAGACAGTTCTGCTATCTCTTTTATGATCTTGAAATAGCATTTTTTGATTTCGTGGTTGCGTACCTTTTGACGATCAGGTAAGTGAATTGCTTGTAAATAGTTCATAAGAGTTGAATTTTAGAGGATTGAAGGGTGTTGATTTGCAGGAAAGTGATTTGAAAGAGTAATGAAAGCAGTTTTAGCTTATAAAATAATAGGTTGAGAAGTGAGGATTTACTTTAGAAGCTAATGAGTCTGGGAAACTCAGGCACTATTCTTAGTATAGGATATGATGAGAGTTTGGGATTTCTCGAATAGGTGAAAAATATGGGGTTGGTTGCCTATCTTCCAGATCGACTAACATAAAATCTTTTACATTCCTTCAGAATGATGGTGAGGGGCTTATATCAGAGCGAGTACTATGCGCTTAAGACAAAATTGATTTATATAGAGATAGCGAGTAAGTATTACGAGTACCGGGGGGGATAAAATAAAATGAGGATGTTATATGAGGCTAAAAGAGGATTAGGTTATCTTGGTGTAGATAAAATCAGGAAATTAACCAGACTGATTCTTTAAAAGCTCACACAGCTTTTTCCTTTTTTCGTTCAAACGACTTTCATTCTCTATAAGAGGCAACTTTTAAAACTTTTAGGAAATTGGGGAAATGGTATTAACGCACTTACTGTGACGACTTATATTCAAAAGCAATCTCATAGGACTCCCAAATTAGTGGATTATAAGATTCTTTGTTAGAATTCAACACGTTTTTAAGAAATATTTGAGTTTCACTCCAGAAAAAGTCTACTATAGCCGAATTAATCAGATCTGTATTCATTGACCTGACAAAGTTTACTGGTTTAACTAACTTCTTTTCCACCAAAAAATTATAAACATTCTCATAATGTCCAAAGTGCTTCATTACTGGCTTGTTATTGACAACTTTAACAGTAAACTTTACTGGTTTACTATGAGTTAGCATGTTTCTAAAATGAAACAATGTGGATATGCTCTTCCAGTTCTCGTTACTGGTAGCCGAGTGCAAATCTAATCCTGTTGCAGTCTTATAATATCCTTTTAAGTCAGACCAAGTTGAATTATCCAGCTTCTCATTAAAATCTTGGTTTAAACGGAACTCCAGACTGTTGTCGTTCAGTTTCTCTCCCACGTTATATTTGATGAGTTCATAAAGAAATCCTTCAATAACTATTGCTGAGTTTATGAGGATGGAAATATTAATAATATGCAAGGTCGGTACTGTTTGTCTTATCGCTCTATGAAAATCAATGAGTTCAGGAAAATACCACCATGCATAATATTCACCTGACTCTGCGGAACCGTCGTAATCTTTCATTACTTCATAGCTGCCGAGCCCGTACTTTTCCACTTTCGCCCTAAGGTCTCTTTCAAGCTGAGTTACTTTTTTTGATTTTCTTCCCATAGCAAGGTAAATAGACTTAGAATATACTCTTAGAATTTGTTTTCATTCAGGGTGTAGACATAAGTATCCAATTATAAAGAAATCAAATCAAGGATTAAGAGTTGATCTTTGATTCATTCTACCACCTTCAGCCAATCCCATTGAAAGAGTGTCAGTAATTATTTTGTATAAAGCGATTATGAGAATGATGAAAATACCACTGTAAAAGATATAACGAGTTAACTAAATCTAATTCTTACTCTTAAAGCTACATTTTACCTTTTAAATAAGCAAAAGAGATGTTTTAGTACAAAATGAAGCAAAAAGGCAGGTTTAGCATGAAAACGAGCAAAAAGGGGTGTTTTAGGAGTAAAACCTTTAGAATGACTGTTTTGGTAAAAAGAGTTTAGCAACCCTTATAATTATTGAGGTTTGATTGTCTGCTTGTAGCAAATAAAGCCGTATATGATTACATTAGTGCTATCAAATACCGAGTTGCTATAATTTATAGAACACATATAAAGACTTAAACTTTATCGTAATTTAAGATGATGCTACTTGAAATAAATTTTACACCATACATTCCAACCACGTTATTTGGACTTCTCGGATTGATTTCAGGTTATATCTTCTTCTATTTTAGAAATAAAAACAATACAAGATTAAAAGAAATTCAAAGTGCAAATCCTAAAGATCGAATTAGAGCGATAGAAATGTCCCTCAATGACCTTGGCGTTAGTATTGATACCTCCAACCTAGATTCAAATCAAAAACTTATAATAATTAAAGATATTTTACGAGCAAAGGCAAATCGATATTTGACTCTTACCATAGCATTATTAGTTATTGCTCTATTAGCTACTTTTTTAATCTGGAATAATTCGAATCACAACAAGATTCCAAATCAGAATGAAACTGACACAACGAAAAAAAGTCCTAACGATAATGATATTACCTCAAATGACCCTATTAGAGAGCTCCCAAAACCACCTCCTGATATAGAGAAAGTAGATGGATACTACCCTACATTAACTGACTACGAAACATTAAAGATGGCTGAGGAACCGGGATCAGGTTGTGAAATAAAAGAAGGATACGATACATTGGTTTTAATTCGAGTTGTTGAAGAAAATCCTAAGGATTCCACCCAAGGGTATTATATTATGCAAAACAAAAACGGTATAAGAGATCCTTATTATCTTGATGAATGGAACTTAAGTAGTTCAGAACACAGCTGGGTATCAACTATAATGCTTCCAGGAAGAAAATTAAGAGTAGCAACAGTCGTATGTGGAAGTGGTGGTATAACTAACTTAATTTATGTTGAACCCTTAAAACGATAGGTAGATTGATTTCCCATTTAGTATTGATTCTTTTAGTAATATACATTCGGATTTTGAAATGTGCCTCTCATTACTGTTACTTTAATAGCTAAGCTTTTAAAGTATAAAGGTGAGAGTTTTAGCTTTTAAAGAATAAGGGAAAGACTATCAGGTTC
>NZ_JBKOPS010000029.1:0-3623 GCF_047272945.1 Rubrilithobacter danxiaensis
TCCTGAAACTCCTTCCCATTATACTTGTACTTGTTATCCGGAGTTGGGTTAATGTTTCCTGCTCCTGCTATCTCCCTGCCAAATCCATAATAATCATTTACCTGCAATACCTCATCGGCATAATCAAAGTTACCATTTTTATTCTTGTCTCCAATCAAGGCACGTACATTCCCTAAATGATCTACCAGGTTATATTCCAGTATGTACGAGTCCGCACTGAAGTATCCTCGCCCTTCCTCATTTTGTATAAACTCCAATGTATTGCCCGCATACTCAATTCCGTTTACATAGCTTCGGTCTTCCCCACTGCTGGTCTTCCGTTGTAACTTCCTGCCGCTTGCATCATATACGTAGTCAATCGTTTTATTGCTCAGGGTTATCTCGGATGGCAGGTTCAGGATATTATAGATTATACCGTTAGCGCTAATCCCTTTCTTACTGTCGGAAGTTACATTCCCATTGATATCATACCCGTAACTGCTGCTGTATTGTTCCGTTCCTATATCAGCTACGCTAAGCAGTTTGTTACTCCGGTTTATGCCGCTACCGTAATCGTAGCTTAAACTATTCAGCGTCCCACTTGCATCCTTCCTGATCAATGATTCAATATTGCCCAGTTCATCGTAGCTGAGCGTTTCATTGAATTTGTCGTTACCGGAAGCGGCCTTGTAGAAAGAAGCGGTTAAGCGGTTCAATGGATCGTATTCAAAGGCGTAACCTTTTGGCTCCTGGCCAACCTGTGTCCGTAAACGGGTTTGCCAATTTAGCGAACTAATATTCCCGTTGTATTGCGCCAGCGCTCCGTTCACTGATTGATCGTATTCCAGCCTTTCTGCAAAGGCATCGGTAAGGGAAGCATCTGTTTCATCCTCCAGATTATCCGGGTTATTGATCCTGTTTAGCCAGCCCCTGGAATTGTACCGGTAGTCAATGACCTGCAGGTAAGGGCCGGATGGGCTGATCGTCATATCTACAACGGCGCCTTCTTCGATAAAGAAACCAGGACCCAGGGTAATGCTTTTTGCTGCATCCAGGTTGAGCTGTTTTCCTGCCTCAATGGCATCCGCTTCACCCAATGCTATTTCCTGTGCTTTTGAGTTTAAGGATTTTTTTACCAGTTGCCCCAACTCATTGTACTCGTACCGGGCCAGATCCAGAACCGGACTTACTACTGCGGTATTGCTGTATTGCTGCTGCAGGAACATCTTCCTGCCTGCATGGTCATATCCATAAGCGGTTACCACATTTAACCCCGAAGGACTGGAACCCGGAGCAAAGTGATTTCGCTTGCTCTTGGTCAGTGCGCCTGTAAAGCTGTACTGATTTGATATGGCATCATACTTTCCGGCAGCGATGCTGCCTCCCTGGTAATGCTGGCTGTAGCTTTGCACCATTCGGCCTTCCGTATCGTAATGATTCAACGAAAACAGGTAGTTTGTTGTGCCCAACACATTTACCTTGCTTCCTGTCAGCAAACCACGCGGGATCTGAAGCAGGGTATCTACTGAAGCTGCCGGTGCTTTATAGATCGCAGTCGAAGGATTGATCGCGCTGTTACTTAAAAAGCTGTAATCGTCGTAATAGTTCACCGTTAATGCCTTGTTGTAGATCTGCGGAAAACTTACACTGCTGTACCCGTTATCGGTGCTGCTGTTAGTAAAGGTCTCCCACAGCGGAGTACCTGCCGGTAAGTTATTCAGGGAGGTTTGCAGGGCATCCCTGCTCCGGGTGTCTGTTAACTCTCCCGTATACACCACTCTGCCGAAGGCATCGTATTTGGTAAACAGCCAGGTATTGCTACCCCGCTGTTTGCCATCCTGGGTAAGTACGGGTTTATCGAGCACGTTGTAAACAATATGCTCCCACTCTTTTCCCGGTATCTTCTTTTCTACCATCCGGTTTCTTCCATCGTAATGATATCCGTAAAAGAAGTTTTTAAAAACAGCGTCGTTCTCGCTAAAAGCAGCAGGAAGGCTGCCTGCCTCTGATGGCAAAGGCGGAACTACGTAGCTCAGGTTTCCCAGATCATCGTACACGTAGTAGGTATAGAGATAGGTATTCCCGTTCTGCACTTTCTTACATACTACCTGCCCCTCCTTGTCTTTATACTCGAAACTGCTGTGTTCATTCTCATCCGTTACCTTAGTCAGATACAGCTCATTATTGGCATACGTGCTGCTCTGGGCTCCTCCCGCCACCACTGTCCACAACTTTATCGGGTCGGTACTCACATTCGTTCCGTACTCCGTTTCCACGGTATGCCCTCCTCCTATTTTCCAGCTGGTACCCGGGAATCCCTGTTCCAGAACCCGGTTTAAGGGGGATGCCTCGAAACGGGCTTCTGAAAAGCTCACACCGGAAGAGGGTATGTGAACTACAGGCCCAGTTTGGGAGTAAAAACCTTGCTGGGAGGATACCGCATTTGGTTTATACAACCCATATCCGTTACTGTCATCCGCATAAGGCAGATATTTCCTGGCTTCCCGTCCAAAGGAATCGTATTCTACCGGGGTGACAATATCTTTTCCCAATGGGGAACCCTGCACCTGGATGGACTGTACCGGCCTGCCCAGGCCGTCAATGTATTGTACCTCCATCTGTACTTTATTCTTATCTCCCGATGCCGCATTTAACTCTGCACTGCTCTTTACCGCAACACGGAGACTGCGGGTAAGTACATAGTTCTTATCCTGCGACTGGCCGTAGCCGGCAGTTGTATAGCAAACCACTGATAGAAGCGCTACCAGATAGTTCAAAACAGGTATTCTGATCATTGTTCGTTTACTGATATAAAGTTGTTAGCGCCTCCGGTGGAAATCTCTATGTTATCAAAAATATGTCTGGGCTGGCTTACCGTAGTACTGCCTACCGTAATACTGCCCGTAGCAGGATATGCAGACGGAGGATAAATATTTATTGAATACGTCCCTTCAGGAACCTGAATAGTTTGGGTACCCACTCCGAAATCAAACCCATACTCCTCACCCGTGCTTTTGCTAAAGGTTGCATGATAGTTTACCTGGGTATTATTCGTTAAGGTAACGTTTACAGCTGTCAGACAGGTTCCGTTGGTATTGGCATACGCCTGCCCGTTTAAATCTATATCATTCTGCGCTTTTGCATCCGCATCTTCCTGGGAAATCGATGAACTGTATTGGCTCGCTGCTACAGTATAAGTAACCGTACTTCCTGATAAACCTCCCGAACAGTTATTCTTTGTGATGGATGCTGTTTTTTCTACGTTATAATAAAGCTGCGTGCAGGTGCCGTTTGTATTGGCGTTAATCTGCCCGTTTGTATTCAGGTCAGCAAGAGCCTGGGCATCCGCGTCCTCCTGGGAAGTCGCTGAAAAATATTTACCTCCAGGAACTGTGTAGGAAACGGCAGGGCCCGAACTGTAACCTGCAGGACAATCATTCTTCTGAAAACTTCCTGTCTTTTCGACGTTCGAAAAGGATAGACCAGTTCCCGTACAGGGAGTCGTATCGGTAGAATTAGCATAGTGGTAACAAAAGGCTTTCAGGATATTCCCGTACTGATCCTTAATGTACGCCAATCGCTGGAAATCATCATACTCATAATACGTCGTCTGCCCCTTCTCATCGGTCCTGCTCGTCATTCCT
>NZ_JBKOPS010000030.1:0-2429 GCF_047272945.1 Rubrilithobacter danxiaensis
TTTTTAGCATTATATTTGCTGTTTAGATTGTAATATGAACAAGTTAAGTGTTTCAGAAAGGCTTATGATATATACCAGGTATATAGGCCAAAGGATTCTTTTAATAGATCAAAATGGAATAGTTGATGAACAGGTGGGTATTTTAACAGGGATAAAAGATTCTGGAATAAACGTTACAATTGATAAACAAAGCCGTTGGATTCCCTTATATGATCATTTTGAGTTCTATGAGATTAAGCTTCTGTTAAAACCACTTTCAAGACTAACCGAAGCTATAAAACAAACTGCAAATAGCCTTCCTATACAAAACTTCATAACTCAGTACTATATCCAACTTGGTTTTGATATGCCTGTATTTATTGCTCCGGGTCATCCCGCAAATTGTAAGTATGTAGCAGAATTAGGACTTGCAACTTACAGTACAGAAACAGAACTTCTTAAAGAAGAACTGATATCTGCTTGAGGTAAGAAACAACAATTTAATGCAGCGTATGACAGAAGTAAAGCTATTTCAAAAGGTAGAAGAATCTACTACATTAATACCATTAGTAAGCAGTAAGGTTCATGCAGGATTTGAATCTCCTGCATCAGATTATGAAGAAGAACGGATTGATTTAAACGCTTATGTTACCCATTATCCTCATGCTACATTTTATGCACGCGTTGAAGGTGAATGCATGACAGGATCAGGTATATTTCCTGATGATCTCCTGGTTGTAGATCGTTCTTTAAAAGTTACCAATGGGGATGTGGTAATAGGTGTAATGGATGGAGACTTTATACTACGAACCTACCTCAAACATAAAGGCAGTGAATACCTAATGCCTGATAATCCTAACTTTTCACCTATTAAACGTACTCCTGAAACTCAGTTTGAGATTTGGGGAGTAGTACCTCATACTGTATTAAATCAAAGAAAAAGAAAGAATGTACGCATTGATAGACTGCAACAACTTTTATGTAAGCTGTGAACGAGTTTTCCAACCTTATTTACAAGCTAAAGCAGGTTGTGTATTGAGTAATAATGATGGCTGTGCTATTGCCCGAAGTGAAGAAGCAAAGGCATTAGGGGTAAAGATGGCAACTCCTTACTTTACTATTCGTGATTTGCACACGCAAGGTAAGATCTGGTGGCGTTCCTCTAACTATGCTTTGTATCAGGATATGATGCGCAGGGTAAAAGGGATCATAAAAGAGTTCTTTCCTGAGCAGGAGATCTATTCTATAGATGAATGCTTTTGTGATTTGAGTGAATATAAGCTTCAAGACTTAGAAACGTTAGGACAAAAGTTAAGGCAAAAAATAAAGCAGTATACCGGGATACCGGTATGCGTTGGAATTGGAGCGACAAAAACGCTCGCCAAGCTTGCTAATAAAATTGCAAAGAAACAATCAGGAGTACACATACTAAATACAGCTTATAAAATAGAAACAGCACTTAAGAAAACAGAAATAGGTGACGTATGGGGTATCGGTCCTAAATATGCAGTTAAGCTTATAAAGATTGGAGTAAACACTGCTTTTCATTTTATTAACCTACCTGCTGACTATGTACAAACTAACATGACTATTGTAGGACTTCGCACCTGGAGAGAACTTAGAGGTGAAAGCTGTATAGATATAGAATTGAATCCACCTGATAAAAAAGGAATTTCTACAGCACGTTCATTTGGAAAGAACGAGACAGAACTTGCTCCAATGGAAGAAGCACTAGCAACGTATGTGGCAAATGCAGCAGTTAAGCTTCGAAATCAGAATTCTCTTTGTGCTAATGTATTTGTGTTTGCTCATACAAGCAGGTTTGCTGTAAGAAACAAGATCTTCTCTGCTGGTATTGATGTACGACTTGCTACTCCAACGAATATAACATCAGAGCTTATAGAACATGCAATCTATGGACTACGCAAGATTTACAAGAAAGGTCCAGAGTATCAAAAAGTAGGAGTTTATCTTACAGACTTAAGGCCTGACACTCAAGTACAGACAGCGCTATTTGATGATAAAGGAGAAGCTAAACGCCAGAGACTTGCGAAAGCTACAAAAGCAATTGATAAGCTTAACCTATCAATGGGTAGAAATGCTATTCAATTTGGAGCTATGGGATTTGATCAAAAATGGAAGATGAAACAGGAATACTTATCTAAAAGGTACACTACACGTATTGAAGATGTAATGATTGTTAAGGCTTGTTAGTAAATACCTTTCATACAAAAGGGGCAGCTAAGACGCTGCACCCTTTCAAATTAACGCTCTCAATTACTAATTTTAATTTAATAAATATTTCTTTAAAAGAAAAAACTATTTATACTAGGAGGCGATAGTAAGTTTTAGAACCTGATAGTCTTTCCCTTATTCTTTAAAAGCTAAAACTCTCACCTTTATACTTTAAAAGCTTAGCTATTAAAGTAACAGTAATGAGAGGCACATTT
>NZ_JBKOPS010000031.1:0-2121 GCF_047272945.1 Rubrilithobacter danxiaensis
GTACCTTAGTATAATTAGAAATGGAGGTAAGCTCTCAGAAATAACAAACTTGATTACAACTATTTAAATTAAAATATAAGCGTTAGCTATCGGTTCTTGTCTTAGAAACCTAGGAAATTTCAGAGTACAACAAGAACAGATGAGTTCAACGCCCATGCGATAAGCGTGGGTGCTGACTTGTTTGTTGTTGTACGGTCTCCTAGGGCCTCTAAGACGCAAACCAAGCTCAGTCCTGCGCTTATTGTGTTTATTAACCCACCGATTTAGGACTATTCGGAGTCTTTAAATTTTATGGACATAATCAATACCTCTTGCCCTAGCTGTAAAAGGACCTATAGAGTGTTGTCTAACTCGTCAATGACCTTCTCCTGCTCACCCTGCAATTTAAAGGTTCAGTTTGATCTTCAGGGTAACTCAGAAGTATATAAAAAAGTTCCAGCCCAAACCACTGTTAACCATACTCCCTCAGTTAAGCCAGATCCAAAACCTGTTAAACCGTCACAAAGTTTTATCAATATGATAAGGGTTTTGATGCAGTCAAAACAACACTCCATTACTAATTCTGACTACAATAAAATCCGTAATGGCGATACATCGTTCTATATTATTTCTGAGATGACATTTAAGAATTTCAATGTTATCAAACAGACTGAACCATTCAGCGATCAAAAAATGATTGAGATATCAAAAGAAGGTAAAACAATGGTAATTGGAACTGAATCACAACAAACTGAATATCGAAAGACCTCTTCAATTGAGCTTACAGACTACAATGGAAATAAGCTTCTTCATTGGAAAGTAGAGAATCAAAATAAAGAAGCTTTTACTGTTGTGAAACTTCTTTCTCCTGATGGATTTCTGCAACTGAAACTCATTACTGCAGATGAGAGTACTCAATTCATTTATAACGTTTGTGAACTACCAAATTAAAATTTTCAGTATGACAGTACTCATAATTATAGGAGCAGGTATAGCTCTGATGCTAATCATAAAAGGAATAATTGCCACTACAAAGGAAATCAAAAACAAATAAAAAACATGGGAACATTCATTGGGGCTATAGTAGCTCTTGTAATACTAAAGTTTGCTTACAGCTTAATATTTGAGCAGGATAAGTTTGATAAAGACGGCAACTATAGGAACTAATCGAAGCTAAATCAATATTAAAAATCAATTAACAATCACAATTATGAAACACGTTTTATTATTAATGTTATCAGCATCGCTGATGTTAGGCTCATGTTCTAAAAATGAAGAAGTTACTGACAGTACTCCTAAAACTACAGAATGCAAGATTGCTTCTATCAAAACCAAATCTCTAACATCTGATGGTATGAGAGATTCTTCTGTTTGGCAAACAGAAAGTTATAGTTATGATGATAAGGGAAGGTTATCTAAAATCCATACAGTTTCAACAGAATTCATTGCTGATCATTTATATGAATATCAAGCTGATAAAATTATAGTTGATGGCAAGGAGAAATTCAGTCTTGATGCACAAGGAAGGATATCGGGCATGATAGAACCTTATACTGGCAATCCTATCACCTTTACTTATAACGCTGAAGGTTACTTAAGTGAAATGAATATGCCTAAATCTGGAAACACAGCATCGTTTACTTATACAGATGGGAACTTAACAAAGGTTGTTAAAGGTTCTACAACCTTCAATATTTCATATACAAATGAGCCTTTAAAGAATGACCTCCTGTATGGATATATATTTAAAAATGTTTTTTCTATGTATGATTTTAGCCCGTCGCTCGTGTCTCAATTTCTTGGAAAAGCTTCAAAGAATTCTATCAGTAAGATTGAAGTTAGTCCAAAGTCCCAATTTATATCAGATGTTGAATTCACTTACAATAAAGATGCAGATGGAAATGTAACTTCCTTCAAGGCTGGTAACATGGGATATGATCTGACTTATAACTGTCAATAAGCGTTATTGATGAAATTAAGTAGATTATAATTTAAAAGCTAAAACAGGTAAGGGTACTCATTAGAGTGCCCTTATTACAAGATGTTGTATATTTTAAAGCTGTAAGCTAAGTTCTTTTTCTACTTCTTTACTTATTCCTTCTATCCACGGTAGGTTCTTTACACTGTTAAGGTTACAAACGA
>NZ_JBKOPS010000032.1:0-1901 GCF_047272945.1 Rubrilithobacter danxiaensis
GAACCTGATAGTCTTTCCCTTATTCTTTAAAAGCTAAAACTCTCACCTTTATACTTTAAAAGCTTAGCTATTAAAGTAACAGTAATGAGAGGCACATTTTAGAAACCGAAAGTATATTACTAAAAGAATCAATTTTAAAAATGTTTTTCGAATAGACCCAATACAAGTTTTACAATTAATCTCCTTTTTTATGTTTGTGCGGTTCTAATGATGGAACATTCTTAGGTGTTTCTTTATTATCTCGTTGGCGCCTATCTGGTTTTCCAGTTGTAGTAGCTATTCTCTTTGGTCCTGGTTTTATTCCCATGTTTTAAGTTTTAATATTCTCAATTTATAATTATTCTGTAACTGTCACAAATAAAAATAATGTAAGTTATCAACATTAGAATCAGTATAAAGCCAGTTTTCGGGCGGGAACTGACTAGGCTTTTTATATAACTTTAAGTATTCCTAACGTTGTGGCATTTGAAAAACGTCAGTTTCAATTAACCACAAAAGCAAAATAGCGATTTATAGCTGAATGCTCCAACATCCCGCCACAATTTTATAAACACACTGTTGGTGGCAGGCTTTGTTTTCTCATTGTCACACTGTTATCTTCTTATTTCTGTATAGTCTTACAAAGCAAATGGTCAGTCCAATCAATGTAACTATAAGCCCAACTTGCCACTCAAATGCCACTACCATTAATGTTTCATTGTCTGGATGTTCTCGGCTTCCAATGGAATCTGCCCAATTTAAAAAACCAAGTCGAGCAGAAATATAAATGCAACTACAAATAATAATGGCAGATAAGAAAAACCAGTTCCTTTTATCAAACTTCTTTGTCAACCAATACACTATTGTCACCAAAATAATGGGAAGGAGAAGAATTGTGAACATTGTCTGAAACATCGCCAAGCCGGTATGTTCGTCACTCTTGATAAACCACAAAGGTCTAAGCAAATACTGAATAGTAATGGTCAGTCCATAAGTAAGAAGCAAAACAAACGTCCAATATTTGAAATGGTTTTTCAATTGTGAAGTGTCTTTTAAGCTTGCCACTAACGTTTATGGCTTTACGAAGATGGCGGATAGATAGTACGTCATTGTCGCCCAGCATAACTGTTAAATATTTTTATTTTTTCTACTGTTATCATGTCCTCTTAAAATAGCACATAACGTTGAATGTTTATATTGTGCCCGCTTAAGAGGACTTCCATTTCGGGCAGCACTAATGTAGTTAAAAAGCAGATAACTTCGAGTACCACGTCAGCAGGGCATAATTTAAACATGGTGTTATGGGCTGACAATTTTATGGTAATGGTCTATTTCACCTGAAATTCCGATGTAATAATTCAAGACTGCTGAAACGGATAGTATCAGTAAAACCGAAAAGTCAAAGACGGCTAAGGTCGAAAGTTTCCTCTTATTAATTTCCTTGATTACATGCTTCTGAAATAAGAAATTTGCTCCAAATAGCAAGGCTGTCGTTAGAATAGAAATGCACACATACCAAAAGAACTCTTCGATGCAGTCCTTTTTCAACAAGTTCATTGAGGCTTCTTTGGTCGATTCTTTAGGACCTTGAACGATAATTGCAAGCCTAACATAAAAAACCGCACCGAGAAGGAAAACAGTAGTATTCAATAAGTATAAGAAAGTCTTTTTAAGATTGAAGAAGTCCTTTTTTAAGGTCTGAAAAGTCCCCTTGACGACTAAGGTCGCCCAAAGTGAGATTGCTATGTAAATCAGAATCTCATTAATCAAAAGTCCGGTCTTGTAGGTCATTTATTTTGTTTGCCCATAACGGTTAAGGCTTGTTGATTTCTATGATTCAAGCAACTAATTTATTGTAATTTTTTTCATATTTTCTATCTTGTTTTACACAGGCAAATACTCGTAGTATTAGCTTGTTCCTT
>NZ_JBKOPS010000033.1:0-1551 GCF_047272945.1 Rubrilithobacter danxiaensis
AAATGATTATTATGGATTTGGCAGGGAGATAGCAGGAGCAGGAAACATTAACCCAACTCCGGATAACAAGTACAAGTATAATGGGAAGGAGTTTCAGGAAGACTTAGGGCAATTGGATTACGGGGCTCGTTTTTACGATCCTGTTATAGGCCGTTTCACTACGGTAGATCCACTTTCTGAAAAGAGGAACTGGCTGACGCCCTATAATTATGTTCAGAATAATCCTATAATCAGAATTGACCCAACAGGGGCCTTAGATGAGTATAGGGAGGAAGTAGATGAAGATGGAAATGTAAAGAGAACTAAAATCAGCAACTTAGGTGGAGATAAGGTAGATTTTACTCACATTAAGGGAGGTGAGCATGATGGCCAAATGCGAATTAAAAGTAGAGGGTCAGGTAAGGAGGTCTATGCTCGAACATCTAAAGGTGTCGAGGGATATACACAACGAGAAAAAGGCACCACCTGGGACACTCTTTACGATGAATTCCTAAATGGCACTGGCCCAGAAAACAGTTTAATAACGACTGCAGGAATGACTCAAGAGTTAATGAAATCGCCAATATTCGCTGATGCATTTAAAGAGTATGTGGATGCTGGAGCTCCAGATAAAATGGCCATTAATCCTTCTTTCGGTATAGGAGGCGCTTTTGAAGCGGGTAATAATATGACTGCTCAAATGATAGGTAAAGCGTCTTTTAGCTTTTATAATCTTGGAGATCAGTTAGTGATAACAGCGATGGATAGCAAATCCAAGATGTCGTATTCTCTGAATCCGCTAGTTAAAATTATGCCTGAAAGCTGGATTAATGACGACAGAAAGCCAAATCAGCAAGTTCCCCAAGGAACAACACGACAGACATATCTAATGATTCTTAACATTAATAAGAAATAGTATTGCCAATTGTATGAAAAAGATATGGTATGTGATCGTCGTTTTTTGTTTAGGTGCTTGGTTTCTAAGTTCTTCTCCTGATCCGGTGGGAACATATGTCGCTAAACACCATACAAATACAATTGATACAATTCTTGTCTTAAAAGGAGGCACCTACAAGCAAAGTATTTATCGTAAATCTGATGGAGTGAGATTATTTCATAACGAAGGAAAATGGTCATATCAAAAAGGGCGTATTCGATTTACAAATTTTTTCCAGAGTGATGATGTTGCTAGAAAACCGAATTATGACTATGCTAGCGTTCTTCTAGTATTCTCGGTTCCGTTAGAACGCAATTTTGTAGGTCGACCTGTATTTGATTATGACAAGGAAACGGCTACTTATCGGTACTACAAAGTTCTCTGGTAAATCATGCCAGTCTTAGCGTCAGCTAAGACTAATAATATCTAAGCCTGGTTCAATGAGCCAGGCTTTTGTTATTTATAGAGCAGCAGCATTCTGCTGAAAGAAATCCTTAAACTTCTTTTTGGTGAGCATGGTATCAATAATCTTAAATTGAAGTAGTCACGACTTAATCTGACAGTTACGATAAAACGAGTAACTTCAAATCAGATTAAACAATGACAACACAAGAAAAAATCATCAAGAACAAGCT
>NZ_JBKOPS010000034.1:0-1361 GCF_047272945.1 Rubrilithobacter danxiaensis
CGTAATTGCATACGTTCCGGCTGCGCTGCCTGTGGTGGCTGCTGTGGTTGCTGTTGGCGGGGTGGTCAGGTCTGTTGCTGTATCCCCGTTTACAAAGCCACTGTAGCTTACCGTTAAGGCCGGGTTGGCTGATCCGTAGGTCTTGCTCTGGTCGTCTGCTGTTACTGCTAAAGTAGCCTTGCCGATGGTCAGCGTTCCTGCTGTATAGGTGAAATCGTAGTTAGCCGATGCTCCCCCTGCTGCCGTGATTGCATACGTTCCTGCTGCGCTGCCTGTGGTGGCGGCTGTGGTTGCTGTTGGTGCTGTGGTCAGGTCTGTTGCTGTATCCCCGTTTACAAAGCCGCTGTAGCTTACCGTTAAGGCCGGGTTGGCTGATCCGTAGGTCCTGCTCTGGTCGTCTGCTGTTACTGCTAAAGTAGCCTTGCCGATCGTCAGCGTTCCTGCTGTATACGTGAAATCGTAGTTAGACGATACTCCCCCTGCTGCCGTGATCGCATACGTTCCTGCTGCGCTGCCTGTGGTGGCTGCTGTGATTGCTGTTGGCGGGGTGGTCAGATCTGTTGCTGTATCCCCGTTTACAAAGCCGCTGTAGCTTACCGTTAAGGCCGGATTGGCTGATCCGTAGGTCCTGCTCTGGTCGTCTGCTGTTACTGCTAAGGTAGCCTTGCCGATCGTCAGCGTTCCTGCTGTATACGTGAAATCGTAGTTAGCCGATGCTCCCCCTGCTGCCGTAATTGCATACGTTCCGGCTGCACTGCCTGTGGTGGCTGCTGTGGTTGCTGTTGGCGGGGTGGTCAGATCTGTTGCTGTATCCCCGTTTACAAAGCCGCTGTAGCTTACCGTTAAGGCCGGGTTTGCCGTTCCGTAGGTCTTGCTCTGGTCGTCTGCTGTTACTGCTAAGGTAGCCTTGCCTATCGTTAACGTTCCTGCTGTATACGTGAAATCGTAGTTAGCCGATGCTCCCCCTGCTGCCGTAATTGCATACGTTCCGGCTGCACTGCCTGTGGTGGCTGCTGTGGTTGCTGTTGGCGGGGTGGTCAGATCTGTTGCTGTATCCCCGTTTACAAAGCCGCTGTAGCTTACCGTTAAGGCCGGATTAGCCGTTCCGTAGGTCCTGCTCTGGTCGTCTGCTGTTACTGCTAAGGTAGCCTTGCCTATCGTTAACGTTCCTGCTGTATAGGTGAAATCGTAGTTAGCCGATGCTCCCCCTGCTGCCGTGATCGCATACGTTCCTGCTGCGCTGCCTGTGGTGGCTGCTGTGGTTGCTGTTGGCGGGGTGGTCAGATCTGTTGCTGTATCCCCGTTTACAAAGCCGCTGTAGCTTACCGTTAAGGCCGGGTTGGCCGTTCCGTAGGTCCTGC
>NZ_JBKOPS010000035.1:0-1348 GCF_047272945.1 Rubrilithobacter danxiaensis
GTAGGTCTTGCTCTGGTCGTCTGCTGTTACTGCTAAGGTAGCCTTGCCTATCGTTAACGTTCCTGCTGTATACGTGAAATCGTAGTTAGCCGATGCTCCGCCTGCTGCCGTAATTGCATACGTTCCGGCTGCGCTGCCTGTGGTGGCTGCTGTGGTTGCTGTTGGCGGGGTGGTCAGGTCTGTTGCTGTATCCCCGTTTACAAAGCCGCTGTAGCTTACCGTTAATGCCGGGTTGGCCGTTCCGTAGGTCCTGCTCTGGTCGTCTGCTGTTACTGCTAAGGTAGCCTTGCCTATCGTTACAATTGTAGTAGCCGAAGTAGCTGTACATCCATCGAAATTAGTTACAGTAACACTATAATTTCCACTTTCAGCTACCTGATTAATGGTAATGCTTTGTGTTGTTGCTCCATTTGACCATAAGTAACTACTGCCGGCACTTGACGTAAGTTTTACACTTCCGCCATAAGTAAAGGTTACTGGCCCATTTGCTGAAATTGTTGGTCGTGGATTAACTGTAATTGTAACGGTAGCAACATTCGATAGGCCTCCATTATTATCTTTTACTGTATAGGATATAGGTGTAGTGATACCATTAAAGGTTGATGCCGGTATAAAAGTAATATCTCCTGTATTATTAACAGAATATACTCCTTCGCCTGACACAGAAAATGTTTTTTCTTCTGCTGAAGTTGATGGATTCAGATCCACCGAGGACGTATTTATTGTTCCGTCTACATCGGCATCATCACTGGTAATACTAAATGTTACGGAATTGTTTTGACAGGTACTAGCTGTATTATTATTTGCCTGGGGCAAATCGTTAATACTATTAACATGAACTGTTACATTAGCATTTGATGGTGCCCATATTGTACCATCAAAGCCATTCCACCTAAAGCTGTTTGTACCGTTAAAATTAAGATTTGGAACATAAGTTAAGTTAGGAATTTCGTTTACTAAAATTTCCTGGCCGGCGGTTACATTAATTCCATTAAGTTTCAATAATCCCTTAGTGCCATCAGGAACAGTAACTGCCTTTATTTTTACCAGAGCATCTCCATCAATGTCTATAAACTCATTAGAAAAATCAGTAATTGAAAAAGTTAAAATGTGATCTTCATCAATAGTTGCGGAAACATCATCTGCTACCGGTGCATCATTCACTGCCGTTACTGTTATGCTTACTGTAGCTGCTGTACTGCTTACCGTGCCGTCGTTTACCGTAAAGGTAAAGCTGTCTGCTCCATTGTAGTTTAATGCTGGAGTATAGGTATAGGCTCCTGTAGTGGCATTGATTGTTACGCTTCCGTGTGCAGGATCGGTGCCTTTGGCATATGTCAAAGTGCTG
>NZ_JBKOPS010000036.1:0-1318 GCF_047272945.1 Rubrilithobacter danxiaensis
GCCTTTAGATTTACAATAACAAAATATCACAGAATATTGACTACCGTTATTGTTGTTAGAAATTTTCTTTTTGCTTCTTTTTCTTTTGTTAATATCTGATGAATTTGTGGAAAAGTTAACAGCGGTAAAGGCGCATTAGCGCAACGGCCAGGGTAAAGACCTATTTGTTGATTAAATCCTTTACCGCTTGTTTTAAACTGAGACATCAAATAGAAATTAGAGTTCTCAGGCTCGTTATTAAGGTGATGATGGAGTTTAAAACAGTTAACTCATTAGCTTACTAAACAGGATAAAGTTATGGAATTTGCATTTTTTATCGGCATTGATGTATCAAAAAATGAGCTGGATTTTACCGTAATGCAAGGGAGACAATTGCTGTTTCACCGGGAGATAAGCAATACGGTCAAGAACATTGGAGGATTGGTAAAAGAGTTGTCCAAACAAAAAGGATTTGAATTAAGCCGGGCGATATTCTGTATGGAGCATACGGGTATCTATAGTAATCATTTGCTGAGATATTTATATAAGATAAAAGCATGCGTTTGTTTGGAAGCAGCCACTCAAATTAAGAATTCACTAGGTAATCTACGGGGAAAGAACGACAAGATTGATTCAATGCGAATAGCAGAATATGCTTATAAAAATCGGGAGGATCTTCGATTATGGGAACCTAAACGAGAAGTGGTACTAAGATTAGCCCAATTAAGCTCAACTCGTTCGCGTTTAATTTCCGCCAAGAAAATCCTCAGTGTGGCCATTCAAGAAAATAAGGACTTCGTTGAAAAGGAAGTAGTAGGCAATAGTAGCAGGCTTTGTCAAAGTACATTAAAGGCGATAGAAGGGGATTTAAAGAAAACACAGGAAGCGATTGATAGATTGATATCGGAGGATACAGAACTACGCCGCTTGTTTAGTTTGGTAACATCGGTATGTGGGGTTGGACAAGTAACAGCAATACAAATAGTAATAAGTACCAATGAGTTTAAAGACATTACAGAAGCAAAGAAATATGCCTGTTATTCGGGAGTGGCCCCGTTTAGAAAAGAGTCGGGCCTGTTTCGAGGGAAAGCCCAAGTATCAATGATGGCAAATAAAAAAGTTAAAACTCTTTTGCACCTGTCGGCTCTGGTAGCCATTCAACATAATCCTGAAATAAGAGCCTACTATATGCGGAAAGTAAATGAAGAAAAGAAAAATAAGATGAGTGTAATCAATGCAGTAAGGAACAAGCTAATACTACGAGTATTTGCCTGTGTAAAACAAGATAGAAAATATGAAAAAAATTACAATAAATTAGTTGCTTGAATCATAGAAATCA
>NZ_JBKOPS010000037.1:0-1259 GCF_047272945.1 Rubrilithobacter danxiaensis
TGTAATAGCCAAGACTTGATCTGACAATTGCTAGGTTTTAAAAAGTGTCAGATGTTCTCTTCGAATATATAAAAGATTCTTCGAACTCAACAGACCCATTTTGTGGCTCACCCTCCCCGTGGTGGCTTAAGGGAGTATAAGCCACAAACTGGTCTTCGGTCAGTCTTTCTATCAACTTTTCCTTGGCTAATGAAATGCTGTCTTTAAAGGTTTGCATCGGTGTTTTTCCGAAGCAATACTTGCCTGTATGGGTTCTATCCTGATTGTAATAATTCATCCACCGGTCCAGGTCTGTTTGTAATTCTTGCACAGAACGATAAACTTTCTTACGAAATGCAATGGCATAGAACTCATCCTGAATGGTTCTGTGAAAGCGCTCACAGATGCCATTGGTTTGAGGGCTTTTTGCTTTGGTTTTACTGTGATCGATATCTTCTACAGCCAGATATAACTGGTATTCATGCTGATCTCTGGAACCACAATATTCTGTCCCTCTATCGGTTAATACCCGAAGTAAGCGTAAGTCGTGCTGTTCAAAGAATGGAACTACCTGGTCATTGAGCATATCTGCTGCAACCAGAGCATTCTTCCTGTCATAGAGTTTAGTGAAGGCAACTTTAGAGTAGGTGTCAATAAAGGTTTGCTGATAGATATGGCCAACACCCTTAATGTTTCCAACATAGTAAGTGTCCTGAGCTCCCAGATATCCGGGATGATATGTTTCTATCTCACCAAATGCCTTTTTCTCTTCTTTTGCTTTTTCTAATGCAACTACCTGAGCTTCGGTCAACACAATGCCTTCCTGTGCTGACTTTGCTTCCAGTGCTTTTAGACGAAGTTTAAATGTCTGTAGATCGTGACGGAGCCAAACACTTCTTACTCCTCCCGGAGAGATGAAAATCCCTTGTTTCTTTAATTCATTGGAGACCCGTAACTGTCCCAGAGCTGGTTGCTCGATAGCTAGTTCTACTACCAGCTTTTCAATGTGTTCTTCCACACGGTTCTTCAACACCGGTTTTCTTCGGGAGATTTCCTGCAAGGCCAGCTCTCCGCCTTGCTCATAAAGTTCTTTGAATCGGTAGAAACTATCTCTGGAATAGCCCATCACTTTGCAGGCTTTCGATACATTTCCTAAATGCTGAGCAAGCTCTAATATGCCCAGCTTGTTCTTGATGATTTTTTCTTGTGTTGTCATTGTTTAATCTGATTTGAAGTTACTCGTTTTATCGTAACTGTCAGATTAAGTCGTGACTACTTCA
>NZ_JBKOPS010000038.1:0-1045 GCF_047272945.1 Rubrilithobacter danxiaensis
GTCGGAATGTAGGATCAATTTTGAAGAGTTCTTTACATGTGGCAGTGCTTTTTTGAGCATGTCCATTACCCCCTTAAAAATCGGTGTATCAGAGAGTTCATAGCTAATGATTTCCTGATTGAACAGATCAATTATTGGGGAGAGATAAAGTTTCTTTCCTTTGACCTTGAATTCTGTCACATCTGTGGCCCACTTTTGCATCGGGCTGTCAGCCTTAAAGTCCCTATTAAGGATATTAGGGGCAATCTTTCCCAGATTCCCCCGGTACGACCTGTATTTCTTTATCCTGATCAGGCTCTTCAATCCCATTTCTCCCATCAATCTAAAGATTGTCTTGTGGTTAATGACCATTCCATCACGTTTAAGCTGTAGGGTAACACGGCGATAGCCAAACCGTCCTTTATGAGCATGGTACACCTTTTGGATCTGGGCCTTAACCTGTTCATATTTATCTGGCTGTTTCGCCTCCTTCGAATAATAATAAAATGTACTCCTTGCCATTTTCACACAACCTAACAGGATAGCCAGATCAAATTGATGCCTTAGTTCCATTATGGCTTGCGCTTGTTTTCGGCTGGAACTAAGGCTTGGAGCTTTTTTAGCAGAGCATTCTCTGCACGTAGATATTCATTTTCCCGTAGAAGCTCCTCCTCACGAGTGACGGTCTTATTCGATTTTCTAGGCTTGCGCTTGATATTTTGATTCACTTTCTTAGCCATCGGTGGTCTTCCTTTAGGGCGCGGTTCCAGACCTGCTAACCCGAGTTTGTCCAATCCTTTCTGCCATCTGATGATCATGGCATCTGTCGATAGGTCGAAGCGTATGCAGGCTTCTCTTAAAGATAGTTTTTCTTCGCGAATTGCTTTAAGTACCTCCAATTTAAAGGAAGGACTGAAAACCCTCTTCCCTTTTCTGGGCAACAAACCCGCTGCACCTTGACATTCATATACCCTAAACCAATCTTCAAACAGGGAATGGGTAATTCCGTATTCCTTAGACAACGATTTTGCAGAACGGTATTGTTCCGACATTGCCTTTACACAGT
>NZ_JBKOPS010000039.1:0-805 GCF_047272945.1 Rubrilithobacter danxiaensis
TGAGTTCTATGAGATTAAGCTTCTGTTAAAACCACTTTCAAGACTAACCGAAGCTATAAAACAAACTGCAAATAGCCTTCCTATACAAAACTTCATAACGCAGTACTATATCCAACTTGGTTTTGATATGCCTGTCTTTATTGCTCCTAACCATCCTGCTAATTGTAAATATGTAGCGGAATTAGGATTGGCGTCTTATACCATAGAAGATGAACTTCTCAAAGAAGAGCTGATATCTGCTTAAGGTAAGGCAAAACGATTAATGAGGAGTATGACAGAAGTAAAGCTATTTCAAAAGGTAGAAGAATCTACGATATTAATACCATTGGTAAGCAGTAAGGTTCATGCAGGATTTGAATCTCCCGCATCAGATTATGAAGAAGAACGGATTGATTTAAACGCTTATGTTACCAAATACCCTCATGCTACCTTTTACGCACGGGTTGAAGGTGAATGCATGACCGGATCAGGTATATTTCCTGATGATCTCCTGGTTGTAGATCGTTCTTTAAAAGTTACCAATGGGGATGTCGTAATAGGTGTAATGGATGGAGACTTTATACTGCGAACCTACCTTAAACATAAAGGCAGTGAATACCTCATGCCTGATAATCCTAACTTTTCACCTATTAAACGTACTCCTGAAACTCAGTTTGAGATTTGGGGAGTAGTACCTTATACTGTATTAAATCAAAGAAAGAGAAGAAATGTACGCATTGATAGACTGCAACAACTTTTATGTAAGCTGTGAACGAGTTTTCCAACCTTATTTACAAGCTAAAGCAGGTTGTGTATTGAGTAATAA
>NZ_JBKOPS010000040.1:0-655 GCF_047272945.1 Rubrilithobacter danxiaensis
TTGCTGTTGGCGGGGTGGTCAGATCTGTTGCTGTATCCCCGTTTACAAAGCCGCTGTAGCTTACCGTTAAGGCCGGGTTGGCCGTTCCGTAGGTCCTGCTCTGGTCGTCTGCTGTTACTGCTAAGGTAGCTTTATCTACCGTTAATACTTTGGTTACCGGTGCTGCCGCATCGTAATTGCTGTCTCCTGCCTGACTGGCTGTTATATTGGCCGTTCCTGCTCCTATAATATGTACCTTATTGGATACAATCGTGGCTACCGAAAGGTTATCACTGCTATATGTTATTGTTACCGGACTAGGACTGCTGGCTCCTCCATCAAAGTCTCCATCTCCGTACGTCTTATGCATATCGGCAAAGGTGATCGTTGGCGTCGTACTGCCTACCGTTAAGGTGCCGTTACTGTAGCTTACTGTATAATTCGATGAATAACTTCCTCCGCTTACCGTAATCGGATAAGCTCCGGCAGCTGATCCTGTCGTTGCTGTTGTGGATAAGGTGGGGGCACTCAGCTCTACTCCCGATGGGGTATCCCCATTTACCAGTCCCAGGTAGCTTACTGTTAAGGCCGGGTTGGCTGTATTGTACGCTTTGATCTTATCATCCGCCTTAACTGTTAAGGATGCCTTGCCTATCGTCAGCGTTCCTGCTGTATA
>NZ_JBKOPS010000041.1:0-554 GCF_047272945.1 Rubrilithobacter danxiaensis
CCCGTCAATGATATTCCTGTTGTGGCTCCTGTTTCAAAGACTGCTGACGAAGATCATACCGTAGCTTTCTCTGCTGCTGACTTTAGCAGCAAATTCACTGATCCGGTGGAAAACAATGCCTTGACAAAGATCAGAATCACTTCCCTCCCGGCTAACGGTACCCTCATGCTTAACGGAGCGCCTGTTACCAGCGGTCTGGAAATCTTGTCCTCTGCTATTCCGCAGCTGTCATTTATTCCCAGTCCTGACTGGAACGGCTCGGCTTCCTTTAACTGGAACGGACAGGATGGTACCGATTTTGCCGCTGCCGATGCTACCGTTACTATTACCATTGCCCCTGTCAATGACCTTCCTGTTGTGGCTCCTGTTTCAAAGAGTGCCAACGAAGATCATACCGTAGCTTTCTCTGCTGCTGACTTTAGCAGCAAATTCACTGATCCGGTGGAAAACGATGCCTTGACAAAGATCAGAATCACTTCCCTCCCGGCTAACGGTACCCTCATGCTTAACGGAGCGCCTGTTACCAGTGGTCTGGAAATCTTGTCCTCTGCTAT